>JAFZOV010000151.1 GCA_017550445.1 Fibrobacter sp.
CCCGAACAGATGAAGATGTTCCTGACCCGCCTCGGCCCCCACAGCAAAGCTATTATTACAGGGGACGCTACCCAGGTGGACTTGGGCAAGGGCCAGAAGTCGGGCCTGATGCACGCCATGAAACTTTTGAAGGGAATCCATGGAATTGCACAGGTAGAATTTACCGCCACCGACGTGCTCCGCCACCCGCTGGTAAAAGATATCTTGAAAGCCTACGAGAAAGAGAAATAAATGAAAAAGAAAAAGATCAAAATTCATTTTATTATCGGCTGGCTGCTTGTCGCGGCCGCAGCGATCTTCCTTTTCCCTGATAAGAATATTGCGCTCCAGTCCGAACGCCCGCACTTGGGCCAGGTCAGCACGCGCACGATCGTAGCCCCCATCAACTTCGAAGTTCCCAAGTCGGAACAAGAAATCGAAGCCGAAAAGACCCGCGCCGCCGAAAAGGTGAACGCTATTTTCGGTTATAACAGCGACGAAACCAACCGTGTTTCCGAAGACCTCAAGCTGTTCCTGCATAAGCTCGCCCAGTACGGATCCCTGCAGATTCAGATTAACCAGCTTACGGCAAATGGCGAAAGCGACTCTACGCTGCAATCCAAAGTGGTGCAGGCATCCCGCATTTACGAAGTCCTGAAGCAGCGCATTTCGACCTCGGCCATCAAACCCCTGAGCCTCAACTCCAAGGCCCGCGACTCGCTCCTCAACGTATTTAACCGCATGCTCCAGGCAGGCGTTTCGAACACGTTTATCGCAAGCACCGAAACGGCGGCGCAGCTCTACCGCGACAACTACAACCTGCAAGACTTCAAGTATATCGTCTATTCCAAGCCGAACATCACCTTAATCAAGGACAACGAAAAGACAACTGTAGAAGCAAGCACGATCCAGCCGCTCCGCCGCCGCATTGACGAAGCATTCGCCCAGTTGCAAATGAGTTTCCCGAACGAACAAGGTCTGTTGAGTGCCTTCTACGAAACCCTGTTCGTATTCATGATGCCTAACGTATTCTACCTGGAAAAAGAAACGGTGGCCAGCCGCGAAGAAGCCCGCAACAAGGTGACGCTCATTAAAGGCATGGTGCCCCGCGGTATGGAAATCGTGGCCCAGGGTGCGCCCATCACCAAGGAAATCCTCGAAAAAATCGACGCACTGCAGCGCGCCCAGCAGAAAGAAGAAAACTCCAAGACCTTTACCGCCATCTACGGTAACGCTCTTATTATGGCGCTCATCGTCACCTTCTTCTTTATGTTCCTGTTCTACTCCCCCTCCAGGGGAATGTTCCGTAACGCGCGTCAGCTCTGGAGCTTAATCGCTCTTGCACTGTTGCAGATTGTTGCCTTCTGGGGAATTCATCATCTGTCCGGAAGCATCAACAGCATCAACATTTCTGTAATTCCCGAGAACCTGGACTTCATGTGGATTTACCCCTTCGCATTCGCTCCCATTACGGCAACGGTACTTTACGACCGTCGCATTGGCATTGCGTTTGCCGTATTCTCCGCAATGATTTTTGGCATCTTGAATGGTTACGACCTTGCCGCCATGACATGCGCCATTGCCGTGACCTTTGTCGCAACCGCTCCGATTGCCCGTATGCGTTACAGAGTGCAGTTCGTGTATGGAATTATCGTCGGTATTCTCGCCATGGCAGCCGCCATTAGCGTCATGTTCCTGTTGCGCAACAGACTTTCGTTCGAAGCATTCTACCAGAACTTGATTGCCGCCGGTGCCAATATCGTGCTCTGCTATGCGTTGACTTCTGTGGCGCTCATTCACTTGATGGAACGCATCTTCGGTATCACCACGGTGCTGACCCTGATGGAAATGTCGGACTTTAACCGCCCGGCACTGAAGCGTATTTCGGAATACGCCCCGGGAACATTCCACCACAGCATCCAGGTTTCTAACCTTGCCGAACACGTCGCCGAAAGCATCGGAGCCAACTCCCTGTTGGTGCGCGTCATGGCACTTTACCACGACATCGGCAAGACGATGCGGCCCGAATACTTTACCGAGAACCAGAAGCAAGGGATCAACCCGCACAACAATATCGACCCGCTGCAGTCCGTGAAGATTATTACCGGCCACGTGGAACAGGGTACGGCCCTCGCCAACGAATACAACATTCCGTCGCTGGTAGCCGCAGGTATTCGCGAGCACCACGGTTCTTCGATAATCCAGTACTTCTACCACAAGGCGCTCGAAAACGCCAAGGAAACCGGCGAAGAAGTCAAGGTCGAAGATTACAGCTACAAGGGCCCCAAGCCGCAGAGTAAGGAAACGGCCATTCTGATGCTTGCGGACATCATTGAAGCCACGAGCCGCTCCATGACGGATACAAGCCCCGAAGCCTTGGCTGCGATGATTCACAAGACCATCGAAAGCCGCTTTACCGAAGGCCAGTTCAACGAATGCAACCTGTCGATTAGGGAACTGTTCAAGCTCGAACGGGCATTCCTGGATAGTTTGGATGGAACTTACCACACCCGCGTTAAGTACCCGGGACAAAAATAAAGGCCACAAAATACTGCTCGCGCCCAGTCGCATAAAAAAAGTGCGATTTTTAGGGCAAAATCAGTTGACAAGCGCCGTAAACTTTGTATATTTGGCTTCGTAATCTTGAGATGAGGAACTACTGATGGATAAAAAGAATATCATTCTGATTGCTCTCGGTGTGTTGCTCCTCGCTATCGGGTTCATTTGCCTCGCCACTGGCCCTGCAGACAATCCGGTTTCGCTCACGGTTGCACCGCTTATCTTGGTTGCTGCTTATCTGGTTGTGATTCCGGTCGGAATTCTCTGGAAAGGCAAGAATCAGGACAAGTAATCCCTTTCGGGCGATTAGCTCAGTTGGTTCAGAGCGTCTGCCTTACAAGCAGAATGTCAGCGGTTCGAATCCGTTATCGCCCACTACCGAAAATCGGAAACGATTTGGGGTGGTAGCTCAATTTTGGTTAGAGCACCGGCCTGTC
>JAFZOV010000152.1 GCA_017550445.1 Fibrobacter sp.
AAAACGGTGCGCTGGTACTTGGACAACCAGGAATGGCTCGACAACATCACCAGCGGCGACTACGAGAAGTATTACGAAAAAATGTACGGAAACAGATAATGGGCAAGTTTAACTTTATCAAAACCTCTATCGAAGGTGTAACAATCATTGAGCCGACGGTCTTTGGCGACCATCGCGGCTACTTTATGGAAACCTACAACAAGGCCGAATTCGATGCTGCCGGCTTGAACATGGTTTTTGTACAAGATAACGAATCCAGAAGCAAAAAGGGCGTGCTTCGCGGACTGCATTTCCAGAAGAAGAATCCGCAGGGCAAGCTCGTTCGCGTGATTGAAGGCGAAGTGTTTGACGTCGCTGTAGACCTGCGCAAGGGTAGCCCCACGTTCGGCAAATGGGAAGGTGTTGTGCTTTCTTCCGAAAATAAGAAACAGTTCTACATTCCCGAAGGCTTTGCTCACGGCTTTGTGGTGCTCAGCGAAACGGCGACTTTCGTGTACAAGTGCACCCGCCTCTACGACCCCAAGGACGAAGGAGGCCTGATGTGGAACGATCCCGAAATCGGCATCAAGTGGCCGGTGGGCAATGGTTTCGAACCGCTGCTTTCCGAGAAAGACACGAAGAACCCGGCTCTTAAGGATTTGAACTTCGCGTTTGAATTGTAATTCCAATTGTCATGCCCGCGCAGGCGGGCATCTCTTTTGTAAGAATTTTCTATCTTAATTGTTAATGAAACACATTCTTGTTGTATGTACTGGTAATATATGCCGTAGCCCTACAGGTGAATACCTTTTGAAGAAGGAACTGGGGGAAGGTTTTGATGTAATGAGTGCTGGCCTTGGGGCCCTGGTGGATCACCCGGCCCATGAACTGAGCCAAAAAATCGCTCTTGAACACGGTGTCGATATGAGCGCACATCGCGCTCGTCAGATAAATCTGGACATTTTGAAGTGGGCCGATCTCATCTTGGTGATGGAAAACGGTCATAAGATGGATTTGCTGCACCGTTATCCGTGGCTCGAAGGTAAGGTTTTCCGTTATGGCGAACCGCAGCGGGTGGATGTACCTGACCCGTATCGTCGCCCTGAAAATGCTTTCGTGCTGGCGTGGAATTTTATCTCTAAACTGACCCCGTACTGGGTAGAAAAAATCAAACAAAGCGAAGGCCAGGCGTAGTCTGGCTAAAAGGGTTAATTTATGAAGAAAATGAGTTTGGGTCTTGGACTTGTTGCCGCCGCTGCTTTGAGCGGTTGCGCTCTCGGACCGCAGATGCAGATGAGTGTGCCGGGCGACGAAGCCGAATATAACGGTAAGATCGTGCGCATCCATGACATTGGTGCCGGTGATTTGGGCACTGCAACGGCTTCTGCCGACAGCAATGATAGTGAATTCGGTGATTTGAAGGATCTGTTGGTGGATTCCTTGCCTGAACTGGAATACCGTATTGGACCACTGGACATGGTTCAGGTTGTGGTGTGGGAACACCCGGAACTGACTTCTCCGATGGGTCAATACCAGCCGGCTGGCCAGAAGGTGACTACCGATGGTAAGCTTTTCTACCCGTATGCAGGCGAACTTCAGGCTGCTGGTCTTACTGCCCAGGAACTCCGCGCCGAAATCACCAAGCGTCTTTCTGACAAGATCTTGAACGATCCGCAGGTAGATGTCCGCGTGACGGGTTACTATAGCCGTAAGGCATTTGTGGCGGGTGCCGTTGAAAAACCGGGCATTGTTTCGTTCAATGAAAACCCGATGACTTTGCCCGATGCTATTGCCTATGCTGGTGGCTTTACGGACAAGGCGGACCCTTCTGCCATGCAGATCCGTCGTGGCGACAAGGTTTACAATATCAATTACCTTAATGCCTTTAATGCGAACTTGCCTCTTGAACGCTTGATGATCAAGCCTGATGACCAGATCTTGGTGCCGGCCCTTACTGAAACCCAGAAAGACCAGAAGGCCTATGTGATGGGCGAAGTGGGCAGGCCCGGTATTGTCAACATCTATAACGGTAATTTGACCCTGGCCGAGGCCCTGGCTACTGCCGGTGGCTTGCAGGCCTTGAACGCTACTGCTCGCGGTATTTATGTTATCCGCAATACTTCTGAAAATCAGATCGACGTGTTCCAGCTGAATGCAAAGAATGCAATGGCCTTGGCGATGGCTGATCGATTCAAGCTGAATTCTCGCGACATCGTGTACGTGGATGCTTCTGATCTCGCTACCTGGAACCGCCTCGTGAGCTTGATCTTCCCGTCTGTTAACATGGTTTACTACGGCGCTTTGGCTGCTCATGAAGTCCATGTGGTTAAGGATGACTATACTCCGAAGCACAGCTCTAGCAGCAGTAGCAGTTCCACTACGAATAATAATTCGAACACTGGCAATGGTACAGGCACTGGTACTGGTACGAATAACAATAATACGACTACTAAATCGCTGTTCTGGTAATCGTTAAGGATGGGATATAATGATTAACTTGATTCTTTGTGGTGGTTCGGGTACTCGCCTTTGGCCTGTGAGCCGTTCCCTGATGCCCAAGCAGTTTGCCCCGCTCTTTGACGGACAGTCCCTTTTCCGTAAGACGGTGGTCACCAATTCCGCCGTTTGCGAATCGCAGTTTATCGTGAGCAATGCCGACCAGTTCTTCTTGGCCAAGGATCAGCTCGAAATGGAAGGTATGAAGGGTGCCAAGTTCCTTCTGGAACCGGTGGGCCGTAACACAGCCCCTGCTATCGCTCTCGCTTGCCTTACCATGGATCCCGAAACCATCGTGCTGGTTTCTCCGTCGGACCACGTAATCCGCAAGAAAGACGAATACAAGAAGGTTCTGCTCCGCGCCCAGGAACTTGCCGAAGCTGGCAACCTGGTGACCTTCGGCATTACGCCGACTAGCCCTGAAACGGGCTATGGCTACATCGAAGCCGATGGCGAAAATGTAAAACGCTTCGTAGAAAAGCCTGACCGCGCTACCGCCGAAAAGTACCTGCTGGCAGGCAACTTCTATTGGAATAGCGGCATCTTCTGCTTCAAGGCGAAGACGTTCCTCTCTGAACTCGGCAAGTACTCTCCGGAAATGCTCGCTGCTGCAAAGAAGGCTCTTTCCAATGCGCCTATTGAAGATGGCGAACCCATCCGTATCGATCGCGACGACATGATGGCTATTCCGTCGAACTCCATCGACTACGCTGTCATGGAAAAATCTAACAAGGTGAAGGTGGTCCCCAGCGATATCGGTTGGAGTGACCTCGGTAGCTTCGATAGCCTTTATGGCGAATACCCGCACGACGAAAACGGCAACAACGTGAACCCGCGCCACATTGCCGTGGACTCCAAGAATTCCTTGGTGATGGGCTCTCAGCGTGCCATTGCTACGATTGATCTCGACAAGATGCTTATCGTCGATACTCCGGATGCACTTCTGGTCGCTCCGCTCAGCAGCAGCCAGAAGGTGAAGAAGGTGGTGGAAGAACTTAAGGAACGCGGTTCTGACCTCATTAACGTGCCGCAGACCGTAAGCCGCCCGTGGGGAACTTACTCCGTGCTGGAATCCTCCGAACGCTACAAGATGAAGCGTATCGTGGTGAAGCCGGGCAAGCGTCTCAGCCTGCAGAAGCATCTGCACCGCTCGGAACACTGGGTGGTTGTAAGCGGTACTGCTACGGTGACTGTCGGCAAGAACGTGTTCTACGTGCGTCCGAACGAATCGACTTACATCCCCGTGGGTGAAGTTCACCGCCTGCAGAACGAAGGCAAGCTCCCGCTTGTAATCGTTGAAGTTCAGGTGGGCGAATACACTGGCGAAGATGACATCATCCGCGTCGAAGACGACTTCCACAGAAACTAAGCGCCAAAGGCGCAGTTTACGCCCTACGGGCGAGTTCTAAGTTACTAGTTGCTAGAATTTAGAACTTGAACTGTTAGAATTATAGTGCTCGCTTTTGTGCGGGCATTTTTTGATTCTGCTAGTAGCTATAGACTAAGAACTAGTAACTTAGGAATTTCATCCTTACTATATTATAAACCATGAGCGATAATCTTGTACATACGGTTTGTGTGGGCTCCGTTGAAATGGATTATGCCTGCATCGGCTCGGGCCCAAAGCCCTTGATTGTGATTCCCGGCCTTTCGATAAAAAGTATCGTGAAGTCCGCAGCTTCATTAGAAGGCCCGTTCAAGATTTTTAAAGAGAAATACACGCTTTACTTTTTTGACCGCAAGAAAGATGCCAAGCCCGGTTATTCCTTGCCCGAAATGGCTGAAGACCAGGTGGCCGCTCTTAAGGCAATCGGTATCGAAAAAGCGGATGTTTATGGTGTGTCGCAGGGTGGCATGATTGCACAGTATATGGCAATTGCTCACCCCGAAATAGTGGGTAAGCTAGTGTTAGGTTCTTCGACTTCGAAGGCGGAACCTTTGCAGCTCAAGACGATTTCGAATTGGGCTCGCCTCGCACGCGCCCGAGAAACATCGGCCTTTGTGAATGCATTTATCGATGATTGCTTTACCGAAAGCTTTGTGGCTCGTTACCGCAGGGCATTGCTTGCATTGTACAAAGAAATCTCGGACGAAGAACTGGACCGATTCGCCATTTTTGCCGATGCTTGTGATTACGTAGACACTTACAATGACCTCGGTAAAATTAAGGGGCCGGTGCTTGTGCTTGGCGCTGGCAAAGACCATGTGACTACGCCTGAGGCATCCGTAAAGCTTGCCGAAAAGTTAAAGGCAGAGGGTGTTTCGTGTGAATTCTACATGTACGAAGATCGCGGCCACGCGGTCTTTGATGAATTGCCCGATTACAAGAATCGTATTTTTGATTTTCTGGAAAAATAACGGATTTTTATGGAAACCGCATCTACCATACCCGCCGCAAAACCACGCTATGCCTTTGTGGATCTAGCCAAGGGTATTTGCATTATGCTGGTGGTGTGGCACCATGTGGTAAGTACCTGGGGGCTTGAAACATACCCACTCAAAGAAACGATTTCTACCTTTAGAATGCCGTTGTACTTCTTTTTGTCGGGGTTGTTCTTTAAGGAGTATGCGGGATTTTTTGATTTTTGTCGACGCAAAGTCAACAAGCTTCTGATTCCGTTTGCGTTCTTTTTCGTGACGCTGTCTTGTTTGCTCCCTTTTATTCTGTATTATTTTCATTTGCGGGCGAATCCCGGTGCGGGCGTGTGGTATTCTTTTGTATGGAAACAGGCCTTCCCGAATATCCCGGTGTGGTTTTTGCTGAGCCTGTTTTGGACGAACCTGATGTTTTACGGGCTGTACCTAGTTACAAAAAAGTGGGCTGCCAAAAAGTTCCCGCGTCATACAACAAAGGCCTTGGTGCTGTTTTCTATTGTGCTTGGACTAGCGGGCTTTTTCTTGGGCCGCTACAATATTAAGCTCCCGCTGTTCTGGGCGTCATCCCTGGCTTCTATTCCTTATTTCTGTGCGGGGCATGTGGCCTATCGCTATACCCCAATTTTGGCCCCGAACCGTTGGGATCGCTGGAACATTCCCATTGCGTCGCTGTGTTTTGGAGTGACGTTCCTACTTACCTTTAATGCTCCGCCGGATTCCGTAAGCTATGTGAGCAACCGCTATTGGCTCCCCATATGGAGTGTTTACCTGTGTGGAATTTTGGGCACCCTTGCGGTTTTATTCTTGTCTAAGGCGATCAATAAGATTCCTCTAGTATCTTATTTTGGCCGCTATTCCATTATGATTTTAGTAACCCATGGGTGGGTTCAGTGGAGTATCATCAAGATTTTGCGGGATTTCCATGTGCATTGGCCGCGTCCGGTGTCGCTTGCGTTTGTTTTTGTGGTGACCATGCTGCTGTACCTTGGCATTATCCCGCTCATGAAGCGGTTTTTGCCTCACGTGACCGCACAGAAAGACGTGTTTTAATTCGGAATTCAGAATTCGGATTTCGGAGTTATATTTCAGCCTTGGCATTTCTGAATTCTGAACTCCGAACTCTGAACTATCGTTTAGCTTTTTCCCTTTGAATTTTGTATATTCTTCCTCGAAAAGATTTGATTTTTGCGTTTTTTCGGAGATTTTATGGATATTGGTGCGTTGCATTTTCAGAATCCCGAGGCCTTCTGGCTCCTAATTTTGGTTCCTGTTTTAGTCGGCTGGTACATCTATCGTGAACACCGCCGCAAGAGTACGATTAAATTTCCGGCCCTTTCGATTGCAAAACGTGCAGTGCCGAGCCGTCGTGTCAAGTTCCGTCATATTGTTCCGATTTTGCGCCTCGCCGCCCTCGTTTGCTTTGTAGTGGCGCTTGCCCGTCCGCAGAACGCCATGGAAGTGGAATATACCTCGACCGATGGAGTCGACATTATGCTTGCGCTTGACGTTTCGGGCTCCATGGGAACGCTCGATATGTTGACCCGCATGGAACAGGCAAAGCTTGGCGTGATGAATGCGGAACGTATTCTCAAATCGGGCGATTATTGGAAGTATAGTCGTTTGGGTTATGCCCAGCAGGTGATTGCGGATTTTATTCAGAAGCGTCATAGCGACCGCATCGGTCTTTCGGCTTTTGGTTCCCGCTCGGTGACTCAGTGCCCCTTGACGCTGGATTACGGCTCGCTGCTTGAAATTTTGAGGGCGTCCGATGACCTTGCCCGCGATTCGATTATGAATAGCCGCACCGCCATTGGCGACGGCCTGATGAATGCTCTTGCGCGTTTGCAAAAGTCCGAAGCCAAGTCCAAGGTGGTGGTGCTTTTGACGGATGGCCGCGACAATGCGAGCGTGGTGCCGCCGATGCGTGCTGCCGATGTGGCTCAGTCGCTTGGCGTTAAAGTCTATACGGTGGGCGTGGGCAAAAAGAATGGCAAAATTCTTGCGTTCCAGCAGAATCCCTGGACGGGCGAAATCTCTTGGGGCGAACGAGACATTACCCCCGAAGAAGGTATTGACGAAGGCGTGCTGAAGTCGGTGGCGCAAAAGACCGGAGGCCGCTTCTACCGCGCCGAAAATAAGGAAGAACTCGAAAAGATTTATTCCGAAATCGATGAACTCGAAAAGACGGAAATCGAGACGGTGGCTTACGCCCGCTATGCCGAAAAGTTCTACCCGTGGCTTTTGGCAGGTGCTATCCTCATTTTACTTGAATTGTTGCTTGCGAATACGCGCTTTGTGCGCATCCCGTAATGGAGGCTTTAGATGCGATTTGCTGAACCGATGTTTTTGTGGGGCCTTTTGACGCTCCCTCTGTTTGCGCTCCTTTTTGTGTATGCTTACCATCGCCGCAAAAAGCTGGCGGCCCGCTTTGTTTCGCTTTCGATGTTGCCAAAGCTTTCGACCTCGGTGTCGCCGTGGCGCCGCCTTGCCAAGGTAACGATTTTGCTGTTCGCAATCGCCTTCTTGTTTGTGGCTCTTGCTCGCCCGCAGTGGGGGCGCAAAATGGAGCATATCGAACGTCGCGGCCTTGATTTGGTATTGTTGCAGGACATTTCGCTCTCGATGCTGGCTGAAGACATCAAGCCGAACCGTTTGACACGTAGCCGTCATGAAATTTCTGCGTTCCTGGAATCGCTTTCGGGTGACCGCGTGGGCCTTGTTGCTTTCTCCGGTGAGGCCCAGGTGATGGTGCCGCTCACTCTTGATTATGGTACCGTGCAGATGATGCTCCGCGAACTTACGCCGGGTTGGCTGATGCCGGGAACGAACCTTGAAAAGGCGATTCGCAAGGGCATGGACCTTTACAGAAATTCGGGGAGTGCCGGGCAGTACTCCGTGATGATTCTCATGAGCGATGGCGAAGAGCTTGAAGCTGCTGCCGTAAACGCCGCCAAGGAAGCCGCTGAAATGGGAATCCGCATTTATACAATCGGTATCGGTTCTCGCGAAGGCGTGCCTATTCCCGTGCCCTCTAAGAACGGCGAGGTCGCCTACAAGAAGGATATGCAGGGCAACATCGTGACGACCCGCTTGGAAGACGGAACGCTGCAAGAAATTGCGAGCGTAACGGGTGGGCTCTATTTCTATGCAAGCCCTGGCGAATTCCAGCTGCAAAAGGTGCTTACCGAAATTGCAAGCCTCGAAAAGAAGGAACAGGCGTCCGATCGTATGGAAAATTATCAGGACCGTTACCAGATTTTCCTCGGCCTTGCGGCACTCCTTTTCTTGATAGAAGCGCTGGTGTCTGAACGGGGCCGTCGTCGCCGTGCTGGAGCTGGTCGATTCAATTAAAATGGATAATAAAAAAATAAGATTGAAAAATAATTTTTCATTCTTGTTTTGACCTTAGAATTCAGAAAACTGAATTTGTTTACACACTATTTGCACGCTTGTTTTAAAATGCAAATTTCTTTTTAGGTGTATTTTTTTCCCTTTTTTGCTATTATTCCAATGCGGTGTTAAAAATAGGGTGGATTCCCCCCGAATTGCCCCATTTTTGTAGGAACGTTTGGTTTTTGTTCATCCATTTTTACACAAAAATTCGCTATTTTGCGAGTGATTAAAGTAAATTTTGGCTGAAAAAGAAAAAGTAAACCACGGAGTCCCTATGCTCGATCTATTAGCCGTCCAATCCGGCACCGCCAATGCCACTCTTATTACATTGGCGTACACCTTGATCCTCACATTTATCCTTTCCTCGGTGATTGCTTGGACCTACGAGAAAACCTTCCTTGGTTTATCGTATTCCAGAAACTTTGTGCAGGCCATTGTGCTGAGTGCCGTGGTCGCTGCAACGGTGATGCAGGCTATCGGTGATAACGTGGGCCGCGGCTTGGGTATGATGGGTGCTCTTTCGGTGGTTCGCTTTAGAACAAGCTTTAAGGACCCGCGCGACATCATGTTCGTGTTCGCCTCTTTGGGCGCCGGTATCGGTTGCGGTGTGTATGCCTGGGGCGCTGCCGTGGGCGGAACCATCGCCTTTAGCGCGGTTGCCTTCCTTCTTTCTCGTACGGGACTCGGTACCAAGCATTTCTTTGACGGCATGCTCCGCTTCGCTTTGCCGAACGAACCCAAGGTTCGCGGCCAGATCGAAGATATCATGAAGTCGAACCTCAAGACGTTTATTTTGATTACCATGCGCGAAGTGGATGGCGGTGCCCGTCTCGATGTGGCCTACCAGATTCGCCTGCGTGCCACTCACCCCGCTGCAGAAATCCTGAGTGAACTTTCGAAGATCGAAGGCATCTCGGACGTGCAGTTCATGATGCAAGACGCCACGACGGAAATGTAAGGGAGGCGGTATGAACAAGCTTAGCGATATGCTCGAAACTTTTTGGAATACTCATAAGAGTAACGCCGGTGTTGCTTACGTTTACGGTCACAAGCTTTCTTTGGCCTGGATTCTTTGCGTGATTATCGCCATTATTCTGGGCTACATGTACCAGGGTAAGATTGCGACTTTCCAGGGAATTGCGGAAGCTGCCGAAACGACGATTAGTCTTCCGAGCCCGACCGAAGTGGTGAAGGTACACGTGATGCCGGGTCAGTCCATTAATGCGGGCGACACCATTGTGGAACTTAACCGCCCGGACCTGACGCTCCGCATTGCCGAGGTGACTCGCGAACTTGACGCTAGCGAAGGCCGTAGCAACCTCTCTGCTGCAGACATCGACCAGAAGGTTGCCGCTGTCAAGGCCGACCTTGCCACGAAGACCCTTACGCTCAAGTCTGAAATCAACAGACTCGAAACGGAATACAAGAAAAACAAGGAAATTGCGGCAAGGCTCAAGAGCTTAAAGAATTCCAATTCCGAAGCTGATGGCAACGATGCGATGGCCATGCAGATTAAGAGCTTGAAGAATGAACTCGCTGTTGCAAACTCCAATGCCAACGAACAGATCAAGCTTCTGCGCAGCAGCAACCGCTTGCAGAAGGATGCCGGCAAGAGCGAAGTCGAAAACTTGAAGAAGGAACTCGAAGAACTCAAGAAGCAGCAAGAAGAATTGACCCAGATTGCCAAGGAAAGCTGGGTGGTGGGTTCTGTGAATGTGCATGACGGCGAAAAGGTGTCTAGCTTCGCTCCGATTGTAACGCTTACCCACAAGTCTCCGACGCTCGTTCGTGGCTACATTCACGAAAGAATGTACCAGCGCATGGATATTGGCGAAACGGTTAATGTGAAGCCGCTCGGTGCAACCGGCAAGCCGGTGAAGGGCAAGGTCGTTGGCCTCTCCAGCCGCATCGTGGAATTCCCCGTGCGTATGTGGAAGATGCCTGAAATGCCGATTCACGGCCGCGAAGTCATTATCACGATTCCTGCCGAAAACCCGTTCCTCTTGGGTGAAATGGTAACCATATCTGAATAAATTTTATGAATCGTTTTGCTTTTATTTCTTTGTTAGTCGCAGCCCCTTTGATTGCCGCCCCCCTTACCTGGGAGACGCTCATCAAGTCCGCTGACGATGATGTTCGTTATCAGGCTTCTAAGAAGCGTGCCAACATTGCGACTTCTCGCAGCACAAAATTGTGGGACAAGCTTGAACTGCGTTACAAACTGGATGGCTTTAGCTTCGCTCAGCATGATTTCGAACTTCGCATGACTCCGAAGGCTTTTGGTGAAGGTGCTGCTGACCGCGCTCATTACGAAGCGCAGATGGCTTATGCGAATGCCCATTTGGCCGAAGATCGCGGTGTCCTTCTGTATGACCGTTACGAACGCGCTATTCATTATTTAATGCGCAAGCGTATCAATGCGTTGAACCAGGAACTCTACCAGATTAATGCGGACCGTATCGAAGTGCTGCACATTAAGTCGGGTTCGGCAGCGTTCAATCCGCAGGACTTGATGTCTGCTCTCGAAAAAGAAGCCTCTATCCGTGCCGCTCTCATTAACGATTCGAATTCCCTCCAGAATTCCGAAAGAAAACTGCGTGTGTGGATTCCCGATTTCGACAGCATCGAGCTGGATTCTACCTGGCTTCCGTCGATGGAAGAAATTGAAGCCCAGCTGAAAGATGGCGTGGAAGTGAGCGACAATTTCCCGCAGCTTGCAATTGCCAAGGGCAAGATGGATTCAGAAAAGGCCCGCGCCAAGCAGGATGTGGCTAGCCGCCGTGATTACATTTCTCACATCGGTATCGGCTACTCTATGAAGATCGAATCCTTGATGAAAAAGTACAAGGATATGGGCTATTCTGATCTGTGTACGAAGAATGGTGAGTATTACGACGCTGATGCCTGTGCAGAATGGCTGAAAAATGCTGAGGACGAAGTCACGGGCCTTTTTGACAATACTTACGCCATTCAGAAGGAAGTGGCCGACAAGGATAACCGCCTTACTCGCGACAAGTTCTATGCGACGCTGGCGATCAAGCTCCCGTTCTTTGACAGCAACAAGGATAACGATTTGCGTAACCAGGTGGCAGACCTGGATGCCGAAGGCGACTATATGGAAAAGGTTCGCGATGTGAACGTGAAGGTGTCCCGCATCGTGGAACAGATTAACGGGTTCCTTGCCCAGTGGAAGGTGCAGAAGGATTTTGCCGACAAGGTGAAGGCCGGAAACATCTTTGAACAGTTCGCAAAGGATGCCGGTTCTGATCCGCTTCTTTTGTTGCGCGCCCGCGAATCCGCTGTGGAAAGCGAACTGAATGCGGCCAAGCTCGAAACCGACATTTACGACCTTTATCTTGAACTGTTGCAGTATGCAGGCCAGCTTTCTAAGGAAGGCGTGCAGAACCACTTAGTTGGGGGGCTCAAGTAGTATGGCCGAAGCCCGCGGATTTAGCCTTCTCGAAAGGTTCGAACTCAAGTACCACATTCCTGTGGAATGGGCGGACCGTATCGGCGCATTCCTTGCTCCGTACTGCGAAGAAGACTACTATTCTAAAATTACCCCGGGCGGATTCTACTGGATTACGAACCTCTACTTGGATTCGCCTTCTTGGACGTTCCTGGGCTGGAAAAAGAAACAGTTGCTGGACCGTTTTAACATGCGAATTCGCACGTACGGTGAACACCCCGCTCAAGACGGAACATTCCACTTTGAATGCAAGCGCAAGATCAAGAATATTTGCTATAAGAGTCGTGGAACCATCAAGGGCATTAATCCGGGCGAAGTTTGGAACATGAAGCCCGAAGACTGGCCGTGCAAGGGCGAAAAGGACCGTATGTACGTGAAGGATTTCTTGTACAAGACGGAACTCTACAATGCGCACCCGCGCCTGTTGACGCAGTACAAGCGTCGCGCTTGGTTCGGGCTTCGCGAAGAATATTCCCGCGTGACCATCGATACCGGCATGCGATTCCGCGAAGAAAACGGTTTTGACTATACCGTTGACCCGCATTACATGCATTCCACGGGTATTCCCAAGTTCTTTCAGCCGGGTTGCGATGCTGTACTCGAACTCAAGTGCCCCTGTTCGCAGGTGCCGTACTGGATGTTCGACTTGATTAAGTTCTTGAACCTGAAACACGGTGCATTCTCTAAATTCGGCAATGCCGCAGCGGAATGGAAACGTGTTTATGAGAATCCCCGCCGATTCAAGACTCCTTATTGGACGAAACTGGCGGTGGGCGCGGGCGAAAATTTTTAAAATAGAAGTAAGTTTTACGAGGATACCTCTATGGATATCAAAAAAATTCTTTTGGCTGGCTCGGCTGTAACCGCAATGGTCTTGGCCACCTCCTGTTCCAGCAGCTCGTCGTCGGAACCCGAGCCTGATAATCCGGATACGCCGACATCTTCGTCGGAAGAAGGTGCTGACCCCAATTCTTCGGGTGATGCTACGGGTTCGTCCAGTAGTCAAGCCAATAACGGGAATAAAAATACATCGTCATCTTCGGTGGTCGATGAAACGGTGACCCAGATGGCCATCACTGAAATTATGTACAACGCTCCCGATGGTTCTGAACTGGAATGGGTTGAAGTGGCAATTGCCAGCGGCCCGGATATTCCCAGTATGCTGGCGTCGGGCGTGCGCTTGGATGGCGCCGTTACCTATCAGTTCCCGAATGATCCTTTGAAGAAGGGTGAATATGTCGTTGTGACCAACAACAGGGATCTCTTCATGCAGGAGTATCCGGATTATGCAGGAAAGCTCTATGGCCCTTGGGACAAAGACCCCTCTACGGGTGCTGTGGCAAAGCTTTCTAACGAAGGCGATGTGATTGATGTGAAGATTATGGGTGAAGGTGACGTGAGCTGCTCTTACAGTATGGAACCGCCTTGGCCGTCGCTGGCTAACGGTAAGGGCCGTACCTTGGTGTACAAGGGTGGAAATGCCGCTCAGGCTACCTCTTGGGGCGCAAGCAAAACGCTTAAGGGTAACCCGGGTGCCGGTAACGACGAATGGCTTACGACATCGAACATCCGTCTGAATGAGATTATGCCGAATCAGACGGGTAAGGCTTCTTGGGTGGAACTCTACAATGCGGGTTCTGCAGAAGTGGATGTGACTGGCTGGATTTTTGAATCTAAGGTCCGTAAGGAAAAACTCACGATTAAAGCCGGTACTGTTCCCGCAGGTGGTTATCTTGTTCTGAACGGCGATGCAGACTTTGTCAATAGCGAAGGTGAGGCTACGGAGCTGATTGTAAGTCCTATTGGCGGCTCTTATTACCTGTATGGCGCTACCGAAGGTGACGAATCTAGTTTGCTTTTGCCTTCTAGTGAACTTTCGAGTGGCGTGGTTGACTTGAGCGATGGCTCTACTGCCCAGGGCGCCTTGAAGGAAGCCACTCCGGGTGCTGCCAATGCGGCTCTTTACATTGGCCCGGTGGTAATCAACGAAATTCATTATCACCCCAATGAAGAAGACCTGAACGACGTGGAATTCCTGGAACTCAAGAATACTTCGTCTGAAGCGATTACCATGTACCAGTCGCTTAGCAATGGCAGCAGGGGCTGGAAGGTTGAAGGCGTTAATTTCGAATTCTCTGCAACGGATGTTATTCCGGCGGGTGGTTTTGCGGTACTCTTCCCTGAATCGCTCTCGACAGCCGTTGGTGAGACTAAGCTGCGTAATCGTTACGAACTTGCGGCTGATGTCTTGGTGAAGTTCTACAAGGGTAAGCTTTCGAACCGCGGTGAAACCGTTGCGGTCAAGAAGCCCTATTCCTTGATCAAAGACTCGTCGAATCCCTTAAATGACCAGTGGTTCTATGATTGGTCCGACGCTTCGCTCTATAGCGATAGCTGGCGCGGTGATGGAGTCGATTACAAGCGCGCGGATGGTTACGGCTACAGCTTGCAGCGTAAGGATGTTTCGACCATGGGTTACGAAGCTTCTGCCTGGACTGTTGGCGAGCCTACTCCGGGTAAGTAATAATCCTGTAATAAAATTCTTGAAAAAAGTAAGAAAACCGCCCCTAAAAGGCGGTTTTTCTGTATGGAAAAATTTATTTTTATAGGTGCTATGAAGAAGAGTTTGTTTTTGGGTATTGTTGCAAGTGTTTCTGCTTTTGCGGCGCCGATTTCGCTATCGGATGCGATTGCAATGGCAAAAGCGAACAATTCGCAAATTAAGGCCGAAAGGGCCAAAGTGGATATGGCCGAAAGTGGGCGAACCGAGGCTCGATCCCGCTTTATGCCGCAACTGTCGTTGACGGCGAGCGTCACAAAGATTAACGACCCCATCTATATTGACTTGGGTGAAATTCAGCAGGCCATGAGTGGCCTTGCGGGCGGTCTTGCAACGGTTGGCCCTGCCGCGGTGTATTCCAAGGCCTACATAGACGCTTATAACAAGGCGCAGGCCGGTTATAAGCAGGCTTATAATGGAGCTTTGGCGGCTGGTATGACCGAAGAGCAGGCGAACGCCTTTGCCGAAAGCAAAGTGGGCGGTACTGCGCAAGAGATTGCCCAAAAAACGGCTGACAAGTATGCGCTGGAATCGCAACAGAAGCTTGAAACGGCCCAGTCGCAGATTGATGATGCTGATTTTAGAATGAAGGTGCAGGACGATGTGTTCTTTAATGCACGTCTTACTGCCATTTGGCCGATTTTTACAGGTCTCAAGATTTATTCTGCCTATGATGCCGCCAAAGAAAATGTGAATGCCAAGAAGGCTGCGTTCGACATGGCGCAGAATACCATTTTGATGGATGTGGCGACTAAGTACTTTACGCTTCGCTTGGCCGAAGAATTGACGGTGCTTCGAGAAAGCACCAAGAAAAATTTAGAAGAACATTTGGCCCGCTCCAAGAAACTGGAAGAAGGCGGCCAGATTAGTAAGGCAGAACGCCTGCGTGCCGAAGTTGCCTTGGCCGAAGCCGAAAACGCCTTGGAAGATTCTTATCGCGATCAGACGCTTGCTCGTTTAGCGCTTGCAAGCCTGTTGCATACCGATACGAATATTACAGCCATTACGCCGGTACTCGCTCCGGAACAGACCTTTGGCATGGATGAATTTAAGCAGCTTGCGATGGATAGACACCCAGGACTGCGCCAGTTGCGTACCGAGCGCAAGCGTAGCCAAGATGCGGTAAGCGCCGCCCGCGCGGATTATTTCCCGACGGTTGCGCTCTTTGCCTACAAGGAGCTTTATACTCGCGACTTGACGCTCCTGGAGCCCGATTGGGCGGTGGGAGCCAAGATGCAGTGGGACTTGTTCAAGGGTGGCGAAACTCGTTCCAAGGTGAGTAATGCCAAGGCTCTCGACCGTTCGCTTTCGAGTATGGAAGAGCAGACGATGGATAACATCGGCTTGCTTGTTGAAAAACGTTGGCGTGAAATGGAACATGCCAAGAGCCGCCTGGAAAGTTTGAAGAAAACTCGCGAACTTGCCGAAGAAGCGCACCGCAGTCAGACGCTTGCTTATGAAGCGGGCCTTGCAACGGGCTTGGATGTGGTGGATGCCGAACTCGCCCTTTCTCGCTTGCAGGTGGCTGACCTGAAGGCTCATTACGATGCCGTGGTCGCATGGCTTGGACTTTTGGAAGCCAGCGGTGAAGTGGTGAATGCGGGCGAGATGCTGAAAGCAGTGGGCAGTGAGCAGTCCGCAGTGAGTAGTGAAATGAATAATGAAGAAAAGGTTGCTGCTTCTGTTGAAGCGGCTGCGCCGACAGAAGCGCCCGCAGCAAATGACGCTTCGAACGTCATTGCGAGCGAAGCGACGCAATCCACAGCAGCAGATTCTGCACAAATCGCCCCCGCGTCCAATGATGTCATCCCCGCGAAGGCGGGAATCTCCCCTGAACCGGCTGCTGCTACACCTGCAAATTGATTTTAGAAACGGAGAAAAAGAATGAACGTCTTGAAAGTGATTGGAAAAACTTTGGTCGTCTTGGCGTTGATTGCCTTGATCGGGCTTGGAATTATCACGTTGCAGAAGTTTGCGACGGAACCCCGTGACGCTTACTTGCAGGGGCAAATGGAAGCTCGCCGCGTGTTGGTGGCGGGTAAGGTTCCCGGCCGCGTGGAACAGTTGTTCTTCCGCGAAGGCGACATGGTTGAAAAGGATGCCATCGTGGCCATCATTAGCAGCCCCGAAATCGAGGCGAAAAAGATTCAGGCCCAGGGTGCTTTGGGCGCTGCCCGCGCTCAGGCGAACAAGGCAAAGAACGGCGCCCGCTCCGAAGACATTACGGCTCTCAAGGCGATGGCTTCGCGTGCTCAAGATGCCGCAAACCTCGCTAAGAATACTTACG
>JAFZOV010000153.1 GCA_017550445.1 Fibrobacter sp.
CGAAAAGGGCCGTCCGCGTCCGGTCAAGATCGAAGGCGCAAGCTTCGAAATTGAATGCGACACCGTGCTCGTTGCTATCGGTAACGGTTCCAACCCGCTTATCAGCAACACCACTCCGGAACTCTCTGTGGACAAGAAGGGTCACATCCTTCTCGAAGATGCAACCGCCAACAAGACCTTTATGGAAAAGGTCTACGCCGGTGGTGACATCGTGCTCGGCGCTGCCACTGTCATCTTGGCAATGGGAGAAGGTCGTAGAGCCGCAGCTGGAATCAATGAATTCCTGAAGAAGTAAGCTTCGACTTCTTTTTCCAATAACGGAAGAACTTACTGTCCCCGCTTCGGCGGGGATTTTTTTATTAAATTTCGTTTGAAATGGAATCGATTTTCAGCAACGTCTTGATGTTTGTTCTCGGCCTTATCGGCCTGAGTTTCCTTGTGACAATTCACGAACTTGGTCATTTTATGGTGGCCAAGTGGAACAACGTCAAGGTGAATACGTTTAGCATCGGCTTTGGCAAAAAGCTGCTCCGCTATCGCCACGGTGAAACGGAATACTGTATTTCGGCAATTCCCTTTGGCGGTTATGTGGCGATGGCGGGGGAGAACCCCGACAAGTTGAAAGAGGGCGAAGCTCCCGGCGAACGTGATTTTATGGGCAAGTCGGTGGGCGCCCGTGCCGCGATTGCGTTTGCGGGCCCGTTTATCAACATCGTCTTTGCGTTTGTGCTCCTCATGATTCTTTACATGGTGGGCGTGCAGGAACCTGCTACGAATGAACTGATAATCGGATTTGTCGGTAAAGATTCTCCGGCTGCGGCTGCGGGCATTCAGCCCGGCGACACCATCACCGAAATCAACGGCAAGCCGACTCAGGGTTGGGATGATTTTCGCGAACAGATTGGTGTGAGCCTTGGCGCAAAAGTGCCTCTTACCGTCCATCGCGGCGGTGAACCTGTAGTCGTGACGGTTGTGCCCGAGGAACTAGTGATTCCCGCACAGGATTCTACCAGCTCCGAAATTAAGATGGGCATCGGTGACATCGGCATCTATCCGCAGAATCGTGTGATGGTGCGCCTCCCGCCTATAGCGGGATCTGCCGCAGAAAAGGCAGGGATTCTCCAGAATGATACGATTTTTGAAATCAACGGCGAGCATATTTCCCGCTACGAAGACGTGGTCCGTATCATTGATGGTAGCAAGGGTGAACCGGTGAATATTACGGTGATTCGCAATGGCGATACCCTTACCAAGGCTCTTACGCCAGCCTACAACGAAGAATACAAGCGTTACATGGTCGGCATCCAGATGGGTTATGTGCTCTTCCGCGAAACGAAATTGG
Organism: Fibrobacter sp.; assembly: GCA_017550445.1. The sequence continues at coordinate 1,343 of JAFZOV010000153.1, forward strand.
TTCGTCGCGGTCCAGTTGAAGCTTTTACTAAAACTTGTGCCACTAGCTGGAAAATGACCACGAGTATTTTCCGCTATTTTAAGCGCATGTTCCAAGGCCATGTCAAGGTGGACGCCTTCTCTGGTCCGGTATCGATTGTTGCTGTGATGGGTAACGTGTGGATGAGCGGTTTCCAGGATTTCTTGATGCTCCTTGCTCTCATCAGCATTAACTTGGGCGTCATGAACTTGCTCCCGCTCGCAATTACCGACGGTGGCCTGCTCATGTTCCTCGGCATCGAAAAGCTGCGCGGCAAACCGCTTTCTACCAAGACGCAGACTGTCATCCAGAACGTCGCTGCCGCCTTCTTCATCAGCTTCTTCGTGTTCATCACGATCCTTGACTTTACCAAGCTCTCGCTGTTCTTGAAGTAGGACGGTTTGTATGGTCGACAACGAAATTGAAAATCGTAGCAAGGTCATCGTGCGCACGAGTGTCGTGGGTATCGTGACGAACGTGATTCTTTCTGCATTCAAGGCCGCGGTGGGCTTTATCACGGGCTCCATCGCCGTCACGCTCGATGCGGTGAACAACCTTTCCGATGCGCTGTCTTCGGTGATTACGATTGTAGGCGCGAAACTTGCGGACAAACGCCCCAACAAGAAACATCCGCTGGGCTATGGCCGCATCGAATATTTGAGTGCCATGACGGTGGCGGCTATCGTGCTTTATGCAGGCGGAACTTCTGCCGTGGAATCTGTTAAGAAGATTATTCACCCCGAAGATGCTGACTATTCGACGGTCTCCCTCGTGATTATTGCCGCGGCAG
>JAFZOV010000154.1 GCA_017550445.1 Fibrobacter sp.
GCGCAGACGATTTACGGCATGTTGCTGATGATGTACATCCTGAACAAGTCCCAGGCGGCCCCGGCCAACTGGGCTGCATACCTGGGTGTCGGCATCTTCGGTGGCATCGGCATGATGGCTTCCGCCTGGTACGTGGGCAAGTCTGCTGCGGACGCCTGCAACGCTCTCGGCGAAACTGGCAAGGGCCTCGTGAACTACCTGATGGTGCTTGGCGTCGGCGAAACCGTCGCACTGTTCGTCATGGTGTTCTCCATGATGCTCGTGTCGTAGCGGAGCTACGGCGGTAGAATGAGAACTGTAGGAAGTGTCGGGGAAAATTCCCCGCGCTTCATATTTTTATAATTGGACTATGGAAATTTTTAAGATTGACAGAATATCCGTAAAGAATTTTAAATCCCTAGCGGATTTTGAAATAAGTGATATTCCCATGTTTTCTTGCCTGATTGGAATCAACGGTTCAGGCAAGACAACGCTCCTTCAGTTCCTTGACTTCGTGAAATCGCTGATGAATGGCAATGTCCCTCAGTGGCTTAATGAACAGGGCCTGAACAATGTGACGGAATTGCTAACTCTTGGTGGCGAGCGTAAGTATTCGATTGATATTGAAATTGATGCGACTCTTGGAGAGAAAAAGGCTTTCTGGAAAGCCAAGTTCAATACCCGTGAAATGCGATGCACGGTGGAAACGCTCAGGGAAGGCGTTGTCGAATATCGTTATGAATCTGGCAAATTGAATATTTCGGAACCGGACAAGAAAATTCAGACTATCGACTATGGCCCGTCCAATTATTCGGGGTCTATTTTTTCTTTCAGGGAGACAGAATTTAGCAAGTTTATAAGACAGTGCCGATTCCTGGGGGTTCTTGACCCCCATGCGATTGCGCAGTCATCGCTGGTGTCCAAGTCTCAATCAGCATCTGTTGAGAGCAACGGTCGAAATTTGAGCGGCTTTATTGCTGGTCTATCTGCCGATAACCAGCGTAACCTTCTTACGCAAATTCAGAGTTTCTATGCTCCGCTCAAAAATATGGAGATTAAACGCAAGCAATTTGGCTGGAAATCCCTGCTTTTGAGTGAACTTGAAAAAAGTATGTTCTCCGCAGCCAATCTGAGTTATGGAACGCTCCGCCTGTTTGTTCTTTTGTCACAGCAATTTACTGATGACAAGGTGATTCTCTTTGATGAAGTTGAGAATGGCCTGAATCAGGAACTTTTCGAAAAGTTTGTTGCGAAGTTGCAAAACTACGGTGAACCGAAAAAACAGGTTGTCGTCTCTACGCACAGCGGACTTTTCTTGAACTACTTGACCGATGAACAAGCGCGTTCGGGAGTCTTTTTCCTGTATAAGGATAAATTAGGACATACGTGTGTCCGTCGGTTTTTCGATATTCCGCAGATGTCGGAAAAGTTGAATGTTCTCGGTCCGGGCGAAGCCATGGGCGATACGGACCTTATGGAACTGTCCGACCAACTGTCCGATTAAGGTGGAACCTATGATTGAGTTCGTTGTTTGCGGCGAAGGCTCCACCGATTTGCGGTACGATGCCTTTAATGGCTTTGATGGCCCGCTTGCAATCGCAGTTAGGAATCTTTTGGACAATTGGTATTCCGAAGAAGTCGAAATGTACATGGTTACCCGTTCGGAACTTTCCGATGCAAATAAGAATGACAAGCCGAAAAGAAAAGCCTATGTCCGCGGTGCCAAGAATCCATATCCCAATACAGTTTCGATATCGGCTTTTTCAGCCAGTTTGGCACGAAAGGCTGTTGAACATGGGGACGCCTGTGGTGCAATTCTCTTTGAGGATATGGATTTCTCTTCGCATGAGAATCGCGACAAGTATTACAGGGCCATGATAGCCGCGATGCATTCGGGTTTCGATAGTGAAAATTTTAGGATGGGCGTTCCTATGGTTCCCATAACCAGAAGTGAGTCCTGGATGCTTTGCCTTATAGATAAAGAGGCTGCACAGAAGTCCTATTATGAGAATTTGTCTGGCTCCGACAATAGCCCGAATTCGGGCAAGAAGGTCTTGGCGAAGATGCTCGGTTGCACGGAACGTGAAAATTACAATGTAATGCGCGATAGGGTTGAATCATACGATTGGAATTTGCTGCCAGCTCCAAGCTTTATATTTTTCAAGAACAGGCTCCATGTTGTTTCGGCATTGATGTTACATGAAGCATTCCCTGATGGGTTGAATCTTGAAAATACTAAAGAGCCGAATTAGCAACCAAAATCGAGAATAACCATCAGGATATATTTTTGTAGATTCTTCGTATTGCTCATTTTGTCTTTGGTAGTGCGCGTGGTGTTTGGTTATGAAACAAAGCTGGGTTGGTTGATTTTATCGGTGTTTTAAAATGAAATAAAATAATAAGAAAAAAAATACAAAATTATGGAAAATGGCCTCTATTGGGGCCGTTTTTCTTTTGGCACGGTATTTGCAATGGAGTCGGCATTATCGGCAATCCAGCCATCTTTATGAGGAGAGTGGCCTTTATGACAAGAACCTATAACATTTTTATTAGTCATTCCTGGGGTTACGGGGATGATTACGAGACCCTGACCGGGTTTCTTTACGGGCATCCATATTTTTCTTGGCGGAATTATTCCGTGCCGAAGGATGACCCTATTCACAATGCCCGTAGCAGGGGGGCGTTGCGTGCCGCCTTGCAAGAGAAAATACGCCATGCGAGCTGCGTGATTGTTCCGGCGGGAGTCTATTGCACATATTCAGATTGGATAGAAGAGGAAATAGATATCGCCTTGGAGATGGGCAAGCCTATTATCGGTGTTCGTCTGCGTGGTGCGGAACGGATATCGAGCCTTGTTCAGGCCAGCGCCGATATTATTGTTGGCTGGAACAGTGATTCGGTCGTTGATGCCATTAGGCGTTATTCAATATAAAGGAGGATGAAAATGGCGAATAACCGTAAAGCCTTGGTAGTGGGTATAAACTACTATGACAATATTAAGAATCTCTGTGGATGTGTGAATGATGCAAAACAAATGCAGAAGGTTCTGAATAGAAATGAGGACGACACCCTCAACTTCACAGTCGCAACTTTAATTGCGAAGGACAAGTCTACTCGTGTGACTTGTGGACAGTTGAAGGATGCTGTTGAGGAACTTTTTAAGGGTGATTCAGAGGTTGCGCTACTCTATGTGGCCTCTCATGGTTATGTAGATTCATCTGGGGGATATATAATTGCATCCGATTCGAATAGAGGGGATGATGGCTTGGCTATGGATACTGTGCTCAAGTACGCAAACGAATCCAAGGCGAAGAATCGTGTTATTATTTTAGATTGTTGCCATGCCGGTTGTATGGGCAATATCGCTAATTTCCCAGGATCGGCGATATTGGGGGATGGGGTGACTATACTCGCCGCATCCACCGAAGAACAGTATGCGTCCGAAGAACATGGGTCTGGAGTCTTTACTGGATTACTTGTAGATGCTCTTAAGGGGTCGGCCGCAAATTTGGTGGGAGAAGTGACTCCAGGTAGCGCCTATGCTTTAATTGACCAGACATTAGGGCCTTGGAATCAGCGCCCTGTGTTTAAGACAAATGTTAAAAGTTTTATTTCATTGCGTAAGGCAAAAGCGCCATTGGAGTTGACAGAATTGCACCAATTGACGCGATTATTCCCTAGCCCCGACTATGATTTTCCGTTGAATCCGACATTTGAACCGGAATCGGGAGAGGGGCAAAAAGCAAATATGAAAAAATTTGAGGTGCTACAACGTTTTAATCGTGTTAATCTTGTCGTGCCTTATGGTTTGCCTAAGAAAAAGAACCATATGTATTTCGCGGCAATGATGAAGAAAGGGTGTCGTTTAACAGCGTTGGGACAGCATTATTGGAACCTGGTTAAGAAGGGGGCTATATAATGTCAGGTCTAATATCCTTGCAACCGAAAGTATTCATCTCTCACAAACAAGAAGATTCTCTCACAGCAAGATTTATCAAAAACGAACTTTTGAAGTATAGAGTTGACGCGTATTTGGATCTTTTGGACCCTGAGATGGATGACGATGCTAAAAAGTTGACAGAACATCTCAAAAAACAAATGAACAGATGCTCTGATTTACTGGTCGTTATGTCACGCCAAACTCATAAATCCTGGTGGGTTCCATTTGAAATAGGAATGGCTGCCCATAAGGATTTGCCAACAGTTACCTATTTGAAGGAATTTGCCGATGTTCCAGAATATCTAAGCTTTTGGCCTTATTTGAAGAATGATTCCGAAATAGGAGTGTATGCAAAGGATGTGCAAAGACGATTTAGCAGAATTTTGCAAGAATCTGTAACTGCAGCTAGCGAATCGTTTGGTATGGATTCGTATAGTCGCCTGCGCAGTTCAAGAACTACGAATGCTTTCTATGAAAGCTTGGATCGGTCTTTGCGTGTTCATAGAATTGCTGAAAAATATGCAAGATAATGTAGCAGCAAAAGACAAGGAGAACGCTATGAAAAAGAAACGCACATTCATCAGTTTCGACTATGACCACGACAAGGAACTTAAGGACAGCCTTGTTGGTCAGGCAAAATTAAAGGACAGCCCGTTTGAAATAACGGATATGTCTATCAAGGAAAAGATAGACGACAACTGGAAAAAGAAAGCCCGCAATAGAATTAAAGGCTGTGATGTTGTTGTTGTCTTATGCGGAGAACATACGGATACGGCAGCTGGAGTTACTGCGGAACTGACCATTGCCCAGGAAGAAAAGATACCATATTTCTTGCTAAGGGGAAGGCCCGATAAAGAATGCAAGAAGCCGAAGCATGCCCTTAAGGAAGATGTTATACATCCATGGAAATGGGAAACACTAAAATTGTTATTCCAAGTGTAAAATAGGCTTCTGTATATGACAAACCCCTGCCGGTTATCTGCCGGCAGGGGTTTGTGCTATCCACTGATTCTTACATTCTGCATATTGATTTGGTCTAGTTCTTGTTCCGCTTGCTTAGTAAACTCCTTCGCGATTTGTGTATCTATTGATAGACGGTTCCATGACGAGTAAATGTGAAGATATGTTGCGAATCCAGAATGACTTCCTTTGGGTTGCATTTTGTACTCGATGTTGATGAATGGTCTATGGCTCCAATCGCATCCATAACAAGCACTTGTTTCATAGAGAGATTCTTCATCGTGAAGTCGTCGATTGAGTGCCGAAATGTATTGGGAGCGTTGCTCAGTTGTTCTTGTCATTGCGAAAAGATAATTGTTTATAGCGACTGTTCGTATATTTATTTCGTTTATAGACATTGGAACTGTTGGCAAGTCTGGCCAAGGTGCTGGTAGTATTAGCCATCCGTTTTCATGAATTGCAGCAATAATTTTGTTATCAAATACCAAGAAAAGCGTTTGCTGGTCGGGTTGAGATTTCACTTCAATCTTGTATTTATTGATTAACGGGGTGAGAAACTGATGAATTGCTTGCTGTGGGCTTGGTTCTGGGGGGATGTTTTGCATAGTGTTGTCCTTTCCGGTATAACCGGTTTATTTGTCTAGAAATTAGATTAAACTTGGTCTGTGTTACATTTTTTTAGGCACAAAACTTTACGGTGTGACGTGTGTCACGCCAATTGAAAAATGAATACGGTTATAATACGCCCACGTTCCAGCGGTATACAAAAAAGTCGGACTGCGGGGCGGGGTGTGGGGTGAATATGGGGGCTTTTTACCCCCATTGGGGGTGTATGTGGCTAGGAAAATGCCTTTCTTTATTATCTCAATGCTGTTTAGAGAATGTATATTAATAAGGTAAACAATAAAGAGTTCTTTTCATATGATAGACATTTTTCTAAGTCGGCCTACATACATTCCTCCAGAACAGGAAAGGGGAATAAATGGTTTCTATGCTTTATTAAAAGCTATGGACTTGAATCCAAGAACATTGGGGACAACTGATTACCCTGTTTCTGCACCATTAAATGAAGTTTTGAGGATGTTGGATGAATGCTCTGCGATGATTGTTTTAGGAGTCCCTCAACTAAGTGTTAAAACCGGAACACTGAAGGGAGAAAAAATTAAGAAACCTCTAAAACTAGCAACAGAATGGAATCAAATTGAAGCGGCTTTAGCATATAGCCAAAAAAAGCCTTTACTGATAATTCATGATAAAGGAATTTCTAGAGGCATTTTTGATCGTGGCGCTTTAACAGGTTTTATTCATGAATCCGATTTCAATGATGAGCAATGGTATACGAAAAAAGAGATAATGGGGGCGTTGCGATCATGGAAAAAGCTATTTGCCAAATAAGAAATGCTTCACAAAGAGTTTTTTCTTATGAAAGATGTAATTTGTGACTTTTATCTCGGCGAAAACATTTACAACTCCACGGGCGAACTGATCCAGCGGGATTTCGATATGTTCATACCTGGGGCTAAGAAGACCATTTAACACAATTTTTGCCTGAGAACCTACTACATTTTGTAAAAAGTGCTTCCGCATTTGCGGGAGCGGCTTTTATATTGTGGGGGAGTTGCCTGAACTTTTGCTTTTGTTACAATGTCACTTGTGTTGAGCTGCGGGGGCAAATGTCCGGGCGGTTTTGTCACTTGTGCAAAACGGCCCGGTCTTTTGCCGGAGTGTCTTTTACACTTATGCGAAGGAGCCAGAACATTTGGCCGAGCACCTTCACCGCTTAGGTGATGGTGCTGGGGCATTTGCAGGAGCCGCATTTACAAAGTGAGGTTCTTGCTTGAGCATTTGCGGGAGCGGTTTCACCACTTGTGCAAAGGCGCTTGAACTTTTGCGGGAGATGCTTTTACAAGGTGAAGAAGGTGCCTGGACTTTTGCCGGGGCGTATTGCATTCTTGTGTAAAGGGGCCCGGGCAAATGTCCGAGGGGCAACACCACTTATGCAAAGGCACTTGAGCATTTGCTGGAGCACCTTCATCACTTATGCAAAGACACTTGAACTTTTGCGGAAGCTGCTTTTACAAAGTGACGATGGCACTTGAGCATTTGCCGGAGCAGTTTCACCACTTGTGCAAAGGTGCTTGCACTTTTGCAGGACCTCCAACCACACTTTGTTGCTGCTTTTCGGGGCTTTTGCCCCCTTTTACCACCAGAGTTTCAGGCGAAGGTAGTCGATTGCCTGGTGCGAGAGAATCCACCAGAGTGTGCGTTCTCCGGCGAAAATCTTCGCGATACCTGTCATGCCTGGTCGGAACCATGCCGGTGTTATTCGCACGAACTCGCCGCGCACGGCGAAGGTGTTCTCCTGTTCCTTGACCTCGGCGGTGGGGCTTATGCGGGTGGTTTCGAAGCGGTAAACGTATTCGGGGCGGCTCTTGATGGCTAGCAGGCCCTGGCTTCCGAGCTTTACGTTGCGCAGTTCCTGTTCGGGTACGCTGATTTCTACGTAGATGTTCTCGATGGCCGCCATCTGGAACAGTTCGCTGCCTTGGCTTACGGGTGCGCCGAGGCGTTTTTGCAGGTCGCCCTCGATAATTACCGCGCTGTCGGCGCTTACGACCACCGTCGCCATCGAAAGCTTGTAGCGCACGGTCTTGAGCTTTGCCTGTGCCTGTGCGAGCCTTGCCTGGTATATGCGCATCTCGGCGAGCTGGTGGGCGGCCTGGGCCTTCTGTATTTCGCGGCGGCAGTCCTGCTCCTGTGCCATGAGGTCGGCCTCTTCGAGCCGGAGTTCCGTCTGGTTCAGCTTGAGTAGCGGGCATCCGCTGTATACCACGTCGCCGGGCTTTACGAACACGGTATCTATGTAGCCGTCGAAGGGCGCGGTGGTGTAGATTATCTTGTCGGTCTTCAGTATGGCGGTCGCGCTCACCTTGTAGGGTATGGGGTAGAGCGTTGCGAAAAGTACGAATGCGATACCTAGAATACCGAAGAACTTTGCCCATGTATGCTCGAATCCGAGAAACTTTGCCAGAACCTTGCGCAGCCCCTTTGCCATGCGTAGGCCGAACCAGCAACTTTTGTCGTAAAGTTCCATGAGCCTTGCCGCGCACAGCGAGGCCGTCAGATAGATCTGTTCGGAATCGAGGTCTGTAAAGGGGTGGGTGTTGCGTTCGCAGCAGACAATCCCGATGCAGTTGTCGCCCTTGCGTATGGGTACCGTAAGGATGAACTTGGTGTGGTTCGTGTTGCTGTATATCTCGTGTTCGCGTATCGAGAGTACGTTCTTTTCGGATGCGGGGAAGACAATGGCTGCATCCTGCTCGTAGGCCTCTTCCATGATGCCTTCGAGGTCCTTGACCACTCGCATCTTCTTTTCAAAATGGTCGGTGTGGCTTATGGCCTTTAGCACCACGTAGTCGTTCTTGACCCAGCCGAGGCTTACCCTTTCGGCACCATACTTGTCGCAGAGTCCGCCGACTAGCGCAAGGGCCGCCGTCTTGAACTTCTCGCATTCCAGCACGTTCTGGGCGACATCGAACACCTGCGTCATCTGCATGATCTTGGCGTTGGTGCAACTGAGCGCCCCCTGCATGGCCTTGAGCATCTTGGCGGTGTCTAACTGCGCGTTGGGGTTATTCATGTAGCAGCTCCTTGCGTAGGGCGGGCTTGCCTTGTTCCCAGGATTCCAGACCGTTCACGCGCAAAAGTTCGCCCTTGGCAATTAAAAGCTTTACGTCTATCAGGTGCAGGTCGCGGGTGTTTTCCAGATGGCGCTGTTCTGCCTTGCGCAGGTCCTCTTCGGTGTCGAAAATCTGGTGGTAGTTGCTCTTGCCGAGTTCCATCTTCTTGAATTCCTCTTGCAGTTCGGATTCGTGGTATTCGACCGCGATCTTGCTGAACTTCCACTGTTCGCGAATCTCTATTGCCCGCTTTTGCAGAAGTCGGATTTCTTCGGACAGGCGGTTCTGTATGAGCGAGAGCCTTGTGCGGGCGGCCCGCACGTTCGATTTCTCGGCGGCAATCTGGTGGCGTTCGTAGATGTTTGCGAACAGGGGGATGTCTATCTCTATGCCGCCCGAAAGCACCGTCTGGCGGTCTTCGGGGCGCTTGAAGTCGCGTACCGCCTTGCGGGCGTCGCTGTCGCGGCTGCGTATGCCGTAGCTCCCGATAAGGTCAAGCGTGGGCAGTGCGCTTGTGCGGTGCTGCTTGAGTTCCTCTTCGCGCAGGTCGAGCTCCGCCTGCTGCTGCAGGTAGGCGGGGTGCATGCGGCTGGCGGAATCCAGCCCCTGCAGGGTGTCGATGGCCGCGGCCGTGTCTATGCGTTCGGGGGGCCTGATGGCCAGGGGGCGCTGGTCCTGTACGTACTCGCTAGAGGAGAGCGTGAGCAACAGGTTCAGCCTTGCGTTTCTAAGCTGGTCGAGTGCCGAGAGCCGTGCGCTTTCGCGGTCGGAATATTCGGCGATGGCCTATTGCAGGTCGAGCACCGAGAGTATGCCGAGCTGTTGCCTTTTGCCCGCGTCGTCTGCAATCTGCTTTGCGACCTGTGCCGACTTGGTGGCGAACTGTAGCGTCTGTTCGGCGTAGTAGTAGTTCCAGTAGGCGTCGTAGAACTTGTCGAGCACGTCGTTGAGAGCGCCGCGGTACTTGTGGTATGCCACCTCCTGCTGCAAGTAGGCCTCGCGCAGTCGGCTGGTGGGCGAAAAGTAGAGCATCCCCTCTTTAAGTATGTGCTGCCGGAGTTCCGCGCCGAAGTAGAGTTCCGAGGTGTAGTCGCTGTGCGTGTAGGTGGCCTGGTTGAACCCCACGTTGTATTCGGTGGCGGTGGGGAGCTTGCCCTGAATGCCTATCTTGTATTCGTCGCGGGTCTCGGTGAACAGGGCGCTCGGTCTGTCGCCGCGTTCCTTGTTCATGCGCCCGACAAGGTGCGGCTCGAAGTCGCCGTAGTAGCCGCGCGCCGTTTCGGCCTGGGCAATCCAGTTGTACTTGGCTTCCTGCACGTCGGCGTTGTTCTCGATGACCGTCTTGAGGGCGGTGTCGAAGTCTAGAACCAGCGAGTCCGTGTCGGCGTTCGCGGCCGTTGCCAGTGCGAGCGCCAGTCCGGCAGTAAGCCTATGTGCAAGGCGTTTGCGCATTATTGCAGAATAATCTTGCCGGTTACGCCGGGTTCTACGGAATGGTTGGAGTTGTCGAAGATTACCTTGACCGTACGCAACAGGCTCGCCTTGTCCACCACGGGCGAAATGAATTCGACCGTGCCCTTCTTGTTACGGCCCTGCGAAGAACCGTTCAGCGAAAGCTTTACGGTCTGGCCCACTTTGAGCTTGCTTGCCTTGTTCACGATGATGTAGGCGGTCATGCGGCAGGTGCGCACGTCGGCGATCTCTACGATGGGTTCAAGGGCCTCGACGCTTTCGCTCGGGTTCTTTGAAATGGAGACGATTTCGCCGTCGAAGGGGGCTATCAGGTACTGCTTTTGCAGCTGTGCGAACGCCATGCGGTGTTCAAGGGAATCCTTGGACTTGCTCACCTTGGCGGCCTCCCATTCGGCCTTTGCCACACGGTAGTTCATCTCCTTTTCCCAGAGTTGTTCGGCGCTGACGGAGTTCGAGGTCTCGAACAGTTTCTTGGTGGCGCTCCAGTCCTTTTCGAATGTCTCCATCTTGACCCGTGCCGATACCACGCTCGAGGAGTCCTCGGCGGTAATCTTGGTGATACGTGTGCGGAGTTCCTCTTCGGTCTTGACCAGGTTTACGAGCGTGTCGCCCTTGTGTACGAACGCGCCCTCCTTTACCCAGATGCGGTCGATCTTTCCGGGGACGGTGAAGCCTATTTTTGCCTGGTCTATGGGTTCGGTCACGCCGTCGAACGATGCCGCCGCGGCAACCCCGAATGCGAGCAAGGAAAATGTCAAGGAAACGAATTTCAAAAAATGCTATCCCTTAAAAGTGTCATTCTGAGCGGAGCAACGAAGTTGCGAAGTCGAAGAATCTAGTCTGCGGAGGAACTTGACGATATTGGGGTGGACGAACTGGATTCTTCTGCCACGCTGGAACTGCTCGGCGGAACGACCAGTTCTGTCTTGAACAGGGCGTTTTCGAGATACAGCCCGCTCTTGGCGTAAACGGTCACGCTGAAGCCCACCGTGTCGCCCGGGGTCCTGGAATCGAGAATGGTGTCCTGCATTTGCACGAACAGCGTATCGGTATGAATCCAAGCCTTTGCGTTTGCGTAGTAGCCGTTCGCGTAAATGGTCCTGTCAGCACCGCTTGCGTAATGCCACTGGATTCGTTCGGCGTTGCTCGCGAGCGTTTCGGAGAACTTGACCCACATGGTATCGCTTACCGAGAAGGTCGCCCTGTAATGCTCGTTTTCGGGCCACATGTTGCTCGTGACGGTGTAAAGCCCGCGTCCGGTGGTGAATGCGGATTCCCCGTCCAGCACGATTTCGATACGTTCATTCCCCTTCTTGGTGTAGGCGACAATCGTCGTCGTAAATTCGGTGCTTGCGGGGAGCGGCCTGTCGTGCTTTACAAAGAGCGTGTCGCCCTTGACCACCGGGATAATGGTAAAGGCCGAGTCGCCCGACATCTTTACGCCTAGGTTCTTGTCTGAAATGGCCTCGTTGAACACGAAGTACGGCACCGTGAGCGGCGACACGTTCTTGAAACCCTTCTGGTCGCTATCCATGACGTTGCTCGCCTTGATGCGGAAGGGGAGCGTGACGAGCGTGTCCTGTTGCAGGTAGGCGCGGCCGATGTCCTTGCTCGAACTTGCGGCAAGGCGCGGGAGTACCGTGGCGGGCAGGGTAAAGCGCATGTCCTTGTAGGCGTAGGGGGCAATGTTCAGCAATAGCCCGGAATCGGCGGGGAGACCCTTGAACTTGAACTTGCCCAGGGAATCGGTCTTGGTGTCGAACGACTTGGAATCGAGGTTGATGTACGAGGTGTCTTGGTGCGTGACCCATACGGCGGCCCCCTTTAC
>JAFZOV010000155.1 GCA_017550445.1 Fibrobacter sp.
ATAGATAAGAATGTATGGATTTTCCTGAACGCACTGCATCTTCTCAGGATCGGTAACAAAATATGGTGAGAGGTAGCCGCGGTCGAACTGCATACCTTCGACGACGTCGAGGATGGTGTCTGCAGTCTTGGATTCTTCGATGGTAATCACGCCGTCGTTGCCGACCTTTTCCATAGCGTTGGCGAGGAGTTCGCCAATTTCGGGGTCGTTGTTAGCAGAAATCGTTGCGACCTGGGCAATGTGTTCCTTGCCGTTGATCTTCACGGCCATCTTGCCGATTTCGGTGATGACGGCGTCAACTGCAGCGTCCATACCGCGCTTGATGTCCATCGGGTTTGCACCGGCAGCCACATTCTTGAGGCCTTCGCGAGTGATAGCCTGGGCGAGCACGGTAGCAGTGGTAGTACCGTCACCAGCAGCGTCAGAAGTCTTGTTGGCGACTTCCTTGGCCATCTGAGCGCCGAGGTTTTCGTAAGCGTCTTCCAGTTCCACTTCCTTAGCGACGGACACGCCGTCTTTGGTGACGTTCGGGGCGCCGAATGCCTTTGCGATCATCACGTTGCGGCCCTTAGGACCGAGGGTAACCTTAACTGCGTTGGCGAGTTTGTCCACGCCCTTCATCAGGGATTCGCGAGCTGCTACATCAAACTTAAGTTGCTTTGCCATTTTGTTTTTCCTTTTTTAAAACTTTTCTTGCGCGTAAGCGCGATTATTAAATCTCTCGTCTTTCGTCTCTAGTCTCTCGTCTGAATTAGAGCGTAGCGAAGATATCAGATTCCTTCACGATCAGGTAGTTTTCGCCATCGACGGAAACTTCAGTTCCGCTGTACTTGCCGTAAAGCACCACGTCGCCGACCTTGACTTCCATGGCGACGAGGTCGCCCTTTTCGTTCTTGCGGCCCGGGCCCACGGCCACGACCTTACCCTGCATCGGCTTTTCCTTGGCGTTATCCGGAATGAAGAGACCCGAAGAGGTCTTCTGTTCGGCTTCTGCCGGTTTAACGACGATTCGATCTGCAAGCGGCTTGATCATTTTCTTTTTCCTTTTTTGCGGGTGGTTTCGCACCCATTGATTGAACTTCTTAGTCCAAGTTGGACTATTTATTTTGTTTCGCCCATTAGTAAGCAATATCTGTGCCAAACCGTTTTTGCTGGGAAAATTGGCTTTTTCTGCTGAAATGGGCCTGTTTTTATGGACTACAAGTATCTTTTTGAAACGCTGGCTTGGCTACCGACGACGATGTTTCAAAATAAAACATTTTGGGCGCTGGGGGAGGGGTGTGCGGGGCATCGTTCAGGTCGGTCCACATTTTTGATGTTTTTAGTGGTTAAATGTAGACTTTTTATTTTTGTTACAATTCGTAAAATGTGCTTAAATGTCTGTAAAAAGTAAAAAATAATGTAGACTTTTTATAGAAAATTTGATTATATTTAAGATAAGTAATTTATAGGGTGCATTTTGGAGTATTCCGAATTAGATTACTTATAGGATGTTTGAAATTGCTCCTTGGTCGGAGCGCAGAACGGAGTGCATATGGGATTCGGATTAAAAACGACGTCGGTTGTCGCGGGAATGGTGCTTGCGTTTGGTTTGTCGCAGGCAACCGCTGCGGAACGTCAAATGGAACGGCTTACGCGCGGGCTCGTGGTTTCGAACGCGGATTCTGGCGTGCTGGTAAGCTGGCGCTTGCTTGGCACTGATTCTCCGGATACCGAATTTAATTTGTATCGCGATGGCGAAAAAATCGCAAGCGTTTCAAAGGCTGCCGGAACGAACTATCTCGACAAGAACGGCAAGACCACTTCCAAGTACACGGTAGCCGCTGTGGTGGGCGGCAAGGAACAGAAGGCGGAAGGCGTTTCCGTGGTGCTCGACAAGACTGTTTCGAATAGTGGAAATCATTTCCCGTACAAAACGCTTAAGCTCGAAGTCCCTGCAGCGCAGAAAATGCCGGATGGCGAAACTTGCACTTACACTCCGAATGACATGAGTGCCGCTGACCTCGATGGTGATGGCGAATACGAATTGATTTTGAAGTGGGATCCGAGCAACGCTCACGACAACTCTCAGACGGGTTATACGGGCACGGTGTTCATTGATGCGTATAAGCTCGACGGCACACGCCTTTGGCGAATCGACATGGGCAAGAACATTCGTGCTGGTGCGCACTACACGCAGTTCCAGGTATTTGACTACGATGGCGACGGCAAGGCCGAAATGATTGTGAAAACCGCTGACGGTACCATCGATGGAACCGGTAAGGCGATTGGCGATGCCTCCAAGGATTACCGCAGTACGGCCGGTACGATTCTCGATGGTCCTGAATACTTGACGGTGTTCCGTGGCGCAGACGGTGCTGCCATTACGACGATTGACTATGTTCCGAGCCGCAACATCAACCAACATGTGAAGGGCAAGAACGGCAAGGGCTACTGGGGCGACAACTACGGTAACCGCTGCGAACGCTACATTGCGGCAACGGCCTACCTCGACGGCGTACATCCGAGTGCCATCTTTATTCGCGGTTACTATTCCGCTTCGTATGTGGTGGCTTACGACTTTGATGGCAAGGAACTCAAACAGCGCTGGTACCATAAGTCCGAAGATCCGGGTAAAGATCTTTATGAACAGGGTAACCACAATATTGCCGTGGGCGATATCGATGGTGATGGCTACGACGAAATCGTGTTTGGCGGTGCAACGCTGAATCATGACGGCACGGTGCGATTCAGTACTCAGCTCGGTCATGGCGATGCTGGCCACTTGGGTGACTTGGATCCGGACCATCCGGGTATGGAATTCTGGGACGTGCATGAACATACGAATGCTCAGTACACCGAAGAAATGCGTGGTGCCGATGGCAAGGTTTATTGGGGGACTCCGCAACCGGATCCTGGCGTGGATAATGGTCGAGGCATGGCTGCCGATATTGATTCCGAATACCGCGGTTACGAAGTTTGGTCCAGTAAGGGTGGCGGCATGAAGACCGCTAGTGGCCAAAAAATTGGTTCTCCGGCTGTTTCTACGAACTTCCGCATTTATTTTGACGGCGACGTGCAGGATGAACTCTTGGATGGCGCGTATGTAACCAAGTTTGATTCTAAGGCCAAAAAGTCGAATGTCTATTTTGACGGTCCGTCGGCTCTCGGTGTTACGGGTTGCAATGGCACGAAGAATACGCCGAGCTTGGTTGCTGACCTTTTTGGTGACTGGCGCGAAGAATTGGTAGTACGTTCTGAAAAGGATCCGACGACCATGTACATTATTTCGACTCCGGTCACGAGTGAACATCGCGTGTATACGCTGATGCACGACGCGACATACCGTGTTGCGGTTGCTTGGCAGAATACGGCTTACAACCAGCCGCCGCATTTGGGCTACTATCTGCCCGATATGGTGAAGTCGCTCAAACAGCCTGATATTTATCTTGCTGGTGAACCGGTTGTTGTCGATACGACTCCTGTGGTGAATAACGGCAAGTCCGAACTGGATGCGTCTACTCCGAAGGAAGGTGACGGCGTTACTGAAAAGTCTAACGAAGGATATCTCAAGAACGGCTATTACAACTTTACCAATTCGCTTTCGAGTTATGGAACTTGGGAAATTTTCTCTAAGACCGAGGCGAAGACGACTCTTACCATTCGCTTTACCAATGGCGGTAAGGAAGGCCGTAGCATGTCGCTGAGCGTGAACGGCAAGTCGGCAGGTACGATAAGTTTCCCCTCGACAGATGCAAACTGGACGACTTATTCCGAAGCAAAGATCGATGTGAAATTGAATGCGGGCGTGAATGTATTGACCTTCAAGTCGCTTTCGAGTGACGGTGGCCCGAACTTTGACATGTTTACCTTCGGTATCGATGGCGTAGAAATCTATGACGGTACGCAAAAGATTGAAGGCCCGACGACGATGCCGGTGGTGCCGTTCAAGAGTGGCGTAGCATTCAATCCTTCTACGGGTGTGTTGTTTACGCCACGTGCGGGGTTTGCTGAAGTTTACTTCTACGATATGTCGGGAAATATGCGTGTGGGTATTTCGCAGAATGTGGCCGCTGGTTCTACCGTTATGGCTCTTGAACGCGGCTTACTCACCAAGGGAATGTACGTCGTGAAAGTCAAACTCGACGGAAAGGCTGTTTTCGCAAAGAAATTTGCGGAACAATAAACACCTCACTGCCTAGTCCTGGTCCATCGAACGATGGATTGGGGCTAGGCGCTTTTGAATTTTGGTATGAAGATGTTTAGTAAGATTTGGCAGTCTGCTGTAATGGTTTCGATGGTCGCTGCTCCAATTGCTTTGGCGCAGGTGACCATTTACATGTGCGGTGACTCTACCATGCAAGACTGGGCTGCTGGCTATTGCCCCAAACAAGGCCAGGGTCAGGATTTCCATTATTGGTTTGATGCGACCAAGGCGGCGGTACTGAACCGCGGCCAAGGTGGCATGGCTGCCGATGGTTACTACGACATGTTCTGGAAGAGCGGCTGCTCTGCCGGGAACTGCATCGTGGATAAGCTCAAAGCGGGCGATTACGCGGTTATCCAGTTCGGCATTAACGATGTGAGCAAAAGTGACGAAGCCAAGTTTACAGTGGCCATGAGTGCCATGGCTAAAGAAGCGATGGCAAAGGGTGCATATCCGATTATCATGAGCCCGATTCGCCGTTGCTACTATGATTCTCCGACGGCAATCCATAACAGCTATCGTGGTTATCCGGCACGTGCAAAAGCGATTGCTGATTCGTTGAACATTCCGTTCATTGACATGAGTGAAATGGTTGCAAACTACATGATTTCGGTGGGCGAATCTTACGCTCAGCAATTCATTTTTAACTATGCGACGAGCGGCGAATATTCAAACCTCAAGAGCGACCAGGCTGACCAGGTGCACTTGCAGATGAACGGTGCCAATGCTTTTGGCCGAATCATTACCGAACAGATGCGTGCACATAAAGATGTAATGACCAAGAAACTCGGTGATTATATGGCTCCGATGTACCAGGTGAGCGTGAAGGTTTCACCGGAAGGTTCTGCCGAGGCAACATCGATTAATGCTTACTATCCGAAGGGCATGACGGTGATGCTCAAGACCATTCCGAAGTCCGGCAAAAAGTTCTTGGGCTGGTACGACGGCAATGGTAACAAGGTGAGTGGACAGGCTGTTTCAACGGTGAAGTCCCAGTACATCTATACCTTTGTGATGGGCGATAAGGCGACGCAATATACGGCTGTCTATGAAGGCGGTACGGCGCAGAAGTACGAAGGCGATGGCAAGGCTTTGACTGCATTCCCGACGACGACTCCTAAGAGCCTTGACGATGTGACTTTTGAGCCTTTTACTCCGATAGAAGGTAGTACCGAAGACAGCGTGAAGGCTGACAAGAACATCAAGAAATTCTTTGATGCCAATACTCCCGATACTGCAGGAATTGGCTGGTCTCAGAATGAGTGGGCCGACTTTACGGGCGAAGGATATTACAATTTTGACAATACGAAAGAATCCTTCGCTGCTTATAAGATGAAGTTCCCTGGTGCAGGCTATGTGACGCTTGCTGTCCGCTATGCAAATGGTGGCACGGCAGACCGTCTCTTCAACGCCTATCTGGATCACGATTATTACGTGAGTGCTCCTCCGACTGGAGGTTGGGACAAGTGGGACACTGCTTACGTGGTGATGGATGCTCCGCTTGGAGAAGCTGAACTTAAGTTTATGTCGCTTACAAGTGATGGAGCTCCGAATATTGATGCTTTCGGTTTTAGCATAGACGATGTTTGCCGCGTGAGCGAAGGTTGCCCCGATACTTCGACGACCGTTGTTGCGAAACCCCTGCATTCTAAATTAGTTCAGTTGAATGGCAGTGTGTTAAAGCTGGCAGGTTCTGATAATGCCCGCATTGATGTGTTCGATATGCGCGGACGTCTTGTGGCTAGGGCTGTTGCTGCTGGCGAAGTTGACTTGACTAAACTTGTGAAATCAAACGGATTGTATCGTGTAATGGTGAAACAGGGTGGTGCGAAGTTTGCAAGCACGTGGGCGAAGGTGAAATAGAAATGTGGAATGTGTGATGTGGAGTGTGTAATTGATTATGAAAAAAATTCTTAAATACCTCCTTGTCGGTCTTGTGTTTACGGGTGTTGCCGTAAGCGATTCCACAAGTTTCGCTATTTACGTGGTGGGCGATTCGACGGTCCAAACCTATAAGGATAACGTTTATCCGCAAACGGGTTGGGGGCAGGTTCTCGGCTATTTCTTCGATGCGTCTCGCGTGAAGGTTGAAAATTACGCTCTTGGTGGTCGCAGTTCTAGAACGTTCATTGAAGAAGGCCGCTTGGATGAAGTCAAGGGTAAACTCCAAAAAGGCGATTTCCTTTTCGTTCAGTTCGGTCATAACGACCGCGACTATAGCAAGGCTGCCCGCTATGTTGAACCAGCGCAGTTCCCCGGCTACATTCAGAAGTACGTAGATGCAGCCCAGGCGAAGGGTGCAAACGCTATTCTGATTTCTCCGATGAACCTGAACGGTAGCCGCAATGTGTTCTCAACGGGTAGCAATAATTACGATGCACGCGGCATGATGCAGAACGTTGCAAAGAACAATAAGATTCCGTTTGTCGATTTGAACATGAAGTCGTACAACACCTACAATACGACTTACAAGAGTATTCCTGATTATGTGACCCGTTACCTGTATAAGAAACTGGAAGCGGGTGAGTATCCGAATTTCCCCGATGGTGTGAACGATGGTACCACGCATTTCCAGGAAATGGGCTCGATGGGTCATGCCCAGATGATTTGTGAAGAACTCGAAGACAACCTCAAGAATAATTCGAATCTTTCTGCCGACGCTAAGACTGCGCTTACGACGCTCGTGTCTGCAATCAAGAAACGCTACACTATCAAGGTGCAGACGAACCTTTCGAATTATAACGGGCTCATTACACAGACGCAGTATTTCCCGGCTGGTTCGCCGATGACGCTCCGTGTAACGCCCAACGGACAGACTTTTGAAAAGTGGGTAGATGACGATTGTAACGAACTTTCGAAGAACGCAATCTATTATGGCTTCAAGACCAAGGCCCGTAACATCACCTATACGGCAATGTTCAAAGGTGGCTCTGAATGCAAAAAGATTGCGCACGATGACGAAGATGTGGGTGGTGATTCTCCGACCTCTTCTAGCTCCGAAGGCCCTGAATCTTCTAGCTCCATTGACCAGAAACTTTGCTTTGACGGCGCCGCTGATGCGGCGTGGCCTTCTCCGATTGACATGGCAAACCCTGAAGTTGCAGATGGCTTGACGGAAACAAACCATGAAGGCTATACGGGCCAGGGTTTCTTTAACATTGATAACAGTGCCTATAGTACCGCGACTTACAAGCTGACGTCTGATCAGTCGGCATCCAATGCTCGCGTCATGATTCGTTACTCGTTTGTGGGCAACACGGACCGCGACATGAAATTTACGATTGATAATGGTACATACGATGTGTCGTTCCCTTCGACAGGTAGCTGGGACAAGTGGGATACGGCCTACATCGAAGACGTATGGGTAGATGCTCTTGACTTCAAGATGAAGATTGCCTCGACTACGGCTGACGGCGGCCCGAATATCGACATGATTGCCTTTGACATGAAGGGCGTGTACCGAACTGGTTGCAAACCCACGAAGGTAGAAAACGATGTGGAATCTTCCAGCAGTACAACTGCAATTTTGTTGGCTGGGGTTTCCGATGGAGTTTCCTTTGATGCTCGAAATAGGAACGTGACGACTCCGGGCGGTCTTATGGAAATCCAATTGATGGATGCCATGGGTAAAATCCTGATGCGTGAAGTTCGAAATGTCCCGGCGGGTACAGTTTCTGTGCTTTCGAATGGGGCAAAACTCCCTAAAGGTCGCTATTTCTTGCAAATTCGTCTGAATGGTCGGGTTTCTTTACTGCAACCTTTTGTATATTAAAGAAAACGCGTTTCTTTTGCGAAAAGGAGTTAATATGAATTTCTTTAAGTTTGCAGCTTCTTCTTGTGCTGTTCTTGCGGCATTTGCATTTACCGCTTGCGGCGATTCTTCGTCTACAAGTTCCGATGATGGCAAGATCGCTTACGATTGCACGGTCAAGGGCGGTGTGAAGGTCGTTTCTCCGGCAGGTGGTGAATCCTTTAAGCTGGGCGAAACCATTAAGATTGTTTTCGGTTCCGATATGGACTTCGGCGGCTTTGGAGTGGAAATCCGCTTCAATGATGGCGAAAAGAAGATAAACCTGTTCGAAGAAAGCATTGATGATGCTGTTATCGACGGAAAAACCTGTAACGAATACTCTGCTGTTCTTGATGCCAAACTCGGTGTCGAAGCTGCAGATGACGCCTATATTTATATTTATCCTTACTCCAATCAGGCCAAGGCTGGTAAGTCCGGCACCTTCAAGGTCACGGAGTAATGAACCTCCAATTTACCGATCGTAGTATCACCGTAGCCATCGTGGGTTGCGGTGGTTTTATTGGTTGCCATCTATTGAAGGCAATCCTCGAACGCACGAGTTGGCGTGTGTTTGGCGTGGATCTTGAATCTTACCGTATTCAGGAACACTTGGCCAATGACCGGTTTGAATTTTTATGCGCAGACCTTGCTGATTCGGCTGTGGTTGAGCGAATTGCCCAGTACCCGGTAGTGGTGAACCTGGCGGCAATCTGCACTCCTGGCCGTTATATGGCTGAAGCTGCCGAAGTCATTCGCAGCAATTACGACCATCCGCGGGCGCTGGCGGATGCTTGCGCCAAGAGCGGCAGTTGGCTCATTCATTTTTCCACTTCCGAAATTTACGGTAAGACTACTGCAAATTCCGGTGCGCTTTTGGAAGATGATTCTGAAATTGTGCTGGGCCCTGTGGCGGCAAGCCGCTGGAGCTATGCCACGGCAAAACTCTTGACCGAACGCTACATGGCGGGGCTTGCTGGCTTGAATTGGACGGTGGTGCGTCCGTTTAATTTCGTAGGTCCGTTCATGGACTTTATGCCAGGCGTGGATGGCGAGGGCATTCCTCGTGTGTTGGCGAATTTCTCGACAGCGCTTGTGCGTGGCGAAACCCTTAAGCTTGTGAACGGTGGTGTGGCCAGGCGTTGTTTTACCTCGGTGCATGATGCAGTTGATTTTATCTTTTGCCTCTTTGCCCATGCCGATGCGGCCGCTGGTCAGGCTTTCAATGTGGGCAATGCCGATAACGAGGTCTCCGTTGCAGAATTGGCTGGCTTGATGCGTTCGATTTTTGCATCGGTTAAGGGTGTATCAGAAAGTGAAGTGCCCGGTGTGGAAGTGGTGTCAGGCGAAGACTATTACGGCAAGGGTTACGATGATTCCTTGCGTAGGCTCCCGTCGGTAGCAAAAGCCGAGAATCTGTTGGGCTTTAAGGCGAAAATTCCGCTCCGAACAGCCCTCGAAGAATCTTTAGCATGGTTTGTGAAACATTACGACATACGTCATTGCGAGCCATAGGCGAAGCAATCCATTTTTGATGAATTTAGATTACTTTATTTTTATTCCTGCTTATAACGTCGCTAATACTCTTGCTTCGGTATTGCAAAAAATTCCCGAGAGCGTATGGAATCGCGCTATAGCCCTTGTGATTGACGACGGCTCCGTAGACGATACTCGCGGCGCTTTTGAAAATTATGTGGCTGGCTTAGATAATGAAAAAACGGCTCTGCAAAGGTCGCGCCTCCGTTACATGCGCTTTGAGCAAAATCATGGATATGGGGCCGTTGTTAAGAAAGGTGTTTCCGAAGGGCTTCGGTCTGGAGCGGCCTATATTGCCTGTTTGCATGGCGATGGTCAGTATCCGGCCGAAAAACTACAGGATTTTTTTGACCATTTGAAGTCGAATAAGGTCGCCTTGGTGCAGGGTTCTCGTCATTTGATCCGTGGCGGTGCAAAAGCGGGGAAGATGCCTTTGTACAAGCGTCTTGGTGGAACCTTCTTGACATCGGTTGAAAATATGGCTTTCAAGCAGAAACTCACGGATCGCCATAGCGGGTTTATAGTCTATTCTGCGGATTTCTTGAAAAAGGTGAATCTTGAAAAGTTGAGTCACTCTTTTGATATCGACTTGGAACTTATTTCCGTTGCTGATGCCCGGGGCTTGAAACTGGCGGAACTTCCTATTCCGACGCGCTATGCCGATGAAAAATCGAATTTGAATGTTGTTACTTACGGTTTGAGAGTCTTAAGGCAAGTCTTGCGCCGCCTTGGTGCTTAATCTGGCTTTTATATATTTAGGGTGTTATGCATATCGGTTGTCATTTATCATCTTCGGCCGGCTTTTTGGCCATGGGGCAGACGGCGCTTTCGATTGGCGCTGATACTTTTCAGTTCTTTACGCGCAATCCTCGCGGCGGGTCGGCAAAACCTTTTGATGCTGCTGACGCCCAGGCGCTTGTCAAGTTGCTGAACGACAATCATTTTGCCCCGATTCTGGCGCATGCCCCTTATACGCTGAATGCTTGCGCCGCTGACGAAGGCCTGCGGGGGTACGCTGTCGATGTGATGATTGATGATATTTGGCGCATGGATCATTTCCCCGGCGCGATGTATAATTTCCACCCCGGTAGTCATGTAAAGCAGGGCGTCGAAGTGGGCGTGGATTTGATTTCGCAGGCTCTGAACAAAATCCTGAAGCCGGAGCAAAAGACGCTTGTGCTGCTTGAAACGATGGCGGGTAAGGGCTCCGAGGTGGGGCGAACTTTTGAAGAACTGCGCGCCATTATTGACCGAGTTGAATTGAGCGATAAACTGGGCATTTGCCTGGATACGTGCCATGTGTTTGACGGCGGCTATAACATTATTGATGACTTGGATGGCGTCCTTGAAAATTTTGACAAGGTGATTGGCTTAAAACGTCTGAAGGCGATTCATCTGAACGATAGCAAGAACCCCATGGGTAGCCATAAGGACCGCCACGAGGTTTTAGGGGCTGGGTTTATCGGCTTGGATGCACTCACTCGTGTGGTGAACCATACGGCGCTAAAGAATTTGCCGTTTTACCTGGAAACCCCGAATGAATTGCCCGGCTACGCCAAAGAAATCGCCCTGATGCGCGAACGTGCGAAATAGGCCTTAATTGTAAATAATTGTTGATTATCGGCCGCTTTTATATATATTTAAAGTATGGTAAAAGAGCTGATAGATTCTTTAAATGGGGTGCTGCTCGGAAAATCCGAGACGGTAGAACTTTTGGTCATGGCGCTGTTGGCCGACGGTCACGTGCTGGTAGAAGATGTTCCCGGCACGGGCAAGACCACGCTTTCAAAAGCGCTTGCGGCTGCGATTGGTGCAGACTTTGCGCGAATCCAGTTTACGCCGGATTTGTTGCCTGCCGATGTGACGGGCGGTGCGGTTTTCAAGGCGAATACCGGTGACTTTGAAATCAAGAAGGGGCCTGTCTTTACCCAGGTGCTCTTGGCAGATGAAATTAACCGTGCCTCGCCGCGTACGCAGAGCGCCTTGCTCGAAGCCATGGAAGAACGCCAGGTTTCGTTGGAAGGAGAGCGCTATAAGTTGCCGGAACTCTTTATGGTACTGGCGACCGAGAACCCGGTGGAATTCCACGGGGTGTTCCCGCTGCCTGAAGCGCAGATGGACCGCTTTATGGTGCGTATTTCGGTGGGGTATCCGACGGCAGATACGGAGCTTGATATTTTGCGGGCTCATCGCACGGGGCGTCCGCTCGATTCTGTGCGTGCGGTGACGGTTCCTGGAGAAGTCTTGACGGCACGCGGCCAAGTGCAGCGGATTCACATTGACGAATCTCTGGAACGCTACATTGTGAGCCTGGTGCAGGCGACGCGTAACGATGGCGGCGTGCGTCTCGCGGCAAGCCCCCGAGCGGGCATGAACCTGGTGCGCATGGCGCAGGCCTGTGCGTATGTGAATGGCCGCGACTTCGTGAATCCTGATGATGTGCAGCGGGTGTTCTTCCCGGTGATGGAACACCGTGTGTTCGCCAAGGATAGCGGCGATCCTGAAGCCAGCAAGAAGATTCTGCAGGGAATACTCAAGCAGGTCAATATACCGAAATAAAAAATGTGCAATGTGTGATGTGTAATGAGAAATGAAAATTTTCTTATCATGCATTTCACATCTCACACTACACACTTCACATTTACTATGTATTCCTTCCTCAAATGGTTGTTGAGCGCGTTTCCGCGGGCCCCGAAAAAATCGGGCGTTTTGATGGCTGTTTATTTTTGGTGGCTGGATTACTTTACGCCGGCGGGTCGTGCGTTTGCCTCGCTATTTCTGCTTGCGATGTTTGCTGGTGCGGTGCCCGGATTCTGGGCGGCTTGGATTTTTGCGGGTATTGATTTTCTGCTTTTCTTGGGGCTTGTATTCAGCCTGTTTGGAACAGCGAAGCGGAGTAAAATTTGGATAGAAAGTGTTTCTGTGAATCGCGTGCGCGAAGGCGAAACGGCTACGGTGACTGCGTATGTGGCGGTGCGCTCGACGATAGACTGCGTGACTTTGGGGGCGAACCGTTTGCCGCCCTCGCTTACAGGCGTTGAATCGGATCGCGAGAAGATTAAGAAGGGTGAGCCGCCGCGCAAGATGGAATGCCAAGTGCGTACCACGCGCCGCGGCTCCTTTATGCTCACGAAAGTGGCGGCGAATGTGCCTGAAATCATGGGACTATTGCGCTGGCCCTATGGCTTTAACGGTTCGGTAGAATTGCTGGTTTACCCGCGTGCGCTCAAGGTGCAAGATTTCCCGTTCCTCACGCAGGGTGCTTCGGGCATGGTGTTTGCGCCCTTCTTGATGCCGAGCCTGACCCGTGGCATGAATTTTATAGGCGTGCGCCCCTACCGCGAAGGCGATTCCCTTCGAGATTTGCACCACAAGGCCTTTGCCCGTTATGGTAAGCCTTTCACGAAGGAATTCGAGGTGGAGCGCGGCGCGGGCGTGATTCTGCTCTTGGATACGGCGACGCCGAATTTCAAGTCGCGGCAGTACTTGGAGCAGGCGATACGCTTGGTGGCTGCAGTGGGCGAGTGGCTCTTGGATCGCGAAATCCTCGGGCGATTCTTTATCGACAGCGAAGAAATTGCCTTGGACGGCGGCAGCGAAAGCCGCAAGAATTTGCTGGATGCTTTGGCGCGAATTCCGCCTGCATCGCTTGCGCACGGAAAACAGCCTGCTCCTTGGGCGCCTGCGGCGCGCCCGATGGATCCTGTGCTCCGCATTGGACTTTACGAAAACGATGAACCGCTTGTAAACAAACATGTCGTGGTCGGTAATTATCCGGCTTCGACCGAAGATAGATTGCTGGTAGTTTCGCCTGAAGATTTGGATGGCGAGAGGGTAACGCTATGATGGCGAGCGAGAAAGTGGATATTCGCTACGCCTTCAAGGTGCTGTTCCTTTGCATTGCCTCGGTGAACCTGGGCAATACCTTTGACTTTTTGTGGCTGGGACTTTTATTTGCGATCTACTTTCTGGTCATTGGCGTGCTGAATGCCACACGCCGCCGTGAATTTGCCAAGCGTCCGCGCTACAACAAAATCTTGGCTTATGGCGCGATTGTCCCGTTGGCACTTTTCTGGGTGATGACTCCGTCCGTTGAAAACGGCGTGTCGCCTTATTTGATTTTCTTGCCGGGAATTTACTTGCTGTATTTGGCTGTGTTGCAGGAACGGAGCCGTGGGAATGGCGGTTACGAGGCGTTTGTCGCCTTTGATGGCGTGGCCGTCTTGTTGATGGGAATGTATACGGTACCTCGTGGCTGGGCGCCTGTGGGACTCGTGGAATTCTTGCTTGCGTTAGGTGCTTACAGCCGTCGCGGAACATCGCCTTACAAGTACTTGTTGTTCCTGTTGGTGATTGCCGGTCTTGGCGGAATCTCTTACGGTGGCTGGCTTCACTGGAAAAATCAGCGATACCGTTACGGGGCCAAAATGGCCGAAGAGTATTACCAGCGCAACCGCATGATGGGCTTTGATCCGGTAGCAGCTCTGGGTAGTTTCGGAAGCAACTACAATTCCCGTTACAATAGTCAGGTGGTGTTGCGTGTATGGGATAAAAATCCTTCACGCTACCTTAAGGCGGCAAGCTACGAAAAGTACGTGGCGGGCATCTGGAAATTGCCGACGTCGTTTGCGAAAAGACTTTACCCTGCCTATTATCAAGTGGACTATGCCGTGTTCGAAACGGAGGATTCGTTGACGAAGACGGATTCCCTGCGCGAAGTGGAGCAGATTTGGGTGCAGTCGACACTGGATAATTTTGGCTTTGCCTTTGCGCCTTATGGAGCCGTGGGCTATGCTGCGAAGGATGTGGATTCGCTTACTTATTATGCGGGCGGCATGGTGCAGGGCCTGAACGGGAACGGAAAACGTTCGGACTGGCATTATTTTAAGTGCAGGCCTGTTTCGGAAGAGAAGGCTCCGCGGGCTTGCTCCTTGCCGGATACCTTGCTTATGCCGAGTGCGGGCGACTTGATGGTAGGCAAGCGCTACTGGCCGCTAATCGATACGGTAATTGCGGCGATGAATTTGCGTGATTCGGCGCAGGAAGTCTCGGATTCAGAGGTGCTTCAGAAAATTCTTGCCTATTATCTTGCGAACTTTACCTATTCCCTGACGGTGCCAGGAATTTCCCGCTGGGAAGGTGGCGGGGGCAATGTGGAAAAAGATCCCTTGTCAATTTTCTGGCGCGAAAAGCAGGGCTTCTGCGAATATTATGCGACTTTGGCGACTCTGGTGCTGCGCCGCTTGAATATCCCGGCGAGGTATGTGACGGGCTTTGCGAACCCGGAAGTGGCGGAAGGGCGTCCTTATTCCATTTTCCGCCGCAAGCATTCGCATGCATGGGTCGAAGCGTTTGCGGATGGCCGCTGGGTTGTTTTCGACCCGACGCCTCCCATTTTGCCGCAGTTTGCGGAATCGCCTAGCTGGTGGAGCGTTAAATGGGAGGGCGTGCGCGGGCGTTTCGCCCGCGTGATGCATGCCCTTAAAGAAGGCGAATGGCGTCGCGTCGTCGATAGTTGGCAGAATCAGTCAACTGTTTTGCTTGAAAGTCCGATACTTTATGCGGTGCTCGCGATTCTTATCGTAGGTTTCGCTGGCCGCAAGATTTATATTGCGTATAAATTAAACTCCAAGAATCGCGCCTTTGTTTCGGCTCGGTCTCTAGAATGGGCTGACGAGTTGAATCGCGCTGAACGGGATTTGGCCCGCATAGGATTGCGCCGTGAGCCAGGCGAAACTGTCGGCAAATTTACCATTCGCGTGAGGATCGCGCTTTCACACCTCGCCGAGGACCAATCCTCTCTCAAAAAAATGCAGAAGGCACGCTTGGCCTTGGAAATTCTCGACGAATACGAAACAAACCGCTGGAGAAAATAATGTGTGCGGCTGCGCTGCTATGTGTAGTGTGTAATGACGAATGAATAATTAATCATCTCACATCCCACATTCCACATTTTACTATCTTATCCCTAAAAAACTAGGAGTTATTATGTCTGTTCAAGTGATGGTTAATGGTATTCCGGGCAACATGGGTCGCATTGTGGCCGAAACCTGTGTGGCTCGCGGTTTGGAACTTGTCCCGTATTCTCTGACGGGTGAAATTATCGTGGAAAACGAAGCCGAAGTCGCCGGCAAGACCATTCAACTCTTGAAGCCGAGCAATCGTGAAGCTCGCATTGGCGAAGTGCTCGCCAAGTACCCGAACGTGGTTTGCATTGACTATACGCACCCGACGGCTGTGAATGACAACGCTGAATTCTACGTGAAGCACAAGATTCCGTTCGTGATGGGCACTACCGGCGGCGATCGCGAAGCTCTCGCCAAGCTCGTTGCCGACGCTAATCACCCGAGTGTGATTGCTCCGAATATGGCAAAGCAGATTGTCGCTTTCCAGACGATGATTGAATTTTTGGCGAAGGAATTCCCGACGGCATTCAGCGGCTACAAGCTCTCCGTGGTTGAAAGCCACCAGAAGACTAAGGCCGATACGAGCGGTACCGCCCGCGCTGTGGTCGGCGACTTCCAGAAGATGGGCTTCGACTTCACTGTCGATGACATCGAAAAAGTCCGCAACGAAAAGGAACAGATGGAACGCATGCATGTGCCCGAAGAATACCTCGGCGGCCATGCCTTCCATACCTACAGCCTCGACAGCGCCGATGGCACGGTTCACTTTGAATTCCAGCACAATGTGTGCGGCCGTAAGATTTACGCCGAAGGCACTGTGGATGCCGTGAACTTCCTTGCTTGCCACATTGCAAACGGAACCGCCAGACCCTTCAACATGATGGACGTGCTCCGCTCCGGCAAGATGCGCTAATTAATTCGGAATTCGGATTTCGGAATTATGAATTAATTATTAGGCGGCTTCGCCGCGATTATATCGGCTCCGAACTCTGAATTCTGAACTCTGAATTAGAATTTATGAGATCCTATATCCTCCGACGCCTGCTGCTCATGATCCCGACGCTCGTCGGGATTTCGCTGGTATGCTTTATACTCATCCAGCTGTTGCCGGGCGGCCCGGTGGAAGAAATGATTTCCCGTGCCCAGCAGGCTGCGGCCATGAAGGGCGGGGTAGATGCCTCCAAGGCGCTCTCTCCCGACCAGATTGCACAAATTCAGGCGTACTTCGGTTTTGACCAGCCCGCTTGGAAACGCTACCTGACTTGGCTTTGGAATGTTCTGCATTTAGATTTGGGCTCCAGCTACACTTATGGCCTCCCCGTGTGGGACGTGATTGTGAGCCGTTTCCCGATTTCGCTCTTCTTTGGCGTGACTTCGTTCCTCCTGAGTTACCTTGTCTGTATTCCGCTGGGCCTCTGGAAGGCGGTGCATCACGGCAGTAAGCTGGATTCCTTCAGCTCGGGCGTGATTTTCTCGGGCTACGTGATGCCTGGCTATGCTCTCGGTATCTTGCTGATTATCTTCCTGGCGGGCGGTTCATATCTGGATATTTTCCCGTTGGGCGGCCTCACCAGCGATGACTTCGAGGACTTTAGCTTCTTCGAAAAGATTGTAGACCTGGGGCATCATTTGATTCTGCCCATCTTCTGCTACATGATTAGCGAATTCGCCTTCCTCACGTTCCTGATGAAGAATTCGGCGCTCGAAGAACTCGGCAAGGATTACATGCGCACGGCACTTGCTAAGGGCATGAGCTTTAACCAGGCGCTTGTACGCCATGCGCTCCGCAACGCCTTGATTCCCATTGCCACCCGCCTTTCCGAAATCTGCACCTTGATGTTTGCGGGAGCTCTCCTTATCGAGAAGGTCTTCGACATCGACGGCATGGGCCTGCTTTATTACAATTCCATGGTGAACCGCGACTATAACGTGGTCATGGGCGTCATTTTCCTCAGCAGTCTGATGGCGATGATTGGGCGCTTGTTTAGCGATATTCTCTATACCCTCGTCGACCCGAGAATTAAATTTTCTTGATTTACTATATTAAATAATATGAGTAACGAAATTGTTTCGCCTGTTATTGAAAAGTTTTTGAAATCCCGCGGCTATGCCGATTACGAAATAACCCCTATTGCCGGTGCCGGTTCGGGCCGCAAGTATTATCGAATTGCCTCGGGTAAGCAGAGCTCCGTGTTGCAAGTTTCTGCCTCGGTGGACGATGATTTTAAGCGCTTTGTGGACTATGCAGATGCTTTTAATTCGTTTGGCCTTCCGGTTCCGAAAGTTTATTGCGTAGATGAAGCTTCTTGCTCGGTGCTTCAAGAAGACCTGGGCGCCCATAACTTGCTCGATAATATTGTGACGCCGGGTTCCGAAAAGAAGACGGGTAACGTGCGTATTCTTTACCCCGAAGTCATCGATTCTCTGATCAAGTGGCAGAATATTTCCCGCTCGCTTTTCAGTTCTCGCTCTGACCTCTGGCTCCGTCGCTTTGATTTCGCGGCTCTCAAATGGGAAACGGACTACTTTACCGAAAACTACCTGAAGAATTTTAAGGGCATTCAGGAACTTCCCGAATATGTACGTCAGTTCTACTCTTTGATCGCCGTTTCTGTGGAAGCTCAGCACAAAGTTTTGATGCATCGTGATTTCCAGAGCCAAAACATCATGGTGAAACCGAATTCCGAAATCGCATTTGTGGATTTCCAGGGTGCTCGCCGCGGCGCCATGTTCTATGACTTGGCCTCTCTCTTGTGGGACCCCTACGTAGAACTTTCTTTGACCGAAATCAAGGACTTCTTTGAATACTGGCGCGTTTCTTATCGCGAAACTAAAACCTACACCAAGGAAGACGCCTGGGAAGCCTTTATTCATGCTAGCTTGCAGCGCGTGATGCAGGCCATGGGAGCCTACTGTTTCCTCAGCAAGGTGAAGGGTATCCAGAAGTTTGAACAGTACATTGAACCGGGTAAGCGTCAGCTTCGCGTCGTCTTCGATGAATTCAAGAAGATTGCCAAGGCTACTTCTCCGAAGGTGTTCGACTTCATGGATAACGCGTTGGTGTAAATGCAACCTATTTATGTAAAACATTATGCAGACCCCGAGTCCTTTGCTAGGGCTCTGGGCTTTGCCTATGACGCCTTGGTGCATGGCCCGGTCAAGTTTGATGCCATGGCAACGTGGAAATCTCTGTCAGAACGCGTTTCCCAGGGAATCTACATGGGCGAAGGATTGCTCTTGCCGCATACGCGTGTGCCGGGACTTCCGCAGCCACTGTTTGCTTTTGCGGTTTGCCCGAAGGGCTTTACCGACATCGCTGTAAAGGCGGGGCAGGTGCCGCAATACATTTGCTTGTTGCTTTCTCCGGCAGAATCTGCGACTTGTCATACGCAATTTATTGCAAACATTGCCCGTAAGTTGTTGAACCCGCAGTGGCGCACAAAGGCTTTGGCGGCGGTTACGCCAGAGCAACTGAATGCTTTATTTGACGAGTGATTAGTACTGGAAACTTCCACCGACCATGGCGCGGAATCCTTCGTAGTCTCCGAAGTAACGGTCATAGCCCGTGCGGAACGTCATCCAATCCCACGGCTTGATTTCGATTTTACCGCCTAGCTCCACGTAGTGCATGGTAGTTTTGTCGTTCAAGAACTTCTTGTCGGTGGCGCTTTCGGGTGTGTGCATGTCGGTGATATTTCCGCCGAAGGCTGTGTCTTTGGCGACGGCGCTTGCATGCAGCGTTCCCTTGAATAGGGCGTCTTTCAGGAATCCACTTTCCACCTTGTACTGCCCGCTGACTTCGCTGTAGACTTCCTGACTGTTCGGGCCGAGATCGGTGCCGAGGCTCTGGGAATAGCTGCGGTAAGTGTAGCCACCGCCCTTGTGGTGCGTGTAGACCCAAGGCTCTACGCGGGTGTATTCCAGGTACCAGTTCCAAAGCGTGCTGCCGAGCTTCAGGTTGTCGCGAGCGACGCCGACAGAGGTGGCCCACTTGTTGCCCCACCAGCCGTCATCGAACATCGACGTGGGGGACTTCATGTCGTCCCATAAAAGTTCGCCGTAAAATTCCCAATCTGGAATCGTCTTCACGCTCAAATCAAATGCGAGCGAAATGTTGTCCTGGTCGCCCTGCAGGTGTTCCTGGAAAACGTAAGGGATAAACGGAATCACGTAGCCCCATTCGAATTCGCGGTCGGTGCTGTCGGCATCTTCGTTCGGGTTCGGGTATTCTTCAGTGGTGCTGCCGTAGAGTGCTGTTTCAGAAAGACCCAGCGTAATGTTCTTCGGAAGGCTCAGGTCCAAACGGTGCACGTGCATGTACTTGCCAAAGTTTTTCTTTTCGAAAAGCTTCATGGCGTACTGCGAGTAAACAATGGGGCCGAGTTCAAATTGGTAGCCAAAATAGGGCGTGGGTGCGGGCTCGTAAATGCGGCTCGTAGAATCTTGCCACGGGCGGTAAATGCTCTGCTCGCCACGCAGAATTACATGGTTTCTGCGGGCGGGACCCATGCTCAAATAATTAAATCCGGCAAGCATGCGGACTGCATCTAAATCGTAACTCGCGCTTGCGGTGAAAATGTCCCAAGTGCGCTTGTTGTCGCTCTGCTTGTTGTAGGGGATCCCTTCGCTCGGGTTGTAAAAGTTGTCGTAGATTTCTTTATTCGTGTGATCCGTGCTCACCTTGACGCTTGCGTTGAACAGGAATCGTTCCGTAAAATGTCCGTTCAAAAACAGACGTACCGAAGCCGAATTGTCGTAATGCGTCGGAGCGTTTGTCAAGTTCGTAATCGCAAGGGAATCCACTAACTGCGCACCGATGTTGACTTGATGGTGACGGGTAGAATCCGTGAAAGTAATATGCGATCCTTGGGCAAATGAAAAATGCATCAATCCTAGAACGATGCTTGCAGCAATGCTAATCTTGAATTTCATAAAAACCCCCGTTACGTTCAACGAATTTCTTGAATTGCTTTTTGGAAAGTGTGATTGCGATGATTGTTATGATTCTAGAAATCTGGAATCTTTTCAGTCGCAAAAGAAGACTGATGATGAATCCAATCAAGACGGTTACTACAGGGAATCCGTTTTTCAATGCAAAGTGAATCCTGTTTCGAATCATCAGACAGTCGATAAAGTAGGGAACGGCGCCCTTTGCAATTTCACTTCCGGTAGAAGAACCGATATCGTGCCAGATAACGCTATCGGTTGCCCAGGCCAAAGTAAATCCATTTCGCTTGGCTTTCCAACAGTAGTCGCTTTCTTCAAAGTACAAGAAATATTCTTCGCTTAATAATCCAGTTTTTTCCAGGCAATCTGGGGAAATCAAGAAGGACGATCCTTCCACGTAGTCAAAGCCCGTGTCGTCGGGAGAACTGGGCCTACGCACTGTTGCCAGCTTTGGATGAATAAAGCATACGCCGCCCGAAAAGTCCCCGTTGGCTTTTTTGATTTGGGAGCCGGTAATGCCGGCCTTGGTGGCTTCGGCTTTTTCCAGCAGTTTTTTGAGGGCGTCAACTTCCGGAAGGGTGTCGTTGTTCAACAGCCAGATGTAGGCGTTGACGAATTCTTCACGGAGGGCTCGGATTCCCTGGTTACAGGCGGCGGCAAAGCCCCTGTTTTCAGAGTTCCAGATCCAGCGGACTTGAATGCTGAAGGTTTGGCTCAAGAAAAATTGCTTTGATTCCTCGGTGCTTGCATTGTCCACAACGCAGACGCATGCGGGCTGAACCGAGCTCTTTTCAAGGGCGCGTAGACAATCTACGGTCTTCTGTTCGTTCTTGAAATTGACGAGGATGACGCAGACAGATGAAGTCATTCAGAAATACCCTTCTTGAAAGCTTCCAAAAATGCCCTGCCCATTTTCTGTTCCGGTTCCAGGTGGGCGCTTTCGGCCCATTCGTTCCATGCGTTCACAAAGAGGAACTGGTTGTCTTCGCTTCTCTTGCGGACAATGTTTGCTGCGTCCCGTACCCAGTTGGCAAAATCATCTGGATTGTCATTTTGGATAATGGTGGCCGCTTTTCTTCTGGGAGAATTATCCCAGTTGGGGAATACCGTGGGGTAGTGATGCTCGCTAAAGGTCTCGTAGAGCTTCAGAATATTCTTTGCAACATCGGTGTAACGAAGGCGAAGTACGGAGTAGACTTCTGGAAGGCCGATTTTCTTGGCGAGGCCGTTCCATTGACGTTGCAACAGGCGAATGCCCTTTCCAAAAGCGGATCGTGGCGGATACTCGGTGTTGTTGGGCTGGAAATCCACAATGTCGTTGATTCCGTAAGTGGCCAGTTTGTCATCGGAAACATCGCAGGCAAAATTGCGTACCGCAAAAACACGGACTCCATCGAATCCTGCTTTCTGGGCAGATTCATTTAGGACTTCGACGAATTTTGCCGGGTTATCCATTTTGCCGACGCGGTAAATGATGAATATCGGCTTGCCCTGGGATTTTAGGTAGCGGGAATCCTTAAATATTTCGCAGAGGTGTTCCGCATGCTTAAGGTTGTCTTCGTCGCTATAAACCTGTTCCATCAGAATTTCGCGGTCTTTGCCGTCCCATGCCCTGGACCATGTTTCGTTTGCCCAGCAGAGGCAAAAGGGCATGTCACAGCTTTTGTCGGCAAGCATTTTTTTGAGCGGTGTTTCTAGGAGCTGTTTTCCGTTGAACCAGTAATGGTAATAGCAGAAGGCGTCTATGCCGAACTGTTTGGCGAGGGCCGCCTGCTCATGACGCGTTTCGTCGCAGCGTAAATCGTAGAACCCCAGCTCCGCCGGAATTTGCGGCTGGCGATGCCCCTTGAATAGAGGCTTTGCCCGGCTCACGTTATGCCATTCGGTAAATCCGTCGCCCCACCAGCGGTTGTTTTCCGGTATCGGATGATATTGCGGTAAGTAGAAAGCGATGGTCTTCATTTGTCTTTTCCAAAAAGAATGTGTACAGCGGGCGAGCCAAGCATCGAAAAGAGAACCTTCTTGAATCTGCGTTCGGAATGGGGGAACAGGTGCTTTCTTGAGCGGATTAAGAAAGCTATCGAAGTCAACAAAATGGGAAATTTCGATCGGCGAAGCCAATAGCGATTTAGTTTTTTCAGGAACTTCTGCTGTGCGGAACCTAAGTTCAATAGACTGCTTTTTTCAAGCAGCATGTCAGTCCAGTCGATTTGGCGCTTGCAGGTTTCGTCGAAACTGAAGGGGGTTCCCAAGCCCACGGAGTTTTCGTCGTGTAGCCGGTATAAGATAACAGGCTCCTTGAGTGCGATTACTTTTCCGTGTTGTGCGGCCAATAGTCCAATCCATGCGTCATGAACTCCGACGGCAGGGGGAATGGGCAAAACGTATTTGAGCAGGCTTGCCCTAAAAAGGGAAAGACAGCCCGTAACATTGTTTGTTCCGGCAATCCTAGCTTCGGCCGTAAGCTCTGTGGGAATGTGCGAAATGCTTCTCCAGGATTCGGCGATTATTTTTCCGCTGGCGTTGATTACCTGGGCGTCTCCGAAAACGAGAATCGGCTTTTCGCCTTGTTCCGATTCCATGGCTTTTTCGAGAATTTCCAATTTTTGCGGCAACCAGACATCGTCTTGGTCAGCCAAGGCGATAAGGTCGTTGTCTTCCAGTTGGGGCTGCGTCAGTTCCAATGCTTTTGAAAAAGCGGCTCGGTGTCCTGAATTCTTTTCGAGACGGGTCACTTGGAGGGGCAAACGGTTCTGGTAACTTTCCAAAATACCGGGGGAGCTGTCTTTAGACCCGTCATCTACGGCAACAATAAAATCGGCTTGTCTGGTTTGTGCAACCAGCGAATCCAGCATCTGTGCCAGATACTTTTCTCCGTTGTAAGTCGCAAGAACAATGCCTATTTTAGCCATATAGAGAATATAGCAAATCGAAAATTCTATTTTTGAGTTGATGCGGAAGATTCTATTTGTTTGCGACAAAAACGAGTGTACTAGTTTTGGACGGTTGACCTTGAACTTGGTCAAGGCGGTTGCGGGTGAATTTGAACCCCATGTGCTTTGGCTCAAGACGCCGAAGTTTTTCGGTTCTCTCAAGGACGAAAAAAAGTGTGGCAGTACAGACTCCGAGTCCTATGTTTCTCATGAAGTCTGGGCCAAATCTCTTTATACTGGTTATTTTAGCTTCCGATCTCCGTTAAAAAAACTGGTCAAGAAAATCCAGCCTGAAATAGTCTTCTTCATCCGCCCTGAACTCGGCTTTTTGGTGCCTGTCGTCAAGGGACGTGCTAAGACGGTGATGTTTGTTCACGATACATTTGCCGAAACCCTGTACCCGAATTCACTCAAGTTTAGATTGCTGAACCTGTTTTATATTCGCCCCACGGTCAAGGCAGATTCATTTGTCTACAATTCAGGGTGGACTCGTGCCGAGGCCGCTAATCATTTTGGCCCGCAAATGTCCCAGAAACCCGGTGCCGTCATCGGTTGCCCTATCGATAGCGCCCTGTTCAACAAGCCCGAAAAAGCTCCGACTTTTGAAGAAAAGAAGGCTTTCCTCCGTAAATACGGCATCAAGAATTTTGACGGAATGTGCCTGAACGTGAGCCTTGACGAACCCCGTAAAAATATCGAGACCTTCTTTGAAATGGCAAGCCTCAGGCCCAACGTGGCTTTTGTGCGAGTGGGCAAGTTCTCGGAACGCCTGCGTGAAATTGTTAATGTCAAAAAACTTTATAACGTTTACCATTTCAGTCAGTTTCATGCCCAGGAGTTGCGCGACTTTTATCGACATGCAGATTTGATGGTGTATCCCTCTCTTTTAGAGGGCTTTGGACTTCCGCCTATCGAAGCGATAGCTTGCGGAACACCGTCTGTAGGGGCGGCGACTTCTGCCGTCAAGGAAAACCTGGATGGTGTTTGTCCGCTCATTGATCCGCCGACGGATGCTGAGGCGTATGCCAAGGTTCTTGACCGAGTGCTTGCTGGCGAAACTGTGCTGGATAATGAAAAGGCAGCGGCCCTTTTGGACCACTGCTCCATGAAATCGTTCAGTCAGCGCGTGATTACTTTCTTTTCCACACTTTAATCAGGCTGTGGTTCTTTCTGGTCGCAAGCCAGAGGGTTGGCCAAATCAGAATTAAGTCGCGAATCAGGCTTGTCCAGGCTTCGGCCTTGTCGTGGGCGTCGCCGTCTTCGAGCTCGAAGCAGCCGCAGGTAATGCCAAGGTCGTTGCCGAGCGCCCAGGTGAGGGCGATAATGAAACTTACGAACATCCAGAAAATAGCGAATGCCGATTCACGCACGAACGGCGTTACAATCATCGCAAGGCCAAACCAGAATTCAAACTGCGGGTAAACCAGCGCAAAGAAGTTGTTCACGCTTTCCAAGTGCAAAGCGGGGAAGAACTGGTATTGAGCCACGAGAACTGCAAACTGGTGCGGATCCTGGATCTTGTAGATGCTCGCGAAAATGAACATGCCGCCAATGCCTACGCGGAACAATGTCTCCAATGCGCGGATGGCAAAATCTTTTTGCAGGCGGTAAGCCGGAAAGCAAATGCCCGTAGCAATTGCAATCGCGCCAAGCCCCACCTGAATATTGTAGCGGTAAGCCTTCGGCCAAATGTCAATCAGCCAATCTTGGTCGGTAAAAGTCAAGAACGATTCCGGGAACGAAATCTCGGCGACGCCAATCGCCACAAGAATCGAGGCGACAACAAGGAGTGCTGCAGAAAAAATGGTCTTCTTCATTACAGCACCTCGTCTGGCTTGGCGAGAATTTCCTGGCTGCCGATCCAATCGACAGACTTGGAATCTTCAACGCGGATGTTGTTAATCACGGCGAGCGCAATGCAGAATGCGGCAATCCCGAGCAGAACAATCCAGTTCAGGGAT
Organism: Fibrobacter sp.; assembly: GCA_017550445.1. The sequence continues at coordinate 25,257 of JAFZOV010000155.1, forward strand.
TTTAAATAGTTCTTTAGATAATCGAGTACTTTAAGAGCAATTGATTTCATATCCATAAGATACAAAATCTTCGGTCTTATTTAGTCCAGAGGCTCTTTTCTTTGATAATAAACTTCGTGAAATCCTCGGGCGCGACTGGCTTAGAGAAGAAATACCCCTGAATCACGTCGCAGCCCATTTTTCTAAGGGTGCGTAACTGGGATTCCGTTTCAACGCCTTCGGCAACGCAGGGGACTCTCAAGAACTTCGCAATGTCGATAATCAATTCGACCATTCGCTTGTTCTTTTCGTGCTTTTCCATGCTGCGTACAAAAGACATATCGATCTTGAGAATATCAATCGGAATTTCAGTGAGCATGCCGAGCGAAGAGTAACCGGTACCAAAGTCATCCATTTCGATTTTGAATCCTTTACTGCGCATGCTGTTCAGCACTTCGATTAGGCCCAGGGCGTTTTCGGAGTAGGCGCTTTCGGTAATTTCGATCATGTATTCGCTGGGCAAAAGCTTGTTCTGTTCCAAAATGTTGCAGAACTTGTTTTCGAGATCGGGGTCGTAAATGTCGATGCGCGAAACGTTTACCGACACGGGTACGGTAAAGTCGTATTCGTCCTTCCAGCGGCGAATCTGCTCGGCCGCCTCTTTCCACACGTAGTAGTCTACCATCTGAATCAAACCGTTTGATTCAAACAGCGGAATAAAGTCGCCCGGGTTTATAAAACCGAGTGTCGGGTGAATCCAGCGGATTAGTGCTTCGGCACTGCGCAGGTGCGGCTTGTCGCCTTGAATGGCGTACTTGGGCTGGTAATAGACCTTAAGGTCCTTGTGCTCAATGGCTTCGTAAATGTCGCGGATAAGCCGCTCTTCGCGAAGGTGCTTGGTATGCAGACCGCTGTTGTAGATGGCTACCGAGGTGGCGTAATTTCCGCTGATGCGTCCTGCGGCGCTTTTGGCGCGGTCAAACCACGATTCGGGGTCGCTTACGCTTCGGTCAACGTATTGCCACACGCCTATGCGCACGCGAATGTTGCTGACTTTGATGAATCTTGCGAGCAAGCTCTGAAGAGCATCCTGAAAATCTTGGTAGTCGTCTTGGTGTATGCAGTAGAGAAAGAAAACATCTGCACTTGCGCGGCAGGCGATGGCGTTTAGTGTTGCTAGGATCTGTTGCAAATAGGCGCCTAGCTCGGCTAGTATCTGGTCGCCTACATTACGTCCGTAAATTTCGTTAATTAGGCGGAAATGTTCGATGTCGATAACGATGGCGTCACGCTCGGAGCCCATGTCCAACGGGATAATCTGCTTCAAGTATTCAAAGAAGTAGTCAAGTGTGTAAAGCCCCGAAAGCTTGTCTTTTTCGGTCTGCTGCACCAACTTCTTGCTTTCGTACAAGTCAATAATGCGTTCGCAGCGGGCGAGAATGACTGGCGGCGTGTTCAGGGGCTTTCGAATGAATTCGTCGGCACCCAGGTTGTAGCATCCGTTGTCGTCGCCGTCGTTGGTAAGGACGATAACGGGAATGCTTTGCAGAAAGCTTTGTGCGTTTCGCTGTTTTAAAAATTCAATACAGTTGTCGTCGGGTAGCTCTAGATCCAGCAAAATAAGGGAATAGGTCGTGGGGGCATCCATTAACAAAAGTAATGCTTCTTGCGTGTTCCCGACAACGGTGATGTTGTAAGCCTCTTCCAGGATGTTTTGCAACGCTTCCTGGTTTTCCGGCTGGTCTTCAACCACCATTATATTCTGTCTTGCTCTAAATGCGGGCATAATATTTTCTCTCTTCTAAGATAAATATATATAAAAAACACCCCAGTCGAGAGTCGCGGGCAAGCTTGCTTGCTCATGACCGAGACGCAGTGTTTAGAATTTGCAAAGCAAATAAAAAAACACCCGGCTTCCACCGGGTGTCCAAACTTTTGGTTTGAGTGGTTACTACCTGGAGTAGTATTCCACGACGAGCTGTTCTTCGAGCTTGACGGGGATCTGGTCGCGGAGCGGGAGCTTCACGAGAGAGCCTTCCATCTTGCCAGCGTCAACAGTCACGTATTCAGGGGCAGCCGGAGCGTTAGCAATGGCTTCCTTGATCTGCACGTGTTCCTTGGAGCCTTCGCGAACTGCAATCACGTCGCCGGCCTTGATCTGGCGAGACGGAGAGTAGCTGCGGACACCGTTCACGGTGAAGTGACCGTGAGCGACATACTGACGAGCTGCAAAGATGGTGCGAGCAAAGCCCATGCGGTACACGAGAGCGTCCAGACGGGTTTCGAGCAAGATCATCAGGTTGTCACCAGCAGAACCGGCGCGACGGTTGGCTTCGTCATAAGCCTTGGCCAACTGAGCTTCGGAAATGTTGTAGGTGAAACGCAGACGCTGCTTTTCAACGAGCTGCTGCTTGTACACAGAAGAAGACTTCTTGCGGGTCTGGCCATGCTGGCCGGGTGCAAAGTTGCGGCGATCGAGAGCCTTCTGAGTCTTCTGAGAGACGGCGAGTCCGAGAGAACGGGCTACCTTACCTTTTGGTCCACGGAAAGAGGACATTGTTACCTCGTTAAAGGAAGCTCTTTGGTTAACATGCATGTTGGCAGAGCTTGGCGCGACATGCACTCATTGGAGTCTCATATATAGCAATTAATTTGCCATTTTTCAACAGAACGCCCCTAAAAATAGCCCGAACTGCCCCCAGAGGACGGGAAATTCAGAATTATGAATTCAGATTTCGGAATTATTTAAATTTCTAACCCTGAACTCCGAATTCTGAAATCCGAACTATTTATATATTATGCCCATGATTTGGACTGAATCGAATCTGAACGAACCGCAGTTGATTGACATCCCCATTGCCCATGACCAGCGAGGCAACCTGAGTGTCGTGGAAGGGGGCGAATTGATTCCGTTTGACATCAAACGCCTGTACTACCTGTACGATGTCCCTGGTGGCACTACCCGCGGGGGACATGCCCACAGGAATCTCCGCCAGCTGATTATTGCTGCCAGTGGCAGTTTCGATGTGATTCTGGATGACGGTAAGACCCGTACCAAGTATTCGCTGAACCGTTCCTACCACGGACTCTACATTCCCACGATGCATTGGCGTGAAATCGAAAACTTTTCGTCGGGTGCGGTGTGCATGGTCCTTGCGTCGGAACATTACGATGAATCCGACTACATCTACGATTACGATGCTTTTGTGAAAGAAGCTTCCGCCCGCTAATTTTTACTTTGTGTAAAATGCGTTGACGCAGGCTTTGGCGCCTAATGATTCTTTGAATCGGAGTAAATGCTCGTTCAGAATTTCGCCGCCGTTTTCGGTTGAAATTCCCCAAGAAATTTTCTCGAAGCCTTCAAGGGCTGCTTCACGCATTACGCGTACGTACAGGGCAATGGTGGGCTGGAATTTTTCGTAATCCGGATTCGGCGCGATATATTGGGCATGGATAGTCTTGGTGCCTTTGAATAAGAACAGCATCATAGCGGCGACGAGCGTGTCTCCGTCCCAGATTCCGCGGAAGCGGATGTTTTCTGGAATGCGGTTGTCCTTCAGGTCGTAGAGCTCTTGCAAGGTGTGAACCGGATGTACGTTGTGCTTGGCTTTGGAAGCCTCTAGGAAACGATAAAATGTTTCAAAATCTTCCGGTTTTTCGACGCCACCAAATGTAACACCGGCTACTTCAGATTTCTTGAAAATGCGGCGGCACTCCTTGTCGCAGTTTTCGAGGGGATCTACGCCAGATTGCAGCGTACAATACGAACTCAGCTCCGTATGGCGGGTGTATCCCATGTGCTCTAGCGTGTATTCAAGAAGGTCTGGGTTTTCTTCGGCAAAAATTGCTGGCGTAATCTTGAAGCGAATGTTCTTGAAACGGTCTGTCAGGTACTGGTCCGCTTCTTTTAAAATTTCGAGGAGTCTAGAACCGGTATAGAATGATTTTGCGATAATGGGTCCGCCAAAAGTGGTGCCCGCATGTGACACGAATGTCTGCTCCTTTGCAACGCCTGGAAAATACGCAATAATCGTTCCGCTCTTTTCGAAGGCGAAACTGGCGTCGGTAAAGCGGCCTGCCGGGTGGTAGTTCAAGAATCGTCTTGTCTGTAGGAATGTCCCGTTGACTGATTCGTACTCCACAAAATGGTCTAGTCGCTTGTCCAAATCCGGACTATAGGGCAAAATTTCGTACATGCTGATAAATTAGTAAATGGAGCGTGCAAAAAACTCGCCGGAGGCGTTTCGATTTGCTATTTTCGTAAATAATGATGCAGGTTCCTTTTTATTCGCTAGATTACGTGGAGCGTGATTTGGGATCGTCTTTGGTGAAATCCGTTGACGATGTTCTCAAGTCGAATTGGTATATTCGGGGAAGTCGTTGTGCCACTTTTGAAGAGGCTTTTGCCGCCTATTGTGGTACAAAGGCCGCTGTGGGTGTGGGCAATGGTCTTGATGCCCTTACCCTGATGCTCCGAGCTTCAATCATTCTTGGCCGCTTGAACGAAGGCGATGAGGTGATTGTACCTGCGAATACCTTTGTGGCGACTGTTTTGGCCGTGCGTGCCGCAGGGCTTGTTCCCGTGTTGGTTGAACCTAATCGCGATACCTGCGTTTTGGATATTTCCCGTTTAGAAGAGGCTTGTTCCGAAAAGACCCGTGCCATTTTGGTGGTACACTTGTACGGTCGCATGGCGGATATGCCCGCAATTTGCGATTTTGCGAAGTCGCACAATATGCTCGTATTCGAAGATGCTGCCCAAGCTCACGGAGCTGTTTTAGACGAAAGAACGGCCTTCGGCCTACAGACTAAAGACGAAAGAAATCTCTCGTCTCTCGTCTCTCGTCTCTCGTCTAACGCTGCTGCCTACAGTTTTTACCCCACGAAAAACCTCGGCGCCATGGGTGACGGGGGAGCGGTGGTGACTGATGACTTGGAACTTGCCCAGGTGGTAAAGTCTCTCGGCAATTACGGTTCTTTTCAAAAGTATGTGAACAAGTATGTGGGGGTAAATTCCCGCCTTGACGAAATTCAGGCTGCGATTCTGCTCGCGAAACTTCCGCATCTAGATGCTTGGAATAGTCGCCGTCAAGAAATTGCGGCTCGTTACAATGCCGAAATCAAGAACCCGCTCGTTCGCCTGACTCCAGTTCCTGAAAATTCGAAATCTCATGTGTGGCATGTGTTCCCGGTGTTCTGCAATCACCGCGACGAACTGCAGAAGTTCCTGAAAGAACGTGGTGTAGAAACGCTGATTCATTACCCCATTCCGCCGCATAAGCAAGAAGCTTTTGCGGGAGCGCTTTCTCGCGGGGAGCTTCGCCATGGGCCGCTTCCCATTGCCGAAGAACTTGCCTATACGGAACTCAGCATTCCCATGGGCCCTGCCATGACCGATGAACAAGTCACATATGTCATCGAAACCATTGACAGTTTTTCTTAACGTCATTGCGAGCGTAGCTATACGAAACTTGGAAATTTATTACCTTAGTTGAGTTATCCTCTATGAGGAGAAGCAATCCATAGAAGAAGCTTTACGATGTCCAATAATTCGAACTTTACCAAACTTTTTGCAGGCTCCGGCGCCGTCACCTTGTTTAACGCCCTCCGTGCGTTTGCCATAAACAAGTTGCTGGCTGTTTTTTTGCCTCCGGCCATGTTTGCTTGTGTGGGGCAGTTCCTGAATTTCATGAGCATTGGGCAGGCGACTTCTTCTTTGGCATTGCAGAATGGTTGGACTGCTCTTACGGCCCAGAACAAGAATTCCATGGATAAGTTGCTTGGAGTGTGGCGCGGCGGTCTTCGACTTACCACTTTTGCAAGTTTGTTTACCTTTATTGCTGCGATTCTATTCTGCTTCATGGCGCCGTTGCAAACGTTATTGCCGGGCGTACCGACCAGACTTTCCCAGGCGGCCATCCTTTTCGCCCTTCCTGGAATTTTTGCCACTAACGTGATTACGATTGCTGCAGCGGTAATGAATGGTCTCGGTGAGAATCGCAAGTGGGCGTTAATCAGCGTCGTGACTTCAATGTGGCAAGTTGTGTGGGTTGCCTTCTTTTTGTACACACGGCAATTGTCGGTGCTATCGATTATTGCCACTCAGTCGGTGGTGGCAGCCTTCTTTGCAGTCCAAATTGCAAGTCGCGCGGGCTTTAGTGTAAAACGTATCTGGAAAACGGCTCTTGATACGCGCAGCCCTTGGTTTTCTTATGCGTTAATGGGGATTATTCCCATGGTGGCATCACCGATTGTTCTCACCTTTATGCGTACAACGGTTGCAAATCATTTTGGTTGTGATGCGGCAGGCATTTGGCAGAGTGTTTGGAAAGTGTCCGATTTCTTGTTTATGGCCATGTCCGCCATTTTGACGGTGATTCTTTTGCCGCGTGTTTCGCCGAAAATGAACCGTTCCGAATTCTTCAAGATGTTTCACCCGCTGTTGCTACGCATTATGGGGATTGCCCTTGCGATGATCGTGGTCTTGTATTTGGGGCGTAGCATCTTGGTGCAGGTGCTGTTTTCACAGGCTTATATGGGTGCGGTTGATTACTTGCCGCTCCAGTTGGTGGGGGATTTCTTTAGGGCCGGAGGCTTTGCGCTTGCGCTTGTGCTTATTGCGCGGCGCGAAACGGTTGCCTTCCTTGTCACTGAAATCGGTGCAGAACTTTTGCTTGCTGCAGGTACTTTTGTCGGTATTAGGTTTGTTGATTTTAATGCGCCTATGGCGGCGTACGCCTTAGAAAATTTTGCGTATTTTATTGTTCTTTATGTGCTTGTGTGGAGGCTTAAGTGGAATACTCCGTAACGAATATGTTTGCCGAAAAAATGACGGAGAATGTTTACGTGAAGGCCTTTGCTCAGGGCGAAGAAATGGAACAGCGTGAACTTCCGCCGGTTGTATCGGTGCTTTTGGCTAGCTACAACCACGAAAAATATGTGGAAGCGGCGGTGCGTTCGGTGATGGAACAGAAGGGTGTGCCATTTGAACTGATCGTGCTTGACGACGGCAGCAAGGATTCTTCTCCCGAAATCTTGGAGAGACTTTCTGCCGAACTCAAATTCCGTTACATTCATCGCGAAAACAAGGGTGTTATTGCGACCTTGAACGAATTGCTTGAATTGGCGCGCGGAAAATATTTCTGCACCTTTTCGTCCGACGATATCATGCCGCCGGATCGCCTTAAAAAGCAGTCGGACTATATGCTTTCCCATCCGAATGCGGTTGCCTGTTTTGGACAGGTGCGGCCGATGAGCGAAGATGGCGTTGTCGAAGACAATGTCGATGACGTCTACATGCAGGCGGTTCCCGAAATTCATTTCGAGGAAATTTTTCTGGGCGACAAGGCTCTGCATGGCTGTGCAGAAATGTTCGTGACTGAAAAAATTCGTGAGCTAGGTGGTTACGACACCCGGTTCTTTTTCGAAGACTATCCTTTGTACTTAAGGGTGCTTTACGAATTTGGACCGCAGCCGGTATCTGCCGATATTGTGTGTTGCTATTACCGCGAACATGGCGATAACATGCATTCCAATCATAGCCGTATGTACACCGAGTTCTTGCACATTATCGAACTGTATAAGGAACATTGCTTGTATCAGCGGGCCTTGAAAAATTGGAAGGCAAAATGGTTCTCGGCCTTGGCCTATGCCCAGAAAGGGGAAGCTCTCAAGCGCTTACCGCAACTGGCTTCGTTGAGCACGGCGTTCCTCAAACGTTTGCCTAAACTTTTTATTCCGAAGATGTTTTTGAAACGGTGATTCAAAATGATTTCAGTCTGCATGGCAACATATAACGGCGGCAAATTTATCCGCGAACAGCTGGAAAGTATTCTTTCACAGCTGCCATCGGCTGGTGCAGAGGTCGTGATTGCCGATGATGGTTCTACTGACGAAACGCTTTCCGTGGCGCAATCTTTCGGTGATTCTCGAATCCGTGTGCTACCTGCCGAAAAGCATTTGGGTGTTATTTACAATTATGAACGTGCCCTGCAGGCTTCCAAGGGTGAGATCATTTTCCTTGCTGACCAAGACGACATTTGGCTTCCGGGAAAAGTGGATCGTGTTCTGACGGCGCTTAATGAAGCGGACCTTGTGATTCACGATGCATGGATGCTTCGACCTTCGGATTCTTCATGGACTCGTGCGGGCAAATTGAGCGATATTCGCGCTTACAAGGGTGGCATAGTTGCTAATTGGTGGAAGAATTCTTTTACGGGGTGCTGCATGGCATTCCGTCGGAGTATCTTGAACAAGGCGCTTCCGTTCCCCAAGAATTTGCCGATGCATGATCAGTGGCTTGGTCTTGCCGCCGAAAAGAATTTCAAGGTAAAGTCGATTGATGAACCGTTGGTGGAATACCGTCAGCATTCCTCCAATGCGACTCATATTGGAAATTCACCGGCGGGCGTTTTGCAAAAAATCAAGTGGCGGCTGAATCTGCTAAAAATACTTGTCTAAATGTGTAGTGTGTAATGTGAAATTGTAATTAGTCATTCCACATCCCACATTTCACATTGATTGAACGACCTCGCCCCAACCCATTTGCACAATGGCTCCGGCACGAACCAGATTGCCTTGCGCTTCTTCGTATTCCTTTAGGATCCGGCTCCATTCTGAAACATCGCGGCGGAACTTGACATCTTTATGAATGCGCTTCATGAGCATGTCCTGTTTCCACTGGGCAGCTGCAGAAAGCTTCTGACAAGAAATATCGAGAGCAGTCAGGTAGGCGGGTACGGCTTCCAGGAAAGTCTTTTCGAATGGTTTTGCTTTGGACTGTGCCTGTAGGACCAAGTTTTTCTGGTTGATGGCGTTCTTGCGGATTTCGCTCATCAGGCGCACAATGCGCTCGAAGTCCACCTGCGGCCAAAAAAGGCTGAATGGCCACATCTTTTTCCAGTGGAATTTGAACATGGATTCATGCGCTGTATTTTTGGCGCGAATCAACTCTTTCAGGTTTTCGAAAATCACCTGGGACGGGAGCATTTCTTTGCTTTCTTGATCGCTCATGGGCAGCAATATACTAAAAATGGGGGTGTTTTCTGTAAAATTGCCGTAATTTTCCGAAAGTTTGCTTGTTTTTTTTTATTTTGGAAGTAAATTCTATATGCGAAAACTTGCAAAAGGATACTTATGGACAAAAAGAAATTCAAAATTTTGATGATTGTCGATATTGTTCTCATTATCGGCATTTTTGCCTTGATGATGGTTCTTAAGGGCCAGTACAATGACCAGGCTCAGAAAACGGTGAAGGAACAGGTGGATGCCTACCTCGAACTTTCCAACGGAGCTGTTCAGGAACAGTGGAAGGCTGTGGACCAGTACGGCATGGCTTGGCGCCTGGTTTATGCTTCTCTGACTACCGCCAAGACCGAAGCCGCATTTGATGCTGCCGTCAAGGCCATCGAAGAAGACAAGGATGCCCGTTTCAAGCAGCTTTCTTACATGTACGAAGCCGCCGGCATTCCTCCTCAGGCTCAGAATTCCATTTACGAAAAGGCTGGCTTTGCTGACAAGTTCCTCTTGAAGAACGAAGGCGGCGTCAAGGAAGTGGCTTGCGGTAAGAACTGCGTTATTTCGTTCACGTTTGCAAAGGGCAAGCTGAAGTCCAGCGACTATAGCGCTCTTGCCAACTACAACATGGCCGATCAATTTAAGCTCGAAGCCCCTGCGGCCTACCACTTTGAATAAGGAGTTGTGAAAATGAACGTTAAGAATATTTCTATTGCACTCACCGTTCTGGTTATCGCTCTCCTTGCTACGCTTTTGATGCAGAAGGGTAGTTACGTGTCTCAGGCTACGGAACACTACACCAAGACCACCACCAACTCTTACAAGGGTGCCTCCAAGATCATCGAATACGTGAACAACTCTATCGATGTGAACAAGGGCGTGTGGTCCTTGGCTTGCGAAGCCGTGCAGACTGTAAAGACTTCCCAGGATCAGGCTCGCCTGGAATCCAAGTATTTCCCGTCTACCAAGGGCTCCATGAGCATTGCGAACATGACTCGCCGCTTTGAAGCAACTGGTGCCTACTACATCGTTTCCAAGTTCGCTAAGGTTGAAGTCGACAAGAAGACGGAAGTCAAGTCTCTTGCAGGCCTCGTCTCCGTGAACGTAAACGCTCTCGTCGGTAATCCGGGCGAAGAAATCGCCGAAGAGGAAGAAGGCGAAGATGGCGCTGAAGAAGCTGTGGAAGAAGCTCCGGCCCCGAAGAAGGCCGCCAAGGCTGCCAAGGGCAAAAAAGGCAAGAAGGGCAAAAAGCGCTAATCGCTTGACTCTCAACGAGTTATAAAATTGTAAGAAACGACCCGCTCTGCGGGCCGTTTTTTCTTTCGTCTCTCGTCTGTAGGGCGAAGCCCGTTCTTTCGTCTAATTTCTATCTTTGCCTCTGTAAAAAAACTCAACAGAGGTTTATAATGCTCATTCTTCGTGGTACGCCGGCTCTGTCGGATTTCCGTCTTCAAAAACTTTCTTCTGATTTCAAGGCTGCAGGCCTTTCTGTGGCTATGGTCTATGCCGAATTCCTGCATGTGGTGGACTTGTCCGCCGACCTGACCGATGCTGAAACTGAAACTCTCAAGAAAGTGCTGCATTACGGTCCGGCCCGCGAACCTAAGCCGCTCGAAGGCGAACTTTTTGTGGTCTGCCCGCGTCCGGGTACCATCAGCCCGTGGAGCTCCAAGGCTACCGATATCGCTCACATTTGCGGTCTCCCGGCTATCAAGCGCATTGAACGCGCTATTGCTTATTATGTGAAGTTTGATGGTGCCGTGCCTGCAGGCGCACGCGAAAAGATTTCGGCCAAGATTCACGACCGCATGACGCAGGCCGTGTTCGCCGACACCGCCTCGCTTGAAGTTTTGTTCAGCAAGGAAGAACCGCGTCCGCTGAACGTGATTCCGGTGCTTACCGAAGGTCGCGAAGCCTTGGTGAAGGCCGACAAGGAAATGGGCCTCGCTCTCTCTGCCGATGAAATTGATTATTTGGTGAAGAACTTCACCGAACTCAAGCGTAATCCGACGGATGTGGAACTCTACATGTTCGCACAGGCCAACTCGGAACACTGCCGCCATAAGGTGTTCGGTGCTGAATGGACCATCGACGGCGTCAAACAGGATAAGTCCCTATTCCAGATGATCAAGAATACCTACGCGCTGCATAACAGCAACATCTTTAGCGCCTATAAGGACAACGCTGCCGTGATGAAGGGCGCTGTCGCTGGCCGCTACTACGCTGACCCGCGCACGGGCAAGTACGACTACCACAAGGAAGAAGTCGATATCTTGATGAAGGTCGAAACCCACAACCACCCGACGGCCATTTCTCCGTTTCCGGGTGCTGCTACCGGTAGTGGTGGTGAAATCCGCGACGAAGGTGCAACGGGTAAGGGTTCCAAGCCGAAGGCCGGCCTCACGGGCTTCAGCGTTTCGAACTTGAAACTGCCGGGTGCGGTTCAGCCTTGGGAGCATGATTTTGGTAGCCCGTCCCGCATTGCTTATGCTCTTGACATTATGATTGATGGTCCGCTTGGTGGTGCCGCATTCAACAACGAATATGGCCGTCCGAACATCCTCGGTTACTTCCGTACTTTTGAACAGGAAGTCGATGCCCAGAACGGCAAGGAAGTCCGTGGCTACCACAAGCCGATTATGCTGGCTGGTGGTCTTGGTAACATCAAGAACCAGCACATCGAAAAGGGCCACATCGACCCGGGTGACCACCTGATTGTTCTCGGTGGTCCGGCTATGTTGATTGGCCTCGGTGGTGGTGCTGCAAGCTCTGTGGCTAACGGTGCCGGTAACGAATCTTTGGACTTTGCTTCTGTGCAGCGTGAAAACCCCGAAATGGAACGTCGCTGTCAGGAAGTCATCGACCGCTGCTGGGCGATGGATGAAGAAAACCCGATTACCTTTATTCACGACGTGGGCGCAGGTGGACTTTCCAATGCCTTCCCGGAACTCGTGAACGATGGCGGTCTCGGCGGTAAGTTTGAACTCCGCAATGTGCCGAACGACGAACCGGGCATGAGCCCGTTCGAAATTTGGAGTAACGAATCTCAGGAACGCTACGTGATTGCAATCGCTGGCGACAAGCTGGATGTGTTCGACGCTATCTGTAAGCGTGAACGTTGCCCGTATGCTGTGGTGGGCGAGGCCATTCCTGAAAAACACTTGACTTTGACCGACAAGCACTTTGGTACGACTCCGATTGACATGCCGCTCGGCGTGCTCCTCGGCAAGCCGCCCCGCATGATCCGTAACGAAAAGAGCCAGAAGCGTCCGCTCCATTCTACAGTGGTTCCGGCTGACGCATCCATCAAGGATGTGGCTCATCGCGTGCTCGCAAACCCGACCGTCGCAGATAAAACGTTCTTGATTTCTATCGGTGACCGTTCCGTGACGGGTATGATTTGCCGCGACCAGATGGTTGGCCCGTGGCAGGTGCCTGTGGCTGACTGCGCCGTGACGAGCGCAACGCTTGACACTTACGAAGGTGAAGTGATGAGCATGGGTGAACGCGCTCCGATTGCTCTGATTTCTCCGGCTGCCGCTGCCCGCATGACGGTGGCAGAATCCCTCACAAACATGGCCGCTGCTTGCGTGCCTGATATGGGCCGCGTGAACTTGTCTGCTAACTGGATGGCTACACCGAACTACGAAGGCGACGGTGCCGACTTGTACGAAGCCGTGAAGTCCATCGGTATGGAACTCTGCCCAGATCTCGGTATCACGATTCCGGTGGGTAAGGACTCCATGAGCATGAGCACCGTGTGGCAAGACGACAAGGGTAGCCACCGCGTAACCGCTCCGATTTCTCTGGTTATCAGTGCTTTTGCTCCGTGCGCCGATGTGCGCAAGACGCTTACTCCGCAGCTGTTGCAGGATAAGGATACGACGCTCGTGCTCGTTGACTTGGCCCGCGGCCAGAACCGTATGGGCGCATCCATTGCGGCTCAGGTTTACAACAACCTCGGTGATAAGGCTCCGGATGTCGATTCCGCTCAGGAACTCCGCGCCTTCTTCGAAACGATTCAGAAGCTTAACGCTGCCGGTAAGATTATGGCTTACCACGACAAGAGCGATGGCGGTCTCTACACGACGGTTACCGAAATGGCTTTCGCTGGTCACGTGGGCGTAACGCTCAATGCCGGTGCATTGAAGGGTAACCTGATTGACGCACTCTTCAACGAAGAACTCGGCGCCGTGATTCAGGTGAAGAAGGCTGATTTGAAGGCTGTGTTTGAAGCCTTCGCTGCAGTCGGCCTCGGCGATACCGTTTCTGAAATCGGTTCTCTCAACGATTCTTACAGCTTGATTATTGGCGACTACGCTGAAGGTCTCTCTGACCTCCGCGCTATCTGGAGCGACACGACTCGCCGCATCGCGGCTCTGCGCGATAACCCGGATTGTGCTGAAAGCGAATACAAGCTGAAACTCGAACAGGACGATCCGGGTGTGACGCCGAAGGTCACATTCGATCTCGTTGCTAGCGCCAAGGTCATCAAGGATTACGCAAGCCGCCCGAAGATGGCTATTCTCCGCGAACAGGGCGTGAATGGTGAACTTGAAATGGCCGCCGCCTTCCAGAATGCGGGCTTCGAATCTATCGACGTTCACATGACCGACATTCTCGAAGGCCGCATTAGCCTCAAGGACTTCAACGGTCTCGTGGCTTGCGGTGGCTTTAGCTACGGTGACGTGCTCGGCGCCGGCGAAGGCTGGGCCAAGAGCATTCTCTTTAACCCCCGCGCCCGCGCTGAATTTGAAGCCTACTTCAACCGCAAGGATACCTTCACGCTCGGCGTTTGCAACGGCTGCCAGATGGTTTCTAACCTCAAGGATTTGATTCCTGGTGCCAAGCACTGGCCGCGCTTTGTGCAGAACCTCTCCGAACGCTTCGAAGCCCGCTTCTGCAGCTTGAAGGTCGAAGACACTCCGGCAGTGCTCCTCAAGG
>JAFZOV010000156.1 GCA_017550445.1 Fibrobacter sp.
CGAAGCCGCCGTGCCCGCAGGCGATTCGCTGACGGTGAACCGCGACATCTTTAGCGAATCAGTCGAAAAAAAGATTGCGGAGTCCCCGAACATTACGCTTCATCGTGAAGAAGTCACAAGCCTCGAAGGCGACTGCCCCACTTTGGTGGCCGCAGGGCCTTTGGCAAGTGATGCTCTTGCCGACGACATTTTCAAGCGCCTCGGCAGCAACCGATTGCACTTTTTCGACGCGATTGCCCCCGTGATCGAGACGGACAGCATCGACTTTAACCACGCCTTTTACCGCAACCGCTGGGAAAAAGGCGAAACGGCAGACTTTATCAATTGCCCGCTAGACAAGGAAACTTACGCCGAATTCGTGCGCAAGCTTTGCGAAGCCGAAAGCACGGAACCTCGCCCGTTCGAGAAAAACGAACTGTTCGAAGGCTGCCTGCCCGTAGAAGAAATGGCGCGTCGTGGCTACGAAACGTTACGCCACGGGCCCATGCGCCCGATAGGGCTTGGGCTTGGAAACGACGGTCATTTGTGGTATGCCGTGATTCAGCTCCGCGCCGAGAACAAGCAAAAGACTTTGTTCAACATGGTGGGTTTCCAAACGCGCCTCAAGTGGGGCACGCAAAAAGAAATCTTCACCATGGTGCCGGCGCTCAAGAATGCAAAGTTTGCGCGCCTCGGCTGCATGCACCGAAACACCTTCATCGAATCGCCCAAGTTCCTGGATAAGACGCTTCGCCTGCGCCCAGATCTTGAATGCGCCAAGGGTATTCCGCCTACATGGTTTGCAGGCCAGATTACTGGTTCCGAAGGCTACACCGAAGCGGTGGCCACCGGCTGGTATGCCGCCTGGAACATGGCGCAGACGCTCCTGCACGGACACGCAGACCCGCTGCCCGATGAAAGCTGCATCGGCTCGCTCATGAACCGCCTGGTCGAAGAAAACGAAGACTTCCAGCCCATGAACTTTAACTTCGGGCTGCTCCCCCACCACGAAGGCCTCAAGAAAAAGAACAAGAAAGAGGTTCTTGCGGCCCGCGCCGAAGAAGCCGTGCGGAAGTGGATTGCGGATAGGAAGATTGTGTAAGCTACTTCAAGTTCGTTTTCTGTCTATAAAAGAAAATACGCAACACAACCACTTCACGGGTTTCGTGATTAACATGATAAAACAGCTTGTAGTTATCAACCTGCATAACTCGCACATTGCGCAAAACCCAAGGTTCATCCAAACATAAGGCAAACGCCTCAGGATAATCGGATAACGAGACTATAGCCTCTTGGATTTTCTGATATAGATTCGAAGCTGCAACCGGAGCCGCAAGCGTCATTGAAATATATTTTATAATTCCGTCCAAATCTTCTTGTGCAGAAGAAGAAACAAGAACTTCATAATTCATACTTTGTATTTCTTCTTAACGTCTGACAAAACCATAGCGGCAGGTCGCACACGACCTTTAAGCATGTCATTGTACCCTTTTTCAAGTTCTTCGTCCAAACGTTCTTTAGACCATTTTGCTGAATTTTCTGGAGCATTCGGAAGCTTCAAATCAAAAGGTATTCCCTGCTGCAATATGATTTGCTTGTAAAACATATTGATAGCATTGGAAACAGGAATACCGAGTTCTTCCAAGACTTTCTCGGCTTTTTCTTTTACATCGGGTTCAATGCGGGCGTATAAATTGGCTGTTTTATTCATGGAAATAAATATAAATAATTGTCCGGACAAAAGCAATACATTTTTTTAAATAGAGAGTTAGCCTCTTGAAAACTAGGGCGTAGTACTTGTTGAAAAAAGGCACTTTTTTGCAACGAAAAAAGAGAAGACCTTCAAAACAAAGAAGTTTAGCACAACTTTACAAACTATATTTATAAACAGGCTTGAATCTATTAAGATATAGGTAATATTATGAAAAAAATTGCAATCACAAGTCTAACAATTTCCATAATTTCGCTAATTATGGTAGTCTTTCTCTACGCACCCAAAATCAAGCGTAATCTGTCTGTTAAACAAGCAGATATTTATCAACAACAAATCGTTGAACTTTTTCCCGAATTGCAAGATGCCGTATATATAGACTCCGCTCAATATTACTCATATAATGTAGGAGATCTCGATCCAACATATTTCTATTCCACGTTAAACAACATTCCTATAGTTGGATTCTTCAATAAAGAATGGGCTGATGATTTTGGAGATCGACGCTACGAATATTTCAGTTCACAAAGGAAAATGTGTTATAGAATTCATTTTGGAGAATCAAAGCTTCGACAAAGACTGCATAAAATCAACAACACTGAACCTATTAATGAATATAAAATAAGCGAAATAACAACATACAAATGTGATGCATTAGAAAAATATGTTTCAAAAAAAATTCTAGGAAATGACACTCTAGTAGAATTATCTTATCATGATAGAGAAAATCGCTACAATCGCTATTATTCATTAAAAAAAGAGAATGGCGTCACTTCAAGACTAATACGATTCGATTGGAATCTTGGTTATGAACATTCGTCATCAAATACAATCCGAATTGCATCAAGACATTCGAATGATTTTGAAATTAACATAGCCACAGAATACAACGAAAAATCACACTTACTCATTCCTTATTTTGAAGGTAAGGCAATTGGCATAAAAATAAATTACAGAAATCAAGAATATAAAACAACAGCAGTTGTAAGCGACAGCACGAACATATCCGAAGTATGTAATCCAAATTTGCATTCAGAAGGTTTCATAAGAAGCTATTGTCGTTTTTCCTTGATTGCCCCATTTGAAAATTGCAATTTAAAGTTAAGCGTATTTTATCGTGACAATAAAGGCCCCTCAGTTGATATTGAAAATAAAATAACACAGCTAATGCAATGCCTTAATGTTTGGTAAACAATGCTTTGGGGTAATCAGATTGTTCCCATACATACGAAAGACCTCCCCTATGGGAGGTCTTTCGTGTATCGGGGTAACCAGATTCGAACTGATGACATTCTGCTCCCAAAGCAGACGCTCTACCAGGCTGAGCTACACCCCGAGTGAGTCCAAATATAATAAAAAAATTGTCATTGAACAAGAAAATGTATAAAAAAAGGTCCTAACGGACCGGGGTAACCAGATTGCCAAAATGCTCATTTCATTTCGCATTTTGCCCTTCAGGCTTGCTTGAACTTCGTTCAAGTCAAGGCTTAAATCCGACTTGTTCGCTTCGCTCTCGTCGGATTTAATCGAACTGATGACATTCTGCTCCCAAAGCAGACGCTCTACCAGGCTGAGCTACACCCCGAGTGGCACAAATATAATAAAAAAATTGCTGACAAACAACAAATTCTCAAAAAAGAAAAACCGATTCTGATAAATCAGAACCGGTTTCCTGAGCTACGAAGGGCTCGAACCTTCGACCCACGCCTTAAAAGGGCGTTGCTCTACCAACTGAGCTAGTAGCCCGAACGCACCCAAATATATTAAACGTTTCGCCTTTTGTAAAGGCAGAATTCCCATTTATTCGTAAAAATTAACGATTTTTTGAGGGTTTTCCTGACCGCGCGGCCACAATATTTGTAAATTTCAACCATGAATTTCAAACACTTTTTGACAACAGTCTCGGCACTGCTCGCAATCCCTGTAGCATGCCATGCCTATTTTACTCAAGGCGACGCCGGACAAGAAGTGTTTTCTTTCATCAACACGTTTGACAGTCCCCGCAACGCTGCGTTAGAAAAGTCCGCCGGTGCAGGTGTTTCAACCGACCCGACGATTACGCAATTGAACCCCGCCGCAGTTTCTATGCCCGAAGGCAAGAACCATATTGCAGCGGTTCACTGGCAAACAGGTGACTTTGCCGACAACCAGGGCAGCGTTTACTATACCGGACACATCGACAAGTATATTTTTCAGGTTTCGTACAACTGGCTTTCTTACGGAAGCATTGACGGTTACGATGAATATGGCGAAGCTACCGGAAAAGCATACGAGCCATTCAGCCAGCTGGCAACCGCAACCTTCGCTTTTCCAATGAAGCATTTCCGCTTCGGTGCAACGCTCAAGTTCGCCTCGGACAAGCTAACCGACGAATCTGGTGACCGCACAGCTCTGGGTGCAGCATTCGACTGGGGTATCTCCTGGCAATCACAAAGCAATCGTTACGGATTAGCCTTGATGGCTCGTGATTTCGGATGCCTGCTACGAGACTACGTGGACGACGGCGATGATGAATACTATCCCATGTCCCAAACTTTTGCTATCGCCGCCTATTTCAGACCCAAGGTACTCCCCCGTCTGACGATTTTTGCAGACAGCGATTTTCCTCGTTATCAGGAAGCCTTCTTGAGCCTTGGCGGTGAATACGCCCTCGGTCAGCATTTCTTCATTCGCGCCGGATTTGAACGCACCTGGCTAGACCTGATTCGCGATGCCAAGGAACTCATGGCGTCCGAAGATCGCCCGGATGAGACAAACAATGCCCACATGTTGAGCGCAGGTCTTGGCTACGCCATGGATTTATTCGCCCTTGACTACAGTTTTTCTTACCTTGCCGAAGGGATGGGCCACGAACACAGGCTCGGTGTTCGCGTGAATTTCTAATTCAGGCTTGCGATGCGGCAATTTGACGTCATCATTCTTGAAGAACCTTCTAAAAAAATTGACAACTGGACTCCCCCTTTTGAAGACCCGGCTCTAGGTTGGCAACATAGTTCCGACTGGAATCAGCCATTGCAAAACATCGACGCCGAATGGGTGGTTTTTGCAAGCCCTGCAGTCATAATTGACCGCGATTTTTTGAACAACCTTGCCGAATGCATCGAAGGCTTCCCCATGGTGGACGCTTTTGCGCCAAGAGTAAAGGCAGACGGCCATTTTTATGGCGGTTTACTCTTGAATGGCGCGAAGGGATTCGCCCCGATTTCTGAAAACGAAAAGATGCGCTTTGTTGCGGCTCCAAACCCAATGGTCGTGGTATTTTCAAGCAGAATCATCCAGCGCACGGGGCTGTTCGACTTGGATTTGCCGCAGGAATATAGATTGCTGGACTACTCTCTGCGCATGGCTCACGCCGGCGGAAAAATGTTCAACGTTCCATACCTGGTTGCTAGGCTGAGCGAAATCGTTTGTGCCGGACTTTTGACCGGGCAATTCTTGCACCAAAAGCAAGCAATCGCCCCGCTGTGGGAGATATTCTACAAGAACCTCCCTGCATCTAGCCTGACAGGGTTCACGCTTCGCCACCCCACCATGATTCCAAAATTCCTGGGGTTCGACAAAGACAAGAAACGTCGCGAATTCAAGCGAGACAAGGCTACATCGCTGTCGAAGTTTTCTGCGGAATATTTGAAAGAAATTTCATTATAAAACATTCCACATTTCACATTCCACATCTCAAAAGAACACCCAGACAGCGAGCCAGAAGACCATGAGGCAGAATTCCATCTCCTTGGAAATCTTGGAGAGGAACGTGCTGCAAAGAGTCATGCCAAAGAGTGCCGCGATGCGGGTCCAGGCGATGTCGATGCCGCGGTAGTACAGGGCTATGCCGCCGAAAAGTTCAATCCAGCACCAGAGCGATTGCGCGAGCACCAGGTAACGTCTACGATATAGCGAAAGCGACGTCGTTGAGAGGCAAAGGCACAGTGCAAGCATGCGGAACGGGTAATGTTCCAACGTCAGGTCCACGGTAATTTCACCCGCAAAGTAGGTGAATACACTGAAGAGGACAAGGAAGCCCGCAAGCAACGCACCGTTACGATACGGCGACGAGCCCTTACGCCACAAGAACGAGGCACAACCGAGGGCTATCAGACATGAAAGCGAATTTGCAAGCGGAGTCATTATTCGCCCTCCTTTACCGATTCTGCAGTACCTTCGGCATGCGTTTCAGCGAGTGTTCGCATGTAATTCACTAACCCAAGCGCTTCTTCAGAAGTCAAGCGCCCCGCATAGGGGTTCATATTGACGCGGCCGTTCAAAATGACTTTGACGAGGGAATCAACGCCAAGACTATCGATTCGCTGCACGTTCAGCTTTTGCGGAATCGGGTAGAACTCGCGAACAAATTTTTCATTGAATCGGCCGTCTGTCCCGTGACAGGTGGCACAGCGGGCGTTCCAAATGAACTTAGAATCCTGGCTATGGTTCAGGGATGCAACCGTTTCGTTGGATTTTTGCGAAGCTCCGCCTGCAAAAAAAGCCCCCATACTGGCAGCCAACAAGACAAGCAACGCCACACTCAGCCATTTTTCGCAGCGAGACAAATCGAATGATTTTTCGACAAAATAGGCGCGAATGCACAAGGTTAAAGCCGTTACGAGTGCCACAATCGGGTACAAGAGCGGAATCACATTCGCAAATGAAAGTTCCACATTTGCAAACACGCTTTGCCCCCAAGCCCAAAGCGTAAACAAGAGAGCCGCAGCAAAGCCCACCAACAGCGGTAGCCGAAGCACCTGATATTCTTCAGAAGACCAAGGCTGCATGTAAAAGCCCTTCTTCGGCTTTTCCGTACCACGTACGCCAGCGGATTTTTCTTTTTCAAGTTCCTGTTGCTCGGCATCGGCCAAGTCGGTGCCATCCACTTCGCCAAAGTAGGAGCCAGCCCCTTCCATTTTGCGGTTCAGGTAACGGCGGATTCCAAAGAACAACAACACAAAGCCGCCCACAGAGAAAGCGACAAGCCCCCAATCAATCCAATTAAAAGACGACGAGGCCTGCAAACCAAATTCCGGCGAAACAATGTAAATGCGCTCCAAGAATAGCCCAATCAAAATGCTTACCGAAAGCGCAATACGGCCCCACTTGTTTTCGCGAATAACGCTCACCATACGGAACTGAGGAAGAATTCCGGCGAAAACCAGAGCCCAAGTGCAAATGGAACCCTTGAGCATCAAGTCCCAAATCCAGATAGCACAGAGAACCCAGGTGCAAATAAGCTGCAGGCGTTCCAAGAGGCGCACGCGGTAGCCTTCGGCGCAAATCAAGAGGTTCACAAGCGCAAGGCCCGAAAGAATCGCCCCCGCGATAAAGTACACCGGGAAGAACGCACCGCGCCACTCGGGCACGAAAGTCGTCGCAAAGTCCAGGCTCACAATGGTATGCACCCAGAGCACCAACGGGAACAAGAGCCACGCCATGGGCTTGCGGTAGCGTTCCAGCAGCGGGTTCTCGCGGGATTTCAAATGCACACCAAAGAACAGCAGCGACAAAAGCGCGTACACCGCAATGCAGCAGAAGTCCCAAACCAGAGGCGACCGCACGTTGGCGAAGTTGCCGCGGGCATCGAGGAAGGGGGCCACCATGTAGAAGTTATCGATGACGCCCAAATGCATCAGCGGGAAGATTCCCGCAAACACGAGACTCACCAACGTGGAAAGTTCTGCAATCAAGGCCGTGCGACGGTCCAGCTTGATATCAAGCGCGAGGAAAATCGCCGACAGGAGCGTTCCGGCATGGGCTAGGCCAATCCAGAATACAAACAGGCTGATTGGAGTGCCCCAGAATGTCTGCGAATCCGTCATCCACGCCGAAGGGCCTTCCAGCACGGCATAGCCCAAGGCGTAAAGTCCCGGTAAGAATAGCGCAAGCCCCGCAAACATCAGGTAGCGAAACATTAACGCCTCCCCCGCATGAATACGATGGACGGGTCAAGTGCGGCGAGTTCTCGCGGAGCATACAACACGCGGTCTTTTGTAAGCTTTACCAGCGGAGATTTATCGTCGAGCCAGTTGCCGAAGATGATGGCGTTCTTGGGGCAGGCTTCGGCGCAAGCGGTTTTGACACCGCGACCACGCCACTCGGCATCTGCTGTCGTTACGCCGACACTGAGTTTGGTTTTGAATTCGAGGCGGTCATTCTGCAGGCGGTGCAGGCACAGGCTGCATTTTTCCATGACGCCCTTGTCGCGAAGCGGAACTTCTTTGTTGAACTGGCGAGCAAGTCCGAGCTTTTGAGCATCGTTGAAATTAAACTTGCGAGCCTGAACGGGGCAATTCGCGCCACAGAAACGGCTCCCGGTACAGCGTTTGTACATCATGGCGCTCAGACCATCGGGCGTGTGGTTCGCGGCACCTGTCGGGCAGACTTTTTCGCAGGGGGCATTGCCGCAATGAGCACACATGAAGGGAGCGTTTCCACGCATTTCGACCCAGTGCATAAAGCGGTTGCGGGCGGCATCTTCTTCGGGAACGAGCGGCACATTGTTTTCGAGGTTGCAGGCCAGAATACACTTGCCGCAGCCGTCGCACTTGTCGAGGTCGATTGCCATGCCAAAGCGGTTCAAGTTCGAGGCCCCCGGAATCTTGAGTGCACCCGGTGTCGGAACCTTCACAAGGTCAAGCGACTTTTTCGCCTGCGACATCGCGAGGCGGACTTCGTCTTCAAAGCGCTTGAGTTCGGGCACCGAGAGCTGCGACGCGATATCGCCGAGAACTGCCGACTTGCGGCAGCCAAACAGCAGTCCCATGACTGCCACTAGCGAGCAACTCTTGATGAATTCGCGACGATCCATTCCCATAAGATACCTTACCACGCTAGCGATGGCAAGCGGCGCAATAGGTTGCCGCCGGTTTAAAGCCTTTTTCCTTGAAAGTTTCGCCGCGATGGCACTTTAAGCAACTTTGCATGTCAAATTTTTCGCCGCCGTAACGGTTCTGCATGTGGCCGACACCATGGCAGTCGCTACAGGCTACGCCTGCCGCCGCATGTACACCGTGATGGAACACCACATGTTCCGGCAAAATACGTTTGTGCGACCAGGGGCGGTCATCGGCCTTGGCAAGCACGGAATCCAGCGTCTCGATTCCCGGTTTCTCGGTGAGCGGGAGGCGGTGGCAATCCATACAGTCGGCCTTAGCAGGCATGTAGGCATTCGCTGTCGAACGCGCACCCGTATGGCAGGCGGCGCAATCCATGCCGATAGAATCGCCGTGCAGGGCATGGTCAAAAGGAATCGGACCCGGAGCATGCCGCGGCACACGCGGCTCCCCCATCAAGAAATCCGCCAAGAAAAATGCAAAAACCACACCGAACACCAGCGTCGCCAATTTGAGCGATGGCTTTGCATTTAAGACAGTCTTTCTATTCAAGTCAAGCATATCTAGTTGTCAAAGTCATTCCACATCCCACACTTCACATCCCACATTTCCTTTCGTCTCTCGTCTGTAGGCGCGAAGCGCCGTTCTTTCGTCTACTTTGGTCTCCCCGGGTCATCTGGATTCTTTAAAATGTACAGGAGCCAGGCAGTCATCATTTTCGCCTGTTCTTCGGTCAGCGGAGTGATGTCCATGGCGGGCCACTCATCCGGGTGCTTCGGCGTCGGGTGCATCAAGTACTTGACCATTTCTTCTGGCTTTTCGGCATACTGCGCCACATTGTCACGCATCGGGGGCGCGGCAAACTTGCGCGCCCAGCGGTGGCAAGCCTTACATTCGTTATTGAAATACTCTTGAGCGTTTTGCTTTAATTCGGGCGTTACAGGCGGAAGTACGGACAAATTCGAGACAGCATCTACCGCAAAAAGCGTACATGCCACTCCGAATACAAATGCCGCAACGCGCAATTTCACTAAAACACCATCCTTACGAGGCAAAAACCCCACACATCAAATATATGTTTTTATTTTTACATGCAGGAGACACAAATGAAAAAGATTCTATTTAGCCTACTGATTTTGGCAATTTATGCCAGCGCGAATACTTGTACAGAAGCGATGTTTGAAATTTCTAAGCCAAACTTTTATATTTCAAAAACTAAAACATACATTGATTCCATTTTTTACGCCGATACTACAAATTTTTCTGACACAGTATTTGTGCAAGAACGTTTTAAAAAGAACATCTATAATAATGGTTATCTTGAAAAAACTATTTACGGCTATGTTGGTGATATAGATAACGAATACGCTGAGATTCTTTATTATATAAATTCTAAAGACGAAACTGTTCTTTCTGGAAAAGGTATTGAAGTTCTATTCTCAGATTCAGCATCTAGCGACACCAATATTTGGCATCTAAAGTACAGTTACAAAGGTTCTTTTGAACAAGAAGACTATATTAAAACAACAAATTCATACATTTCTTATTTGAGCTATAGCCTTGATCACAAACCTTTAGAATATTTAACGGAATTCTTTTTTAGAAACGATACGCTTGTAAGCAGATATACCGACAACAACAATCTCGATTGGGAACAAAAAACAGAAAATACATACTATGTAGAAGACTCCAAAGATGATACAAAATGCTATGCGTACAAAAATGATTCTTTAATCAACACGCTGATTTATTATTCAAAAGAAAACGGTTATTCCATTAAATCTGTTTACAAAGACGGTTTCAGCGAAATTTTCATGGTCTACCCCAACGGCACTACCGCCATCCACAAGCGTCGCACACCGGTAAAGGTTTCGCCGAAGGTTCGCTACTTTGATTTGCTCGGAAGGTATAAATTCACTAAATAAAATGGATTGCTTCGTCGTAGAACTCCTCGCAATGACGTATTAATCATGGGTATTATTGAAATTATCATTATCGCAATTGTAGAGGCAATGGATTGCTTCGCAGTCTCTATCGCCACAGGACTTTCTAAGTCGGGAATCAAGTACAGCCGAGCCATGCTCCAGGCGGTAAGCTTCGGAGTATTCCAGGGCGGCATGACCTTGCTCGGATTTTTCCTCGGGAACTTTGCAGAACGCTGGTTCAGTTCCGTGGGCACGCCTATCGCCTGCACCATCCTCTGCATTCTAGGTGGCCGCATGATTTGGGGCGCCGTACGTGGAGATTCTGGCGAAGAAGAAGGCGAACAGATGGCCGCGAAGAACTTAACTATCGCAAATATTCTGCTGCTTTCGATTGCGACAAGTATTGACGCATTCGCTGTCGGAATCTCGTTTGCATTCATCAAGGCGAACATGGTTCTTGCCACCAGCGCCATCGCCCTTGCAAGCTTTATCATGGGCGTTATCGGCTACGAAATCGGCCGCCATGCCGCCAAAAAATTCAAGACCAAGATTCCCGAAATTATCGCAGGCATTATCTTAATCGGCATCGGCATCAAAATGTTTTTCTAGGCCCACAAACTTGCTATATTGGTAAGCATGGACCAGAAAGAAATTGACCGCACCCGTTATTTTGAGTTAAAGAAACAACTGGAAGAAGCAAGCCGCCTTTACTACAAAGATGGTGTTTCGCCGATGAGCGACCAGGATTTCGACTTCGGGCTCAAGGAGATGGAAGCTCTCGAAGCAAAGTATCCGGAGCTGCGCGGCAAAGATTCCCTGACCCAGCGTGTAGGCAGCGACCTCACTAACGATTTTGCGAAGGTCACGCACGCCGTGCCCATGCTCAGCATTGCAAACGTGTACAGCGCCGAAGAAATGGCGGAGTTTGTGAAAGCTGCTGAAGACGGAATTGCTAGTTTAGACGAGAGAACGGACCTTCGGTCCTACAGACTAGAGACGAGAGAAGATAATTCTACTAAAAATAATCTCTCGTCTTTCGTCTCTCGTCTTTCGTCTAAAAAATGGATCTGCGAGCGGAAAATCGACGGCGTGAGTCTTTCGATTGTGTATGAAAACGGCCGCTTGAGGCAAGCGGCAACCCGTGGCGATGGCGTACAGGGCGATGACGTGACCTTGAATGCGCTTACCATTGCAGACATTCCGGAAACCTTGGACGCCAAGAAGCTGAAGATCGACCCGAGCGAAATCCCGCAGGGCACCTTCGAAGTCCGCGGCGAAGTTTACATGGAACGCGAAGCTTTCGAGCGTCTGAATGAGCAGTTTATTCTAGAAGGCAAGAAGATCTTCCAGAACCCGCGCAATACCGTATCGGGGTCACTCAAGCTCAAGAGCGTGGCCGAATGCAAGACGCGCCCGATGCGATTCTTTGCCTACCACATTCCGCAGAGCAACAACAAAACTCACGAAGAGAACCTGCAGCAACTCAAGCGCCTCGGTTTCCATACGAACGATTACTGGAAGGCCGATACGGTCGACGAAATCATGAAGATTTCCGAAGACATCGGTGCTAGCCGCGACAACCTCCCCTTCGAAATTGACGGCATGGTCGTAAAGCTGAACGACCTTGCCATGCAGCGCGAACTCGGCACCACAAGCAAAAGCCCGCGCTGGGCCATCGCCTACAAGTTCAAGGCCGAGCGCGAGCAGACACGCCTCCGGGAGGTGACCTACCAGGTGGGGCGCACGGGTGCCGTCACCCCCGTTGCCAACATGGAACC
>JAFZOV010000157.1 GCA_017550445.1 Fibrobacter sp.
ATGGTCGCCGAAGTGGCCTTGGACCAGAGTTCCGCCTGCTCCTTGGACAAAGAAAGGGAGAGAGATTCCCCGGCAAAGCATACGGCAGCCAAAGCGGCTAAAACAATCAAAAAATTTCGAAAATACATTACTGTAAAAATAGAAATTGAGGACCTTTTCTGTTGATAAATTATGGACAAAAAGCCTCAGTTCACGATTTATCCACAAAGAAGAGCCCCAATTCGCCATATTTCGTTTTTATGTTTTCCTTATTTTTTAGTCCAAATTGGAATATCCGCAAAAGACCTTTTTCAAGGTCATGACGCAGGTTTCCAGACTCCATTTAACGTATTGACAGACAATAAATTACAGAAAATCTTTTTGAGTAAAATCGTCAAAATTTCGAAAATTTCCCAAAATTTAAGAAATAGTTTCTTAATCCTTACATGATTTTTTGCTATTGCCTCAACATCCAAAATTATCTATAACTGGGGTATAAGGTCAACAACTTATCAACATATAAACAACACTCTATTTTGTTAAACAAGGGATTCGGGAAACAAAAAAGGAATAACACGACGGAGGTCTTATGAAACTTTTCCATAAAACATCTGCATTGTCATTCTACATGATCCACTCCGGCTTCATGGCATTCAAGACTCGCGTCAAAGAAGAACTGGATGCTGCCGGTGGCGGAAACCTGGACGATCTCCTGGATGACGACAGCCTGCACGCCTACTACCGCAACGGGGA
This sequence comes from Fibrobacter sp., assembly GCA_017550445.1. Next base: position 733 of record JAFZOV010000157.1, read on the forward strand.
TTCCCCGGACTACGTGGCAGCCTCGCTCTGCCCCACCTTCGAAGAAGACTGACCCGGTCCAAGCATTTCACTCTCTCCCTCCTAGATGAAAAAATTCCCGCAGTGTGCCTACTGCGGGAATTTTTAGTTCCTAGTTAATCAGTTCCTAATTGTACTCTCGCTTCGCTCAAGTACCAACTGTTCGGCTCGGTTATGTCCGTGCAAGCACGTCCGCAACACTCGCCTTGTACAGTTGTCCGAATTACTTAGCGGGGCAGCCTTCGACAGTTTCGAACTTGCCCTTATTTACAGTCACAATCTTGGTATTCAAGTTCATGCCGCGCTTGAACTTGATATCGCCATACACGCCCTGGAAATTGGCAGTATTGTTAATCATATTCGTAAGGCTGTTCGGATTCTTGGCCATGGAGCTGAAAACGATGTTTGCAGCATCGTAGCTGAGCCCACTCACCTTGTCTTCGCCCGGTTCGGCACCCCAACGTTCCTTGAAGTCGCTCACGAACTTCTTGAGGTTGTCGTTGTTGCCGCCCATGTCCATGGCGGGCACACTAAAGTAAGAGCTATCTACCTGGCGCTTACCCTGGATCAGGAGTTCGCGGCCATACCAGCCGGAGGCGCCCAGCAGCACGCCAGAAATCTTGTTGAAGGCCACCTGGCCAGCCATAAGGCCGGCATCGCCCGGATTCGTCGCCGGAATAAAGATGCCCGGAATGTTGAAGGTGGAATCCTGCATGTAGAAGCGGCGTTCCTTGGCGTTCACGGCATCGAGATCGTTTGCGCCGCGGGCAATGTTCTGGCGACGGTTCAGCTGCTTGAAACGCACATCGCGGAGCAGGCTAAATTCAGTCTTGTAGTCGGGGCGGCCTTCTTCGTAGTTACGGAAAGCAATCACGCTCGCACCGCGGCGTTCCACAGCCGTAGTAAAGCTCTGGGACATAGAGGCGCCATAGCCACCCAGCGGGCTAAGGACTGCAAATTCGCGGATGTTCAGGCACTTGGTAGCAAAGTCCGCAATGCTCTTTGCGAGGTTATCCATGGTGATGTTCACCTGGAAAATGTTCGGGCCCATCTTGGCAATACCGTCGTCGGTTGCCGTCGGGGTGAGCATCGGAATGTTCTGGAAATTGCTTCCGAGCCAAGCGGCAACGGTCGCAGCCGGGGCACTCATAATGGGGCCGACAACAGCCACAATGCTGTCCTGATTAATAGCCTGCTGCGTACGCAGGAGCGCCTGAGCGGCGTCAGCACGGGTATCGGCCACGCGCAGGTTCACCTTGCCCTTGAGGCCAGCCTTTTCGTGGGCGAGAATCACGCCCTGGATGGCCGCCGCGCCAAATTCGGCATAATCGCCCGACAACGGGGCAAGCACCAGGACCGTGGGCATACCGGCGCCGCGGTCTTCCAGCGATTCAAGACCCTTTTCAGCAGTGCTGGAGAGGTTTTCGGCTACCCCGCCTGCCACAACCTTCTTGTACCAGTAACGGGCCGCCTTGTAGCGCTTGGAATTCTGGCATTCGCGGCCAATCTGCAACTGCATCCAGCCTACAATGTCCTTGTCGACCGGGTACTTTTCCAAAAGCGCCTGCAACTGGTCCGCAGTCAACAGCGAGGCGGCCAGCGTCTGAATAGCCACATCCTTGGTGCGGCTACGGGCAGCCGGGTTCTTGGAGTAGGCCAGAATGCGGAGCATGGTTTCCACACCTTCGTATACGCTACCCTTTTCCACCATGACAATGGCGTTGGCCAATTCCATACGTTCACGGTAGACCGTATTCACGTAGTATTCCAAGAAACGGGAAGAAAGCTTCAGGGCTTCGTCGCGCTTGTGTTCGCGCAGGAAGCATTCCGTGAGCATCACGGCGGCCTTTTCACCGGAGGACTTACGGAAGCTGGACTTATAGACTTTCTGGAGCGGGGCAATAGCCTCGGCACACTGCCCGTTCTGGATTAAATTCTTTGCCTCACGGATTTCGTCCTGGGCAAAAGCGGAAGCGGCAAGCATTGCCACCAAAGCAAAAGGTAAAAGACGTTTCATACTAGGATTCCGCAGCGGCTTGAACCACGTCGTGTTCTTTCTTGATTTGTTTTTGGAGAGATTCAGGGAGTTTAGCCCAGTCCATGACATCGACCCGGAACGGAAGCCCGCTATCCACAAAAGCCTTTTCCACAGCGGTCATGGCCTCGAAAGAAAGGGGACTTTCAGAAATAACCACCAGTTCCAGTTCCGTATCGGGAGTGAGGTCCACTCCTGTAACACGGGCTCCATGCGCCCAAACTTCCAACCCTTCAAAATGAAGAGCCAGGATCCTCTGGACCTTTTCCAAATGATCAGATTCAATACATAAAGCCATACGGGGTCAAATATAGTTAAACTCCAAAATAGATTTGCTATTATTAACACATGATTGCATTCCTATTCATACTGCTTGCCGCCCTTGCGCTTATCTACATCAACGTAAGTTCTACAGCCAAGGGTAAAATCGGGAAAATTATCGGTGCAACCGTATTATCCCTCATTTTTATAGGCATGTTTTTCAGGGACACTTTTTTAGGAAGTTGCCTTGTCACCTTTTTTGCACTCTGGATTCCAAATGCACTCATTCTTTATATTCCCTGGACACTCTATAGAATCGGTTACTACCTAACTCAGCCCCACCACCTGAGCCGTCACAAGGTCCGCCGCGTAGGCCGCTGGCTCGCGGGAATAACTGCCGGTGTGGCCATTGTGTTCATGGTATACGGTGTTCCGCACAACGACGAATACAAAACCAATCTGCTCACTATCGATTTGCCGAGCCAGTACACCGAAAGCTTTACAGCCGTATTCTTTAGCGACATTCATGTGGACCCCTTGTTCAACGCCAAGAAACTAGGCCGCTTTATTGCGCAAGTCGATTCCATTAAACCCGACTACCTGTTGTTCGGTGGCGACCTAGCCGATTTCTCGACCGGGAAAATGGACCGCTACGGATACGATATTTTGTTCAAAAAATTGACCGCCGGCGCAAAAGTGGCAGCAATCGCGATTAACGGCAATCACGAATCCATGTTGGAACGCTCGGGTTCCAATCCTAACGAATGGATGCGCAAGGCGGGCTTTGTAGTACTCGATGATTCTACCGCTTGCCTAGGCAACGCCTGCTTTACAGGCCGCACCGACTTCATGGTCGCCCGCAGTAGAGACATGCAACGCAAGCCGCTCAGCGAACTTATTCCCGACTCCATCATGGTCGTAGAACACCCGAAGGATTCTACGGATTCTGTAGCCGCCGCTACTGCAACTACACAAGATTCCGCAGCCACCGCAGACTCAGCAGTCGCGGCCTTCGACACCCTGGTCTTGCACCGCCCCTGGATTTTGCTGGACCACCAGCCCAAAGGAATTGAAAAAGAACATCGCGGCAGACTCCCGGACTTCGCCCTTTCGGGCCACACTCACGACGGTCAATTCTTTCCGCTTACCTTTATTATTGACTACGTATGGAAACTTGCTTACGGCAAAGGAGCCCTGGGCGGTGTACTGTGGCTAGTAAGCTCCGGCTTTGATTGCTGGGGCCCACCCGTACGCGTAGGGAGCGACTCCGAAATCTGGGTAATCAAGTTTAAGGCAAAAAGCCAAGAAAATCAGTAAAGCATTAAAAGCGCCAAACAAGGCGCTTTTCTATTTCAAGACTTTGTTGTAAACGGCGATTTGACGCTGAATGATTCCGTCCCAGGTGAAGCAGGCGGCGATGTGCTTCTGGGAGCCGGCGAGCAGGTGCTTTACGAGTTCGGGCTCGGCGGCAAGGCGCTTGTAGGCATCGGCGAGGGCCTTGGGGTCTTTTTCGGGAACGAGAATTCCCGAGACACCGTCAATGACTACGTCGGGGATGCCGCCCACATTGCTTGCGACAATCGGGAGACCGAGTTCCATGGCCTCGATGAGTACGACGCCAAGGCCTTCGGTGTCGCCCTTGCTGTCGACAATCGCCGGGAGCGTGAAGACATTTGCAGTCTTGTATTCGTTCGCGAGCGCTTCGGGCGATAGTTTACCTGTGAAAATGATTTCGGCAGAATCCGGATTGGATTGCTTCACTTCGTTCGCAATGACGTGCAACTGTTCAGTGAGATCGCCGACGCCGACGATGCGGATTTCAAATTGATCGCGCGGCAAATACTTGGCCGCTTCAATCAGGTAGCAAATGCCCTTGCGTTCAATGTGGCGCCCGACAAAGAGAATCTTGAACTTGCCCTTTACTTCATGTGATTCAATTCCGAACTCCGAACTCCGAACTCCGAATTCAAGAGTCGTGCCGTACGGGCTCCACTCCACTTCGACATTGCGGAGCGCCTTGATTTTACCGGCGGTAAAGCTCGAGTTCGCAAACACGGCCTGGGCCTGGCTAATGGCAAATTTAAGGAGCGGGCGCACCCATTTCTTTTTGCGGATGAGCAGGAGTTCTGCACCGTGGAAGTTCAGCACCAGCGGAATTCTGAACAACTTAGCGGCACCCAGCGCAATGTAGGCATGCGGAAACGGCCAATGCGCATGAATAACATCGGGCTTAAACTTGCGGCAAATTTTAATGCACTTGAAAAATCCGCTGATGATGTAGGGAATTGCCAAAAGCTGCAACCATGGCTTATTCGCCATCTTACTAGGCGCGCCTTCTTCGTGCGTCAGGAATTCCCAAGCGGCAGGAGCATAGCGGAAACGGTTCACCTTCACGCCATCGATTTCATGGCTTTTGAGTCCCTTGTAAGAGGGTGCAAGAACTTGTATGTCGAGTCCCGCTTTCTTGAGGTGCGCAATCGATGTACGCAACCAAGGCACTTCGGCGTCTTCGTGAAAACGCGGGTAGACCGAACCGATAACGAGTACCTTAGAGACAGCCATAACTATATAGCGGCAGTTGCCTGAGGCGCCATGTTCTGGATACAAGCCGGATAAAGAATGGGCTTCACCGTCTTGTCCAAAATATCACTGACCTTTTCGAGATTGTTGACAGCTGACTTCTGTTCAATACGGCCCTTGATACGTTCCCAACCATCCAGTTTGGAATCCAGCAACAACATGCCCAGTCCCGATTCGTGTTCCAAGAACCCGATAATATCGCTGCCGCGGCTACCACTGCTCAACACCGAGAAAAACGAATCCCAGAACTGGATAAAGTTTCCCTCGTCAGGCAGCTCTCTTTTCAATGTTTCAAAGTCAAATTCAAGATATACGAAGGAGCTGTTATCCTCATCGCTGCGGATAATTTCTTCTTGACAACGCCTTTCAAAGATCTCTTCGGTATAGATAGAGATGTTATACTTGTGTTTTCGTATCAAATTAAAGAGGAGCTCTTTCATCATCGCCCCAAATTTAGGCTATTTTTATGCCATGCAACGACTGTTAAAATTGAAAAAAGCGCTCAAGAACAGCATTTTGGCGACCTCCGTCGAAAATTTCAAGGGAATCAGGTCCGGAACCGCAAAATACCGTCACCTGACCGAAGACGAAATTCAGATTCTTGAAAAGAACGGTAACCGCTCCGAATCCTGGGACAAGGTAATGGTCGAACCCGACTTTGACCCGAACCGGATCAACCGTTCCTCGTTTATGGGCGAAGTCTACTTGCCGAAATTTTTTGGGACGCTGCTCTTGCCGGGCGACGTGTCGTTCCCCACAGGCATTTACGACAGTCTTGTGCACAACTGCTTTATCGAAAACGCACTGGTCCACAAGGTGGCCATGCTCAGCAACATCCTGGTACGCAGCAGCGCGGTAATCCAGAATGTGGGCTCCATTATCAGTAGCGGAAAAATCAGCTACATGATCGGCAATTCCATGCACGTGGGTAACGAAATGGGCGGACGCAAAGTCTCCGTGTTCCCCGAAATCACCATGGAACTTGTAGAAGCCCAACTGTTCCACAAGCCGGAACCCGAAGTCGCTGCCGCCTTTGAAGAACAGTTGAAGGCCTATCGCGAAGAAACCGCCTTCCCGTTTGGCGTGGTAGGCAAGGGTGCCGTGGTCTGCAATACCAACATTATTCGTAACAGCTGGATCGGCGCACACGCACGCATTGAAGGGGCCGAAAAAATCCGTAACTCCGTGGTGCTTTCGTCGCTGGAAGAACCCAGCCACGTTTACGACTCCGTAATCCTCGAAAACTCCAACGTGCAGAAGTCGGTGACCATTCACACCGGTGCCGAAGTGCAGGGCTCCGTGCTCATGAGTCGCACCACCGTCGCCTGCAAGGCAATCGTGAAGTCCTCGATTATCGCACCGTGCTGCCACATTGAAGAAGGCGAAGTGAACAGCTCCTATGTGGGTCCCATGACCCAAATGCATCACCATTCCCTTTTAATTGCGGCCCTCTGGCCCGACGGATGCGGCAACCTGGGTTACGGCGCCAACGTGGGCAGTAACCACACCGGACGCATGCCCGATCAAGAAGTGATGCCCGGACAGGGAATGTTCTTTGGACTTGGCGTAAACATCAAGTTCCCCGCCAACTACCGCGAATCGCCATTCACCCTAATCGCTACCGGACTTACTACGCTCCCGCAGCGCGTGAAGTTCCCGTTCTCGCTGATTCGCCCGGGTGATCCGCAACTGGTCGGAGTCGCTCCGCGCCTGAACGAAATTGTGCCGGGCTGGAACTATGCGAAAAACGCATACGCTCTCGATCGCAACCTTTACAAGTATTCGTTGCGCGGCAAGGGCATTGTGCCCTCAGCTTTCTACAGCATTTTCAATCCGGACACGGTGCGCTATGTTTGCGATGCCTACCAGCGTTTGCAGGTGACAGCCATCCGCGATATTTACACCAAAGAACACATTGACGGCCTGGGCGAAAACTTTATGCGCGAACGCATTCGCCAGCAAGCAATCAAGACATACCAGGAATACCTGGAGCGTTACGTTCTCGAACAAATTATCACGTTGGTTGTAACCGATCCCAATTTGCAGACGCAGCCCGTCAAGGAGCTGCGCCGCATGGCAACAAACGACGTCAACAAAGACGCCATTCGCGTTGTCGCATTGCCCGAAACCTTCGACGAACTGCTCAAGCGTTACCGCCAACTGGAAAAAGACTGGTTTGAACGCGTAACACACGGGCTCGACAAAGACAACGAACGGGGCCGCCAGATTTTCGACGACTACGACGACGCCCACCCCATCGACAAGGGATTTTCCGAATGGGAAAAAGCCCGAGTCGAAGAGAAGTTGCGCCGCCTGAATTCCATCGTCAAGACGAATAAGCCCGAATAATGTCACCCTGGCTTTTACTCGGAACGTTCCTCGCCGTTGAATTTGTAGCGCGGCTGGTGCTTGAAATTCGGGAACGCAGACTCACGCAACTGCGCGGGGGCATTTTCGCTGCACTGCGGTTGATTCCGCTGATAAACGACATTGTGCCATTGCCCGAGAACCGCAAGGCTCCCGCCGAAAATGAATTCGTGAAAAAGCACGAAGAAGGTCACAAGGAACTGCGCCACAGTATTTTGCGAAACCTCGCCAAAGTGGCTCTGCTGCTTTTGGCCGTATGGCTCTTCGCCTTTTTGCTCGCAAGCCACGGCATGTCCCTCGTACAGTCCGTCCTTTGGCTACACTTGGCGGCAATTCCCTTCCGCATTGTTTTCCATCTGTATTGCTGGCACCAAGAATACGAAGCGGACCGCTACGCCTTCGAAAAGCTCGGCAAGAAAATGGCGAAAGCCGCCATGCGCGACCTTGCCGAATGCGAAATTCCCTATACGAAATTGTTCGCAGTGATTTACCGCGAACATCCGACTGTCGCCATACGCAGTCAAAAGATTCTGAACAAAGAGATTAAGGCCGCCTAAACCTTATGGAGCCTTGCGACCCAAAGCAAGGATAATCCCGTTCACGGCAAAAGCCGCAATCAGCAAGATGTCCCCGGTGTGGGCTCCCAGCGCACCTGCGGGGCAAAGCTTGCCGGCAAGGGCGAGAAGACCGCCTGCAATAATGGCTGACCCCACGAACTTGGGCTTTGCCTTAAGGCCCAAAAGTCCCCACAGAACAGGGACGGTGAACGCCCCGGCATAAACCGCAAGGGCCAAAAGCAAGGTACCGATGATATCGGTAAACACCAGCGCGAACAGCAAGGCGACCATTCCGTTCATAAGGATAAGGAATCTTGCCTGGAGCAAAGAGGGCTTGCGGCAAAAACCGTTAATGATGACGGAACTGCTCAGGAGAGTGGTGTCGGCACTGCTGAGGACCACACTCAATAGCGCAAGGGCGAACAGCGGAATCAAGGCCGGCGGAAGCACTGCATTCGCAATAGCGGTAATATGCGCACCCTGGACATTCCCGAGACTCACGCCATACACTGCAAGGAATCCGATAACGAAAGCAACAGGAATGAGCGTGCACGCCGCAGCGGCAATCGCCTTCTTAGCAGTCGCAGGATCTTTCGCGCAAAACACGCGACTGTAAATGTCGGGACCCGCCGTATAAGTAGTTCCGTAAGTAAGAATCAACAGGAACAAGTCAAGCGGAGAAAAATTTGTATTGAAGGGGAACGCGGGCGCTGCCGCAATAGTTTCGCGCACAGGAGTTGCACCTCCAAACAGCGCAAAGCCCGCCAACAGCAAAAGGCCGACAATAATCAGGCATGCCTGCATAAAGTCGGTGCGCAAAATCGAAAGCTGCCCACCCGCAAGCGTATAGCCCGTAAACACTGCCGCCGAAATAATCGCAGCTGTCGTGTAGTCAAGCGCCGTAAAAGTCATCAAGAGTTTTGCAGCAGCAATTATCTGGGCCGCCACAATGCCCGTCCACGCAACCGGAATCACCACAGATGCAACCACTCGCGGGCCTTTGCCGTACAGGTTTTCCACCAAATCCGGGAGCGCATATTTTCCGTGGCTGTAAGCGCACCCCGCAAACGGAATTAACGCCAAAAGCCCAAGCGCCCCCACCAGCATAAACCAGCTCGCGGCCCCGCCGAGTTTTGCGCCGCTATCGACGGCGCCAATCACGGCCGACCCACCCAAAATCGTCGCCACAAGGCTACCTGCAACAGCCTTCGCCGACGCCGCCTTGCGTGCCACGAAAAAGTCAGGAATGTCTTTTACGCGCCACGCACTGCGCAGCGCAATAGCCACTAAAACAACGAGGTAGATAACAAGAGCGATGGTCATGAGCATTCCCCAAACAATTAAATTCGGCGTTAAAGATAGCATTTTCCAAAATCATGTAAAAACAGCCTCCTTTCCGGCCCACCACATCAAAAACGAGTCTCCAAAATCGCAACAAAATAGATTGCACAAAAATAAAATGGCAAATTTTGCAAAATTTCGCCATTTTTCAGCATCATCACATTTCGGTATGTTGAATACTACAAAAATACTTGCATTTCGAGACTAAATTGTATATATTTGAGGCATGATTAGTTTGAAATCATGTAAAATGACGCTTTTACGGGACATCGCCCAGCTTTCGGTGGGCTATCCGTTCCGCAATACATGCACCCCTGGTGAAGCCGGAATGCTCGCGTGTTTCTTGCGTGATGTTGACGACTCGGGCGAATTGAAGTTGCAGAACTTGAAGCGCGTGGAAGACGTCAATCCGAACGATTCTCATTTGGCCGTGGCGGGAGATGCCGTCTTCCGTTCTCGTGGTACGCCCTTTTTAGCGGCGATTGTCCCCGAAATCACCGAAATCCTGTTGGTAGCCGCCCCGATGATCCGTATTCGCGTGAACCGCGAATTCGTTTTGCCCGAATACTTGGTATGGTACATCAACGGAGCTTACGGTGCTGCATATTTCAAGGAATTTGCGACGGGTTCAGGAATCCCCTTAGTAAGCAAAACGGTCTTGGAGCAAACGCCCATCAAACTGCCCGATTTGAAGTCGCAACAGATTATCGCCGACCTTGTAAAACTCGGCCGAAAAGAACATGAAATCCTGGCAGAAATTGTCAGGCAAAAGAACTTAATTTTAGAAACGGAAATTTCAAATTACTTGGAGTCGCTATGAGTGAAGCAAAAAATGCAAAAATTGACCAGGATGCTATTAACGCCGCAGTATGGTCTGCGTGCGACACCTTCCGCGGAACAGTGGAACCCGCGCAATACAAGGATTACATCTTAGTAATGCTATTCCTGAAGTATGTGTCAGATGTCTGGCGCGACCATTACGATACTTACGGCAAGCAGTACGGTGGTGACGAAGCTCGAATTCTCCGCAAGTTGGAACGCGAACGCTTTGTGCTCCCCAAGATTGAAATTAAAAACGAAAAGGGTAAAGTCACCGACGAATTTACGGCAGACTATTACAGCCTTTACGATCGCCGCAATGCAGACAACATCGGCGACCTCATCAACATTGTCTTGGACAAAATTGAAACACAGAACCGCCTTAAACTCGAAGGCGTGTTCCGTAACATTGACTTCAATTCCGAAGCGAATCTCGGAAAAACGAAGGACAGAAACCGTCGCTTGAAAAACTTGCTCGAAGATTTCCATAAGGAAGAACTCGACATGTCGCCAAGCCGCGTTTCCGAAGACATCATCGGCAATACCTATATGTATTTGTTGGAACGCTTTGGCGCAGATGCAGGCAAAAAGGCAGGCGAGTTCTTTACGCCGTTTGACGTGACTGCGCTTGTGGCGAAACTTGCTGCCCCGAAGGACGGCGACAAGATTTGTGACCCGACATGCGGTGCGGGCGGCTTGTTGCTGCAGGCAGGCAAGCAGATACCGAGCGGCAATTATGCGTTGTTTGGTCAGGAATCATTGGGAAGTACTTGGGCGCTATGCCGCATGAACATGTTCCTACATAACACGGATAGCGCACGCATTGAATGGGGCGATACATTGAACAACCCGATGCTTGTCGAAAAGGACAAGTTGATGAAGTTCAACGTGGTCGTGGCGAATCCCCCTTTTAGCCTTGATAAATGGGGCGCCGAAAATGCCGAGAGCGACCCTTACAAGCGCTTTTTCCGTGGCATACCGCCCAAGAGCAAGGGCGACTGGGCGTTCATCACCCACATGGTCGAAACCGCCATTGTTGGTGAAGGTCGCGTTGTGGTGGTTGTGCCGCATGGAGTGCTTTTCCGTGGTTCATCCGAAGGAAAAATTCGCGAGGCGATGATTCGCGAGAACCTGTTGGACGCTGTTATCGGCTTGCCCGAAAACCTGTTCCCCACCACATCCATCCCGGTTGCCATTCTGGTGTTCGACCGTAGCCGTGAAATCGGCGGCAAGAACGCAAAGCGCAAGGACATTCTCTTTATCGATGCCAGCCGGGAATTTGTCGCAGGCAAGAAGCAGAACTCGCTTTCCGAACAGATTATCTCGAAAATCGTTTCGACCTACAAGAAGCGCAAAGATGTCGAGAAATATGCCCACGTAGCAAGCCTTGACGAAATCGAAAAGAACGAATTCAACCTGAACATCCCGCGCTATGTGGATACCTTTGAAGAAGAGGCCCCCATCGATGTGGATGCCGTGCAAAAGGATATCGACCGACTCGAAAAGGAACTC
>JAFZOV010000158.1 GCA_017550445.1 Fibrobacter sp.
CTCAGGCGGCGCCGTCCCCTCCCTCCGTCCCGTGTGGGCGGCGGCGGAGGTGCAGGCGGCCTACACGCCGCCGCACCGACGAGCGCCGCGAGGGCGCCCCGATCGCTCGGCCCCGGGATTTTCGGCTGCGCCTCCCTCGCCCGAAGGGCCCGTCCCGTTGCCCTCCCCGAGTCATGACCGGTTACCGCGCGCGAAAAACATACGCGAAAAAATACGCTTGCAATCAATACTCATTTCTGGGATAATGCCACCTGCTACTGGAAACGATGAATTCCAGAAGAAATGGAACGGGAGAAATGAACCATGCAACTAGAACTTACGAAAGACGAACTTGAAAGCCTTGCGGCTAGCATCCTTCGTGACTCGGAGCAACAATTCGAGATTCGGAAACAAGAGGAGACTTGCTGTGGTCCTATTTGTTCCGGCACATGTTGCACCTCGGGCAATAGCCGAAATTAATAACGTCCTCTTTTCCTACTAAGGCGGACTCCTTCGCATAATTTCGCGAGGGGTTTCGTTCTAGTCAAATAATTCAGTGATGCCATGGATACCGTAGAGATTGTTCGACCACGGAATCGTTCAACAACATTGATTCTTTCCCATAAATGCAATTTGAACTGTTCTTACTGCTACCAAAAGCATGATCGTCGCGACAACGCGACCATGCCGCTGGAGCTTGCGAAGAACTTGTTGAAACGAGAGTTCGGGAGAATGGAACCGGACTGCTCCCTGGGAATCGTCCTAATGGGAGGGGAACCATTTGTGGATTGGCCGTTGTTCAAGAGTTTGTGCGAATGGATATTCTCCCAGCAATGGCCGTGCGACTACCGGGTCATTGTTTCAACGAACGGCACCTTGCTCACGGAAGAGATCAAATCATGGTTGAGCATCCACCGAAAGAAAATTATTCTTGGCCTTAGCTATGACGGGACTCCGGTAATGCAGGAAGCTAATCGAAAAACATCTAGGTTCAATGTTGACTTGGATTTCTTCCTTGAAAATTGGGGCCGGCGGGGTGTTAAAATGACCCTTTCTCCCGAAACGATAGGAAATCTTTTTGATGGTCTGCGCTATTTGCACGAAGAGTGCAAAATGGGGTGTGGTTATCAACCCGATACATCAACCGAAGAAAACGCGATAGCTTGCAATATAGCCTATGGTGTCAATCTGGGGCCCAAGGAATATTGGGCTTTGAAAGGCCAGCTTGAAAAATGCGTTGAATGGTATCTGAACGGAGGAAAAAATTATACACCTGCATCTATTCTGAATTTTGATTTCTCATATTGTCCTCCCGAGGTGAATCCAGAAAATGTCCATAAGTACTGCGGTGTGGGAACGGCGATGAATTGCTATGATGTTGATGGTGCGGAGTATCCCTGTCAGTTTTTCCTGCCTTTGACACAGCCGGTAGAAAGTCTTAAGAAGTTGGCCTCCTTTGATTTCTTTGGAAACGTTGGCGATCCTGCTTGCCACAAGTGTCCAATTGAAACGCTTTGTCCAACATGTTATGGAAATAACTATCTGCGAAACGGAAATCCATTTGTCCGCGACAAATCAATGTGTCCATTCTTCAAATTGATTTTTTTGGCCAACTGCGTTCTTCAAACAAGACGGTTGCTTCAAACGGAGCAGAAGACAAATCGTGAGATTTACGCCTTGCGAGTAATTGGGAAAATCTACCCGCGCCTCCTCAAGGATGTCAAACAATACGAGACAGAAATCCGTTTGAAGGATTAAGGTCTATAAACCATCTTTTGAGGTAACGGCGAGCTTCGTCGAAGAGGAGAAAAAGCGAGAGAGAAAAAAAGCGGTTGAATCGCGGGGGCGGTTCTGCTACAATTGCGCGCCAATTCCGACAAATACAAAGAAGCAAGAAGCAAGAACCCCCATGAGCCAAGTCGAACTCGAACCCGTCCGCAGGAAGTTCCAGCAGCACGAAAAGGACACCGGGTCCTGCGACGTGCAGGTCGCGGTCCTCACCAAGAAGATCGAGCACCTCACGGAGCACCTCAAGGCCAACCCGCACGACAACAACTCGCGCCGCGGCCTCATCAAGATGGTCAACCAGCGCCGCACGCTGCTCGACTACCTCAAGCGCACCGACGAGCCCCGCTACATCGCTCTCGTGAAAGAGCTGGGCCTCCGCCGGTAGGCGC
>JAFZOV010000159.1 GCA_017550445.1 Fibrobacter sp.
ACTTGCTGGGCGCCGTACGTGCGGCAGCCGGCTTCGCCGTAGACGACGATCCTCCGGCAAATTTGGTGTGGGTGTATTTCGCAGGCGAACTTTTCGACGCCCGGAGCGTACAAAAGTGCTCCGCCTCGGCGATTAACGCCATGGGCGTGAGCGCTCCCGGCGAAGGCTCCAACTGGAATGCCCTCAAGGAACAGAATTTCTTTGACGTATCGAAGCTCGAAAGCCTGCCGCGAGTAAACGTGGTCTACTTTACAGTCGATGCGAACCCGAAGATTCTGGAATACGCCGCCTGCGTTTCCGACGGTCTCGTGATTGCGGGCGCCGGCTCGGGTGAATTCAGCATGGCATGGGCCCGCGCCCTCGAAAACATCGACATTCCCGTGGTCGTTTCAACACGAATCCACCACGGGCTCGTTACTCTGAACGAATCACTTGCACCGGGCCGCATTTGCGCCGGTCGCCTGCCGCCTCAAAAGGCCGCAGTGCTCCTCAAGCTTGTACTCACGCAAACAAGCCGCACCGACGACATCAAGCGAGTGTTCGCCCTTTGACATGAGCGCATTTTCGCCCTATAAAAAAGACGTTAAAAAAGACGCGGTTTTACCCGCGCCTTTTTTAGCTTCACAACATAAGACTCTAATTAAATCGTTTCGACGCTCTTTACGTCGGCGCTGTAATCCACGCCTTCGATATCAAAGCCATTGGTCGCCAAGAAATCGTGGCGATAGCCTTCGAGGTCGCCCACCTGAGCAAGGTTTTCTTGCGTAATGGTCGCCATGCGCTTGTTCACTTCTTCTTGCACCTTCGGGTCTAATTCCCAGTCGTCAATGCGAATCAGGTGGTTTTCGTCCACAGGAACAGTGCTACCCGTGTAAAGACGTTCGCTCATCAGGCGTTCCATCTGCTCGATGCAACCTTCGTGACTCCCCTGTTCCTTCATCACCTTGAAAAGCACAGAAAGGTACAGCGGAATAATAGGAATCACGGCGCTAGAACGGGTCACCAGGCCCTTGTTCACGGACACGTAGGCTTCGCCCTTCAATTCCTTCTTGAGTTCGGCATCGAGTTCAAGGGCCGTCGCTTCCAAGTGTTTCTTGGCACCACCGATGGTACCGTCGCGGTAAATCGCATGCGACAGAGCCGGACCAATGTAAGAATAGGCAACCGTCTTCACGCCTTCGGCAAGTACGCCGGCATTCTTCAGCTGACGAATCCAAAGAGCCCAATCTTCGCCGCCCATCACCTTCACGGTGTTGGCCATTTCTTCTTCGTTGGCGGGTTCTGCGCTAATCGTGCTGATTTTACCCGTCATGCAGTCAATCGTTGCGCCCGAGAACGTTTCGCCAATCGGCTTCAACACGCTGCGGTAAAGCGTTCCGTTGTCCGGATCCACGCGCACGCTAGAGGCAACGCTGTACACCAGCAAATCCACCTTGCGGCCCATCTTGTTAAGCGTATCAATCACGTTCTTGCGCATTTCGTGAGAGAATGCATCACCGTTAAACGTCACTGCTTCAAGGCCGGCCTCATGAGCAAACTTGTCAAAGGCCATGTTGTTGTACCAGCCAGGCGTACCACTCTTCTGACGCGGTTCATCACAGCCTTCTTTTTCAAAAGACACGCCAATCGTTGCAGCACCAAATTCAAACGCTGCAGAGATTCGGCTAGCAAGTCCATAACCGGTCGAACATCCCAATACAAGAACCGTCTTCGGAGCCTCTTTTGCAGCACCGCGTTCTGCGCGCTTCTTTTGTACGTATTCAATCTGGCGCTTCACATCCATAGCGCAGCCCTGGGGGTGGGCATTCACGCACATATTGCTGCGAATCATCGGTTCAATTACCATTTACACACCTCTTTTTCTTAACCTTTTGTTTACAAATCGCGCCAAACTTAGAAAAAAGCCCCCGTTTTTTGTACCCTTTTGGAGCTCCGCCCGACTTTTTTGTAAGGAAAAAGTAATTTTATAAGTTTTCTGACATATTCCGCCGTTGCGCAGCAGCTATAGAAAATTTTTATTATTTTGCATTCCTATGAAGTTCTTGATTCAACGAGTTCTCAATGCCCAAGTTGACATCGACGGCGAAACCGTCGGAAAAATCGGCAAGGGCTACATGATTCTAATCGGAGTCGGTGAAGGCGACACCAAAGAGATTGCCGACCGCTACATCCGCAAAATGCTTGCACTCCGCATCTTCGCCGACGAAAACGGCAAGACAAATCTTTCCATCAAAGATGTCGGCGGCGAGCTTCTGCTGGTTTCACAATTTACTTTATATGCAAATTGCAACAAGGGCAATCGCCCCACCTTCAACGGAGCCGGAAACCCAGGCTTAGCAAGTGAGCTATATGATTATGTTATAGCTGAATGCAAAAAAGAGATTCCCGTCGTAGAAACGGGGCGTTTTGGCGCTGATATGCAAGTGAGTTTAACTAACGACGGACCATTTACGATTATGCTTGAATAAGCTATATTTATGCATATGAGTGAATTTTTGCATAAATATAGCGTCGGCCCTGTGGTGCCTCAGACCTTTACGAAGGATTACGGGGACGAGGGTTTTAAGCTCGAAAGCGGCAAGACCCTTCCGGCGCTCGAAATCCGTTACGAGACGTACGGAACACTGAACGCAGACAAGAGCAACGTGGTCTGGGTGTGTTCCCCGCTAACGGCAGACGCCCACGTGGCAGGCTATTACACCGAAAACGACAAAAAACCCGGTTGGTGGGACGCTCTGATCGGCCCCGGCAAACCAGTCGATACAGACAAGTTCTTTGTCGTATGCAGTAACATTTTGGGTGGCTGCAAAGGCACGACTGGTCCTGCATCCATCAACCCCCGCACAGGCAAGCCCTACGGCAGCACCTTCCCGATGATTACCATCGGCGACATGGTGAACGCTCAGCGCGAACTGGCCAAGGGTCTCGGCATTGATCAGCTTTGCTGCGTCATCGGCGGTTCCATGGGTGGTTTCCAGGCCATGAAATGGGCCATCTACTACCCGGATCTCGTACGCCGTTGCATCGTGATTGCAAGTTCCCCGCGTTTCAGCAGCCAGGCTCTCGGTTTTGAAATCGTCGCCCGCGACGTGATTACGCAAGACCCGAACTTTAATGGCGGTGACTACTACGAATCCGCACACCCGGACGTTGGCCTTTCGAACGCCCGCAAGCTCGCCCACATTACCTACCTCAGCGCCGTGGGCATGGAACAGAAGTTCAAGCGCGCCCAAGATCAAGAAAGCCGAAACCACGCGATCACCTACAGCACTCCATTCGACTTGAACCTTCCGCTGGAAAGCTACCTGCGTTACCAGGGTACAAAATTCGTAGACCGTTTCGATGCCAACAGCTACCTGCACATTGCACATGCGACCGACAGCTTCGACCTGGAAACCGAATATGGTTCTCTTGAAAACGCTTTCAAAGGTGTGAAGGCAGAATTTCTGAATGTGAACCTGAGTACCGACTGGCTTTTCCCGCCACATGAATCTCGCCGCATCACGAGTGCTCTCTTGAATGCCGGCAAGGTGGTCACCAGCCTAGAACTCGACACGCAATTCGGTCACGACGGTTTCCTTATTGAAGTCGGCGACCTCGGAAAGGCCGTAGGCCGTTTCCTCGATTCCAAGATTATTCCAGCTACACCCGAAACGCAAGTGACGCCCGTTTTCCACGACACCGAAGATTTCGACCTTATCGGAAGTCTAGTCAAGGAAAACAGCAACGTACTCGATCTCGGTTGCGGTAACGGCGAACTTCTCGATTATCTCAACAAGAAAAAGCATGTAACCGTTTTGGGCATCGAACGCAACTTCAAGAGCATCATGGATTGCCTTGAAAATGACGTGCCTGTAATCCAGCGCGACCTCGACGAAAGCGGTATCCGCGACTTCAAGGACGGCAGCTTCGATTACGCCATCATTAACCGTACCATTCAAGAAATACGCGACCCGGTCGCCCTATTGAACGAGCTCCTGCGCGTGGCCAAGCGCGCCATCGTGACCTTCCCGAATTTCGGTCACTGGACAACCCGCGGAAGCCTAATGCTGCACGGTCGTATGCCCAAGTCGAAGGAACTGCCTTACGAATGGTACGATACGCCAAACATCCGTGTGTTGACGCTAAAGGATTTCTACACCCTTTGCGACAAGGAAGGCTTAAAAATTGAAAAAATCAGCTACCAGAACGAACACAAGTTCAGCAAGTTCCTGACGGCCATTGGCCTCCCGAACTTCGGCGCCGAACACGTAATCGCCATGGTCAGCAAGAAGGATTAATTATGGCAATCTTATCGATGACAGGGTTTGGAAAGAGCGAGTCCATGTACCAGGGCGCAAGCTGCGTGATTGAAGTGCGCAGCGTGAACAACCGCTTTTTGGATATCTCCTGCAAGTTGCCCAAGAACCTGGCATACCTAGAAAACAGCTTCAAGAACCAGATTAAAGACAAGTTGGTCCGCGGCTCCGTCATCTTTAGCGTAACGCTTGGCGCAGGCACCGGTGGCAACATTCCCGTTTCTTACAACGAAGCCGCCATCGCAAAATTTGTCGATATCACCCGCGCCATGCAGAAAAAGTTCGGCATCGAAGGCAACATCACTCTGGAAAATATTCTCGTCCTCCCCGAAGTGCTGCAGTTTACCGACGCCGATGCCAATTCTGACGCATTGGAAAAGCACCTCGCCGCAGAACTCGACAAGGCGCTCGACCAGGTGAACGAAATGCGCGCCAAGGAAGGCGCCAACCTCGCCCGCGATCTCGAAGCCCGCGTAAATCACCTGAATGCGGTTCTCGACAAAATTGAAGTTCTCGACCCGCAGCGCATCGAAGTGTGGAAAGATAAGTTCAAAGAACGCATCAACGTGCTCCTGAAGGATTCTGAAATCGACGATGTCCGCCTGCTGCAGGAAGCCTGCATCATGGCCGACAAGCTGGACATCCACGAAGAAATCACCCGCTTCCGCAGCCACAATAAGCTGTTCCTGAACGCCCTCAAGGAAGGCGGCGCTCAGGGCAAGAACCTCGGCTTTATTCTGCAAGAAATGGGCCGCGAAGCCAACACCCTGGGCACCAAGTGCCAGAGTGCCGACATCGCCGCCCTCGCCATCGAGCTCAAGAACGAAGTCGAATGCATCCGCGAACAGAGCTTAAACATCGCTTAAGGCAAGCATCGCGGCATCCCCAGCAACAAAACATTAAAAAAGCGCTCACCAAGAGCGCCTTTCTTATTTCAAAACTAACTTCAATTAATCTTTCAGGCAGCGCAAGCTAGCGCCGTATTCCGGATTGAACTTTTCGAACTTGGCGATATCCTTGTCGTGGAAGAACACGAGTACTTCGCCTTCAGCAGTCCAGAAATAAGCCTTCTGACCGGCACCTTCCATCTTGCGTTCCTTGAGAGGGACATCACTCTTGGCAAAGTGACCGCCACCGGCCTTGGCACCAAATCCAAGTTCATCTTTACCGTTGCCGTAGTTGTTAGTACCCTTGATAGGATCCCAGCCGTAGCCAGCCTTAAGCACAACGCCCACGGGCTTGCTGGTGCCCGCATAGGTCAGCAAGACATTCCATTCTTCCTTGGTGGGCATATGGAATCCGTCAAGACAAGCCTTCTTTGCATTTTCAAAGTTGTAGAGACGTCCCCAATGATTGCACTGGGCGCAAAGTGAACCCGAAGCGGTAGCATAGTTCATATTTTCTGCAGTCCACAACTGGGTTCCAATGCGAATCCATTCGTAAGAATATCCATCGCGAGGATCCTTGTAGGAACCGCTAGTAGCAGGTTCCCCGTTTTCATCGAAATATTCACCGAAAGCAATCTGCTTGTTCTGCTTGTATTCCGCCTTGGATGCCACCTTGCCATTCTTGTGGTAGCGAGTCACCAAGCCATCAATATAACCGTCAGCATAATTGTATTCCGCTTCGGGCGTACCATCTTCATAGAATTCCTTAACGACACCTTCGCGACGGTCGTTCACATAATTCGCTTCGCGCTTTACGTTCCCGTTTTCGTAGTATTCCTTTTCCGGGCCTTCCTTCTTGTCTTTCACGTAAGTCGTCTGGATACGGATTTTTCCGCTAGGATATTCTTCGGTACGAACGTCTTCGCACCCAGCAAAGAATAACGCTGCCGCGACAGCACCCGAAACCATCAGCGAATTTAATTTGTTCATATTATTCTACTCCTTTAAAAGAATTCTAGATTCTGATTTTTCCTGCAGTAGCAAGAAGTCCAATCAGATAAAGCATTCCATCGTAATAACGCCAAAAGCGGTACGGCACCGAAAGCGCAGCCAAGTCTTTCACAAAAGGCTTGATACGCGGATCATCCGTAGGCAGCACCTGGGTTGCCGCAGCGTTCATGGCGATCACCCCCGGAGTCGCGTTGCGCCCCGGACGCGGGAAATCACCCCCATCAATCGCATAGTCAGCAAGGTACGGGCGCTTGCTGTTAAAGAAGTTCAGCATCTTTTCGCAAATCTGCTTTTCACATTCATGTCCCCGGAACAAAGCATAATCCAGGCTCAGGTTCATGGCCACACGCCATGCATCACCACTAAAGCAATCGCTTTCGGGGTACCACGGAGTCGCACGCGGAGTTCCATCATATTCGGAGTATTCGCTACAAAGGCCCGTTACGGGGTGTGCTGCCTTCTGCAAATATTCAAGGCTTTTTTCTACAGTCGTGTACCACCTTTCGTCACCGGTCGCTTCAGCAAAGGCGCGGTAGAAGGCAAGCGTGTTGTAGCTCGGGTCCGTAAAGTCGTTACCCAATACCGGAGAGAACTTCACCAGGTTCCGTTCAGGGTCAATCATCGGACCGACAATTCCATTATTCGGCTTATTGCGCATCCAATTGATGAGGCCAATCGCTTCATCCTTCAAATCAGGACGATTGAAATTTTCAGCAGCAATCAAAAGTGCCATGGCAAAATATTCTTCGCCATCGGGAGCAGCCCCCGGATCCATCTTGCTAAAGTCCGTAGTCGAAACCTGCCAGGCAAAGTACCCTACATGGGGACCATCATCATTGCGCAAATAGCGCTTCGAAAAATTCCACAACTTATCGAACTGCCGTTCATGGCCAGTCAGAGCGGTAATGTACATACCGTAGCTCATGCCCTCAGAACGGATATCATCGTGTCCAATATCAATGATGTAACTCATGTCATCAGAGGCATCAAAGCAGACTCTTTCGTTTATCGGGTCACCTTCAAATAACTTGCTATAGGCATTTTGTATAAGCTGTGCCGCAAAACTGGGGCCATAACCGGCCTCAACAAACATATCGCGCGGAGTATATCTTTGCATAACGATCCTTTAATGGAATCTTTCAAACAACCTTATTTAAAATAAATAAATTGTATCATGGTAATTGTATAAAATGAAAAACAAAGAGGTTTTTATGTTCGATATGCTCATTCTAGGTTACGGTCCGGCAGGAATTTCAGCAGCACTCTACGGTTTGCGAGCAGGCCTTTCTGTTCAACTGGTGGGTAAAGACGGCGGCGCACTCGCCAAGGCCCACATGATCCAAAACTATTACGGACTTGAAAAGCCTCTTACCGGCGAGCAACTTTTGGAAGTCGGCCACAAACAAGCTATGGCACTCGGTGCAAACATCGCTGACGATGAAATCACCGACCTCATGTTTGACGGCCAGGGATTTTCCGCCAAAGGCCTTGTAGGCGAATACCACGGAAAGGTCTGCATCATGGCTACAGGCGCCGCCCGCAACAAGCACCCTGTAGCGGGCATGGCCGAACTGGAAGGTCACGGAGTAAGCTACTGCGCCGTATGCGACGCATTCTTCTACCGTCAAAAAAACGTCGCCGTTCTAGGCAGCGGTGAATACGCCCTCCACGAAGTACAGGAACTTTTGCAGGTTGTCAAGAGCGTCACGCTCCTTACAAACGGAGCCGCCTTGGCCACCTCATTCCCGCCAAGCGTCCGCATAGAGAACCGCCATCTGCAATCCCTTGTTGGCGAAGGCCAGTTCAAGGGAGTGCATTACGAAGACGGCACCGAAGAAAACTTCGACGGGCTCTTTGTCGCCATCGGAAGCGCAAGCGCTACGGACCTAGCCAAGAAGGCAGGAGCCGGCTTCGACGGATCGACGCTGGTCCTCGACAACGATTTCCAGACAACGCTCCCGGGGCTTTTTGCAGC
Source organism: Fibrobacter sp. (assembly GCA_017550445.1). Next base: position 8,172 of record JAFZOV010000159.1, read on the forward strand.
CGGAGACTGCACCGGAGGAACACTCCAGGTGGCCGTCGCCGTAGGCGAAGGTGCAAAAGCAGGTCTTGCCGCAATTAAATACTTGCGAGAACATCGGGCATAAAACAAGCGATGCGTCGTATTACCTTACTTACAAATCCGGACCTTTGCAACCTGCATTGTCCGCTATGTTTTTTAAGGCAAAGGGGCGCATTCACTCCATATGGAGAAATGCCCTTTGAATTGGCTCAAGCCGCTATCGAAAAATACTCCCCGCAAGAATTAATCCCCTCCACCATGGGGGAGCCATTACTTTATTCAAAGTTCAAGGAGTTGTTGAATCTCTGCAAGGCCCGTCATATCAAGATAAACCTTACCACCAACGGAACTTTTCCCGGGTCATGGAACAGCAAATCGGGCATGGAAAGTTTGCTCACGGCCTGTAGCGACATCAAGATTAGCCCCCTCGCCTACGAAGTCGGCGGCATAAGCCAAGGGGACTGGAAAGAAAACGTTGAACGCCTTTCGGAATGCCGTCGAACGCTATCAGGCAACTCCGCCACGCTATCGCTACAGGTAACGCTACACCGAGAAAACATCGACAACGTCGATACAATCCTCCACTGGGCAGAAAACGTCGGAATCCAACGAATCAAATGGAATCCGGTTGTATTCCTCGAAAATGCACCCCAAGTGCTACAAGACCGTTTCAAGATATCGCCCCAAAAAATCGAGAATCTTCGGCAAGAATTCCTTTCAGGGCGTCTTCACTCTAGCAAGATTAAAAACGAAGGGAGCCTTTTCTTTAAAGACTCCGCAGGCATTTGCCCTGTCGGCGGCAAATGCGACGCCTGCCCATTTATAGATGAAATCTGGATCTGGCCCGATGGCCATGAAGACCATTGCCCCAATCCCCAAAAGCGCTGGAAAAGCCTTTAGCGACCACCCACCAGAATCTGGTCAACCTTAATGGAAGGCTGGCCCACCGTTACAGGCACATGTCCAGAGCTTGCACCGCAAACGCCTGCCGCCACATCCCAGTCTGAACCCACCATGCTAATGCGCGGCATGATTTCGTGACCCTTTCCAATGAGAGCCGCACCACGAACCGGTTCGCAAATTTTTCCGTTACGGATAACGTAGCCTTCATCCACCGCAAAGTTAAATTCACCCGTTGCCGGGTTCACGGAACCGCCTGCCATACGGGCGGCGTAAAGGCCATTATCGACACTGGCAATCATGGAATCAAGCGTATCTTTACCAGGGGCAATAAAGGTATTGCGCATGCGACTCACCGGCGCATACTTGTAGCTTTCGCGGCGGGCAGAACCAGTTAGTCCAATACCAACTTCCTTGGCGCCCACGCGGTCACTCATGTAAGTCTTCAGGATTCCGTTTTCAATCAAGGTCGTGCGCTGCGTCGGAGTACCTTCGTCATCGTACTTAAGGCTCCCCCACACGCCATCCATGGTGCCATCATCAATGGCAGTCAAGCAAGGTTGACCAATAGCCTCGCCCAACTTATTGCAGAACGGACTTGCACCGCGACGGACCGATTCCGTTTCAAGCGGATGTCCGCAAGCTTCATGGAAAATCACGCCGCCAAAGCCGTTACCCATTACCACCGGCATCTGGCCACCCTTAATGTAGCCCGCCGAAAGCATGCGCAACAAGCGCTCCGTAGCTTCGGTCGCCAAGCCTTCCGGCGAATAGTTGGCCAAAAGCTCGTAACCGCCCAAGGCTCCGGGAGCTTCGTGGGTTGTCAATCTTTCGGTTCCGTCAGACACTGTCACGGTCACATTTACACGCAAGCGAGCGCGATTCATCGAAAGATTCAAGCCTTCGCTGTTCATGAGCGTAATCGCCGAACAGGAATCCGTCACCGACGCGCCCACTTGCACTACTTTATCCGAAATTTTACGGGCAGCCTGGTCTGCGCGGAACAAGAAGTCCTGCTTGACAGCCTGACCCAGCACACGAGGATCCTTAAATGCATCCAAATTATAATCGGCAACACGCTTCTGGGGTGCAAATTCCACGGGCTTTGCAGCCAGGCCAGCAATGCGGCCAAACGCAAGAGTCTGCACCAGCTTTACCAGAGCTTCTTCGGAATCATCACTTGTAAAACCGTAAAGAACTTCGGTCCCATAAATCAAACGGATTCCGATGCCGTATTCAGTTCCTGCAGTTGCAGACTCAATCTGACTAGACTTAAGGCCCAGCATGGAGCTGCGGGTTTCTTCTTCGAAAATTTCGACAAAATCCGCACCGGCACTTTTGCCCGCTTCAAAAATCTTGACTGCAACAGAAGGATTCAAACTACACCTCGCCGTTCATTTTCTTGCGTACAGGGATTCCTGCAGCAAGCATTTCTTTCTTGATTCCAGGCACCGTGTAATCGCCAAAATGAACCATGGAGGCAACCAGGACCGCATCGGCAGAAGTCTTGCGGAACAAGTCCACAATGTGGGCCGGAGTTCCGGCACCGCCACTTGCAATCACCGGCACCTGTACTGCACAAGCCACCTGATCGGTAATGTTCAATTCGTAGCCATTGCGAACACCGTCTGTATCAATGGCGTTCAGACAAATTTCTCCAACGCCTAAATCTTCGGCCTTCTTGGCCCATTCAACGGCATCAAGGCCCATGGCCTGGCGGCCGCCTCGGATATACACTTCGTAGCCGCTCGGGAACTTATCCGAAACGCCAACGAACTTCGCATCCATGCCCAAGACTACGCACTGGCGCCCAAAAGCCTTCGCGCCATCGGCAATAATTTCAGGGTGAAGCACAGCAAGACTATTCACGCTCACCTTTTCGGCGCCTGCCAAAAGGGCTTCGTGCATATCGTCCAAGTTACGGATACCGCCACCCACCGCAAACGGAATAAACACGCGGTGTGCAATCTGGCGAATCATTTCCATATCGCAAGGGCGATTTTCTGCGCTTGCGGTAATATCATAAAAAACAAGTTCATCGACACCGTCAGCGCTATACTGCGCCCCCATTTCAACTGGATCACCGATATCGATATTACCCTTAAACTTGACGCCCTTCGTCACCTTGCGGTTACGGACATCAAGGCACACAATCAATCGTTTGGTCAGCATGGGGCCTACAGGTTGCGGTCAATAACGCCTTTAACGGTAGCCTTCGGCACGGCACCGACCACATTGCCCACTTCCACTCCGTTCTTGAAGAGCTTCATGTTAGGAATGTTCGTAATGCCAAAGCGGGCACAAATATCGCCCACTCCTGCATCGTCCACATTGATCTTTGCAATGACGGCACGACCATCGTATTCGTCGGCAAGTTCATCGATGACGGGACCCATCATCATGCACGGACGGCACCAAGTGGCCCAGAAGTCCACAAAGACCAGCTGGCCCGAAGATATTACCGAGTCAAAATTTTCTGCAGTCAAATGAATTGCTGGCATAAAAATCTCCAATTTTTTTCTAAAAATAGAAAAATGTGCTAGAATGCGAAGCCGAACGTATAGCACAAATCAATGCCCGAGCCCACGGTAGCAACCTTTTCCACATCATCTTCAGCCTTATCAGACCCCGAGTAGCGAGAATAGACGTAGCCAACTTCAAATGATGTCGTAAAGTGTCCCGAACGGTACTTATGGCCGACATATAGGCCAAAGCCATAACCATTCATATGGATGTCGAAATTGTCCTTGGAATTACCTTCGTAAGTGTATTCCAAGCCCACTCGGTCGTACATGAAATGACCCGCCAAATACAGGCCGCGATGCCCTCCATCAAAGTAAAAGCGCAAGCCTTCCGAAATACCGAACAAATAAATATCTAGCTCCTCATCGCTATCCGAGAAATCCTTCCAAATAACATAAGGCCTGGTAATCAGAGAGAAATGGCTTGCCAAGTTTCCTTCAACGGTCAAATAAATCGACGGGATATCGAACAACGTCAAAAAAAACATGGAAATAGGGTGAATAGACACTGCGAACAACGGCTCGTCATTTTCCGTATGATTCACGTTCATTACAGGAGTCTCTTTTTCTTGCGCTCCAGAAGTGTAGGCATAGGGATCATCTACCAACTGTGCCGATACAAACGACACGCCAAGCAGGCAAGCCACAATAAATTTTTTAATCATATTATCTCCTTGTTATCCAAATAATAGAAAAAACCGGAGAAAAGCCCTAATTATTTCTTTTTAAACCTCAAATACAGGCCTTCAATATCCGAACGGAACGCCCTGAACAAAGTGAGCCCACGCAGACCGTCGTTAAAGTATTCTATGTCAAAAGAATCCGGGCCAACCACATCGGCGTTTTCCATATCGGCTGTCACCTGAAAGTAATTAGAAATATCGGCTATCGCAACAACAAGCATCGTATAGTCCGAGCCGACCGGTATCGAAAATTTCGTTTCAAAATCCAACACCAGACGATTATTCTTAAAGGTCGCCTTGAAATTCGACAGTCCCAGGACCTTCAAAAAAACGGTTCCCGACAATACATAATTGAAGTAATTAAATTCCTTAAGCGGACCTAAAATCGTTTCACAGAACCACTTGTTTTCGGATTCCGAAATTTTGCCGTCACCATCGGCATCTCCCGACGACATCATGGCCGAACTGTACAGTTCATCGTAGACCCAATGATTCCTGATCGCCGAAAAGCCCGCATCGTCAAACACGGCCTTGACCGTCGTTTCAATAAACACATGGGGATGGGCACATATAAAAGAAGTCCCGCATAGTATGCACACCAGCAAGGACTTCCAAATCATAGCAAACCTACAACGCTAGAACGCAAGAATAATGCCAGCAGTCAAGAGGCCCAAGCCCAAGGCGCCAAGGCCAATGGCAACGCCACACTTGGTATCGCCACTATCGTTCAGTTCATGGTTATCCTTGACCATCTGTCGGGTATCGTCGCTATCGAATGCAGACAAACGCTCATAGGCATGTTTCTTGTCGGCAGCCTTGCTCCAATCCCGTTCAGCCAGGTACCACATAACGCCACCAGCAATAATCGGGACAATGGAACCCCACAAAAGGCCTCGGCCAATACGCCTCTGGCTACGTTCCTTGTTAAAGGCATTCTGTTCTTCGATAAACTCAAGGTCGTCTAGCACGGGCGTCATGTCCACATACACAAGGTTTGGCATATAAGGTTTAATTTCCGTCGTCACCGAAGTATCACGGTAGCCCACCTTTCTGAAATAGACCGTCGTCTTGACCTGAGGCTTTACGTTATCTACAATCATGTCGGTCATGTAGTGAGGCATCTTGTTCAAGGACGGCGCCTCGCCCACGTAGACTTCAGCCGCTTCAGGGTTGGAATTCAACGTCAAGCGCGTCGAAGGACGCAACACAGGAATGGTCACCTTGTTCAGGCTGTCGGCGTTGATACGCACCACGGCAGAGCCCCACCATTCCACGTCTTTCAAGACCTTCATCACCGAAATAGTGTACTTGCCCGGCTTAATATTCCTAATGGTATCAGGAGCCACTTGCTTCAGCGGAATGCCATTAACATAGAGGGAGCAGGCTTCCGGTTCCGAGACCACCAGCAAGTTTGCCTTTCCTGGCGGGTAAAGTTCAATAGTCTCTTCGACGACCTTCTTTTCTGGAACAAAATAGTTCGAAAGGGATAGGTCAATCATCACCTCGTCTTCCAAGTTATAAAGACGCTTGAGGGCAAACCTGTATATCTTGATGTAAGGGTTCTTTTTCGCAGCAGCGATACTATCCTGGATTTCGCGTTCACGGATTTCCTGTTCCATTTTCGCGATTTCTTCCATTTTCACACGCTTGTCTTCTTTCTGGAGAGCCGTTTCCAAGTCGTCATCGGAACCGTCATCTACCGGAGCAGCTTCAGCCTTCGTCGTATCGGATTGGGCAGCCATCGAATCCTTGACAGCGTCCGTCATGATAATTTCGGCAGGCTTCGTCAAATCCACTTCTTCGTTTTCGTCTTCAACCTGTTCCACTTCCTGGCCGTTACTTTCCTGAAGGGCGATGGCCTTCTTGTCGGTAAGGTGTTCAATATGGCGCAGTTCAGCTTCTGTAGGCTTTTTCAGGTAGACTGTATCGTTTTCGATTTTCACAAAAATCGCGTCAAGTTCTACGGAATCCCCGTTCACCCAGTAACGAACGGGAACTTCGCGATGCTTGGGACCTTCGGGTTCTTCCGACGAAGACGACACGACCTCTGCAGAAGAGGACAATGCCACCGAAGACGACGATTCGACCTGCGGAGCAGGTTGTTCACCACCAGCGACGTCGGCAAAGGAAAGTGCAGTTGCCAGCGTCAAAAACGACGAAAAAACAATTCGCTTAAACATATTGTAAAGATAAATAAAAAAATGCGGAAAAGTCTCTAAAAAACCGCTATTTTTCCTTCACCAGCTTAGCACAGTAAATTGGCCCACGCCCCTGGGAACGATCGGGCAAGATGTGTACGCCGAATTCAGTACGGTCGGCCCCCTCTAAAAGGTTCTCGATTTGCGCAAAACGCATAGAAGGCCTTTTTTTCAGGATTTTCCTAACCACATCGTCATTTTCCAAAGGAGAAAGCGCACAAGTGCCATATATAACGGTTCCGCCCGGCCTAAGAGCATCCACCGCAGAAGCAAGCAGAGCACCCTGTTCCACAGAAAGCCTTTTGACCCGCTTTGCAGACCAGACTTCCAAATGGGCAGGCGAATTCAACACATGACGGTCCGATGAACAGGGAGCGTCCAACAGGATTCTGTCAAAACATTCCTTTTTATGAAGCCCAAACTTCATACCGTCGTAGCCAGTCACCTTGATTACGGAGCGCCAACTCTCGGGCAAGGAATTTTCAATTACATGTTGCAGCCTAAGCCGCCTATCCGGCGAACGGTCGTTACTCTGCAAGGAACCTTCACCTTTAAGCATCGAGGCAATCACAAGAGTCTTTCCACCTGGAGCCGCACACATATCAAGCACATCGTCACCAGGTTCTACCCCAAGGGCCTTAGCCGCAAAAACAGAAGCTTCGTCCAAGTAGTAAGGCTCAAGGCCATCGCCAAAACGCAATTCCATTGCACAGCCGTCCCCTTTCAGGGATTCCAGCAAGGCAGGCCAACGCTCACCAAAAAGCTTCTCGTAGTAGTCAAAGAATTCCATAATCCAAAAATAAAAACTCTCGAATAAAGATAACTACAAAAAAAACTCTCTGTTCAGGGGTGTGAACAAAGAGTCTTCGTTGAGCTACCAGGATTCGAACCTAGACAAACAGAGTCAGAATCTGTTGTGCTACCATTACACCATAGCTCAATGCGCCCCCAAAGTTAGTAAAAGAATTTCACTTCGGCAAGGGGTTATTTGAAAATATTTTGATTGGGCGGAGTGTAGGTCATCCACTGCTGCTCAAGAGTAGCCCCTTTATCGAACTCCACCGGCGTAAATGTCACATAGAACTGGGTCGGCACGGCCGACTGGCGCAATTTTGCAACCACCTTGGGATCACCAGAATAGAGAACCAGTTGCTGTTCCCCTGCCGGCAGTCCATCCAGAA
>JAFZOV010000160.1 GCA_017550445.1 Fibrobacter sp.
AACGGATCGCGGATCCATTCGGCACTCTGGTGCGTAAATGTTACCGGAGTGTAGGTGTGGAAACTGTAAATGGCGTTGTCGTCGTCAAGCGGAGTCAGGTACTTGAATTCGCGGGCGCTGTTCCACTTGTTGGCGCCTACCACGATCGTGTTCTTCGGGGCGTGCTTGCGGATGGCCCAGAAAATTTCGTCCTTTACTTTGTCCCAAACAAGGGAGTCGGCAGCGGCGGGCTCGTTCAAGAGTTCCATCATTACGCGAGGTTCGTTGCTGTAGCGTTCCGCCATGAACGACCACACCTTGGCGGTGTCCTTGCGGGCGTCGGCGCTAACAAAGAACGGCTGTTCTTGCGAACAACCCAAATGGAAGTCGTGGCCCGGGCACTTGTGCAGGTCAAGAATCACGTCGAGGTCGTTTGCCTGAATGTCCTTGATTGCCTTGTCCAGGAGTGCGAACTCTTCTTCTTTCGGCTTGATAGTGCTTTCGTCGAACAGGTTGAAGTAGTCTACCGGCAGGCGGACGTGGTTAAACCCCGCACCGCGGATGCGCTTGAAGTCGCTGTTGCCGAGGAACGTCTTGATATGTTCAATGATCCCAGGAAACCCTACGGGATCTTTTTCTTGGATGCAGTCTACCTGACTGAACCATCCACCCAAATTCACTCCCCGCAGTCTTTCTTTAATCATTGGTCCATCCGTATTTGCGAAAAGGCTGAATTGCCTTACTCGTTTACAATCGTGAGGTCTTCTTCGGCGATGTTCAGGCTCATGATGACTTCCATGTCATCGGGCAAGTCCTTGAAATCAACCACAAGTCCAACCTTCTTGGATTCGTCCTTCTGCTTTTCAAAAAGAACGACATCAAAAATTTTCATTCTTACCACCGCCTCTTGTGTGACGGGGATTTCTACAGTCATGCCCTTGCTGATGGGGCCTTCAACAATCTTGCCCTTGAACACCAGGGAAGTCTGGTCATCGCCGAGCGAGGTCTTCTTTACATGAAATACAGCCATTATACCTTAGCCATTTTTCGGTTATTCATCTGTTATTTGTTTTTGACCCCTGTTGCGGGTCGTGGCGAAAAATTAACTTTTTTACATGGCTTTACGAGTTGGACGAATCCCATTTTTGGTCTGTGCGCCGTTTTTTCATGACTTCCTCGGACGAGAGTCCGAATTCCGTGACATTGAATTTGTGGACGGGGTGCCGAGTGTGCATTGTGCTGGACTAAAAGAGGGTTCGATTCACTTGTCTCCGGCATCGTCCATTACCTTTGCGCAAAAACCGGGGGCTTTTGTTCTTGCTCCGGATATTTGCACTTCCTGTTCTTTTGAGGTTCGGTCCGTTAAGTTGTTTTCAAAGGTGCCTGTAGAGGAATTGTCCCGCAAGAGGGTGTGTCTTACGGCTCAAAGCGAAACATCAGTTAATTTGTTGAAAATTCTGTTGCAGGAACGATTTGGCCTGCAGCCGGTTTATCGTGCCGGCGTTTATGAACCTGCCGATGATGCGTGTTTGCTGATTGGCGACCAGGCTCTTGAAGAAAATGAACGTCATCGCTTTGCCTACGATTACGATTTGGGAGCCTTGTGGCAGGATTGGCAACAGGTGCCTTTTGTCTTTGGGGCGTGGATCATTTCTAAGGCCGCCCTGGAGCCGGAGCTTAAGCCGGTTTTGCTTCGCTACTTGCAGGCGACCCGCGAAAGTGTTGAACGGTTCCGCGAAAATCCGTCACGGTCGTTGGATAAATGGCTTGCACGCTATCCGGTGGACTTGCCCCGTGCCGTTATAGAAAATTACTATTCCGCGCTGGATTACCGCTTTACTGACGAACGTAAGCGTTCCCTTGCGCTGTTTTTCGAGCATGCTGCGGCACTTGGGCTAATTTCTTCTGCTCCTATGTTAAGGTTCCTTTAATGCTGATTGTCATTCCCGCAAAGGCGGGAATCCATACATTTTTAGCAGATCTTGTGTAAATAGAATAGACAGCTCTGTAAAACAATATTATCTTAGTGTAGTCCCTGTGGTTTGGGGAGGTGTGCTATGGTTGAAGAAAAAATTCTTATTGTAGACGATAACGCCGAAATCTTGGAGAAGACCAAGGACCTTCTGGTGCGTGTCGGTTATAGTGTTGAATGTTGTAATTCCGGTAAAGATGCTCTGGAGTTCCTGGCCGATAACCAGGTGGATTTGGTTTTGCTTGATATCAACATGCCGAAAATGAACGGCTTTGACGTTTGCCTGCGCATTCGCCAGCGCCATGCCCTGGATGACTTGCCGGTAATTTTCTTGACCAACCGCGAAGATTCCGATAGCGTGACTAAGGGATTCCAGGCGGGGGCTTCGGACTTTGTGAGCAAGAGCGCCATTGCCGAAATTCTCCTTGCCCGCGTGAACGTACATATTCGTCTGGCCCGTTCACTACGCAACTTGCGCGACATTTCTTTGACGGATGACATGACGGGGTGTTTCAACCGCCGTCACGGTATGTTCTCGCTGCGCGAATGGTTCTCCCGTTCCAAACGCTATGGGACACAGTTCGCGATTATCTATTTTGACTTGAACGGCCTTAAGGCGACAAATGACCGGTACGGTCACCAGGCAGGTGACTTGCTTTTACGTTCGGTATCGACGGCCATCAAGGATATTCTTCGCGAAACAGACCAGCTCTTTAGAATGGGCGGCGACGAATTCATGGTCATTTGCCCCGAAACCGACGTGAAGGGCGCCTTCGTTTGCGCCGAACGCATGGAAAAGATTGTTTCCGAAATCAAGATTGTCGATAAGCAGGCTTCGTTTGCTTACGGCATCGCACATTCCAGCGAAGACTACAAGGAAGTCGACGACATGCTACACAGCGCCGACGTTTCCATGTACAAAATGAAGCAGGAAATGCGAAAATAGCGCCCAAAGCGCTATTTTCAGTTACTAGTTACTTCGCCCTTCGGGCTAGTTTAGAGTTACTAGAGATTTTTATATTGAAACGCTCTAGTAACTAGTAACTTAGAACTCTGAACTATTTATTTAATGGCGGCGAGCAACTTTGTGAGCCGCGTTTCAATTTCGTCCCACTTGTTCTCTTTCATGAGAGTCGGGTTGAAGATGCTTGCTCCGAAAGATACTAGGTTCGAGCCAGCCTTGAGGTAGGCTTGAGCGTTTTCTGCGTTTACGCCGCCGCAGGCCATCAGCGGAATGTCGCGGAAGGGGCCGCGGAGGGCCTTGATGTATTCAGGGCCGCCGACGCAGTTTACCGGGAAAATCTTTACGGCGGTGGCGCCCAGGTCGAAAGCCTTCTGCACTTCGGTGGGGGTGAGCGCGCCCGGAATAATCGGGATGCGTGCCGTTGCCGAAAGGCGGATGATTTCGTTGCGGGTGTTGGGCGTTACAATAAATTCGGCGCCGGCGCCGATGGCCTTTTCCAAGTCGTGGCCGTGGCGGACCGTGCCTGCACCGACGGCAATGCCGAGGGGCTTGGCGTGAGCTTTAATCGTGGCGATAATTTCTTCGGCGGCTGCAGTGTTCATGGTGACTTCAATGGCCTTGAGTCCGCATTTAGCGGCAGTCTTGACACATGCTTCTTCAGCGCCTTGGGGAATGTCGCGGAGAATGCCCACGACCGGCATCGGTTTTAAAAATTCTAGGAGTTCCATGCCCTTAAAATAGTAAAGAATCCTCGATGATGGTTGTCATGCCCGATTTAGCAGGCCAATAACCACTTGCAGCTTTGCTGCTTAGTGGATATGGTCCTCGGAACGGGGACATCTCCTGTTCAATTTTCATCAAAACAGAAAATGTAAAAGAAAAGCGCCCTTTCGGGCGCTGATTCTTTTAGTTCCGAACTCAAAATTCTGAATTCCGAATTATCTTACCTTGATGCTCTGCGTTGCAAGGACCTTGCCGTTTTGCGTGACTCTTGCAATGAGCGTGCCACGGTGCGGAAGCCTTGCGAGGTTCACTTCGGTGCGGGTTCCGTTAAAAGTCTGTTCCATAAGCTGGTTACCCAACATGTCAAAGATTTTCACGGTCTTGGTTCCCTGTGCGGTTGCGAGCACGTAGAGCTTGTCCTTGGCAACCTGCATACGGGCCTTTGCGGTGACGACTGGCTTGACAAAGCCTACGCGGTCGTCGGTGGTCTTGCCCGGACCGTAACCCCATAGGAGCTTGCCCTTGCTGCGAATCACAATGTACGGATCTTGAGGTGCTTGCTGGATGTCGCCTTGGTCCCTAGCCCAGTCGGGAGCGCCTGCGTAAGCGGGGGCGTCCTTGGTTTCAGTGTGGGCAATAAAGCTCCAACCTTCGGCGACCTTGACATTGGAGGGACTTCTAGTTGTTTCGCAGGTTTTGAAGCCGTCGTTTGAAATTCCAGAAGAAATTCCTATGTCAAGACGAATCCTGGTGCCGAAGCCGATGGTGCCAACGCTGAGGGCTTGTTCCCAGGTGTAGGTTTTCTTGTCTTTGTTGTAGGTGTCTTCAATTTTTACGGGACTAGAGCTTCTCAAAAAATTTCTAAGCTCTCTGTCGTTACTGCAGGCCTTGCTAAAACCGGCTTGATCGTAAGTGACGCATAGGTCATGATCGAATATGACTCCGCATGATTCGACTTCTTCTTCTGTGGCGTCAAAGTAGATGTAGGCGACGACACTGTCTATGTCTTCCATGGTCTCGTTAAAGAACTGAAGGTTGAAAAAGTCTAAGTCACTATATGTGTAATGGTATGCTGCTGCAAAAATTTCGCCAGAGAAGGGCGAAGCTTCCGTGGTGTCGCAGCTTTCGCACTTCTTTTCGTAGTAATCGTCACCACCGTTGCTTACTAGGGTAAGCGCAGAAGTCAAAAGCGTTGCCGCATTAAGAGTGGGTTCTGAGGCGTAGTAGTATTCCCAGCTCATACTTGATCCAGGAATCATCGAATTTTTTGCATCGGGCGGGAGCCATCCAACTAGGGCTCCGACGGGAGCTACGTATTTGTAGCTGAGCCCAGGCATGTTTCTACCTTCGGGGTTGGCTGCCCTGTGGAAGGGGTGTGCATCGTTCTTGTCGCCAATGCCATACACAAACGAAATGTCCCACGGGTTTACGCCGAACAGGTAGTTCAGCTGGTTAATACCGAGTTGTTGCATTTCGTTTGCCTTTAGATTGGGGCTTGCCATGGTCGGAAGCTTGATTCCCTGCTTTTCGATGCTGGTAGCCACATCGGCGTAGGCCAACACGTCAAAGATATTTCCGGCTTGGTAGCCGTTGAATAACCATTCTTGATCGGTCATCATGGCGTACCAAATAGGGTCATAAGTAATGGTGTTTTGTTTCCAACCTACATCGCTTGCCGGGAGAAGAATGGAGGCGCTTCCTGTGCTACCCATATCGCCAAGGTTGGCAATCATGCTGGCAAGGCAGTCTTCGATAGCGTTAAGACGTTCTTCTTCGGTAAGGCCGTATACTTCAGTGGCCTTGGTCTTGTCGGCGAGGATTAACTTGTACAAAGCGTACAGTGCGTAGGTGTAGGAATTTGCCCAGCTTGTATTCTTAACATTTTTTAAAAAGGCTTTGTCTTCGGTTGCAAACCATCCGCCTGCAAAGAATCCTGCTCCGTCACCGAAACTCTGGCCGTCATAGAGATCCTTGGAACGAATCATGTCATCGGCGTAATCCTTTTTGCCGGTGGAATAGAGGAGTGCTACCGAGGCGAGGGCGAGGTCATCGGCAAACTCGTTGTTGCCCATGTAGGCTGCTGAACCCCAACCTGCAGCTTTCTTGTTGTTTTTGAATGTCTTACCCTGTGCCATGTCCTTGGCGAATGCATACATCTTTTCAGCGACAACCAAGCAACTATCCGCAAATTTCTTGTCGTACTTGGCGTAGTCCTTGCTCAAAATGGCGAGACCCGCGGCGATTTCGGCAGAAATGTTGGCGCCGAGTTCTCCGAGTCGCACGTCTCGTTCGGCAGGGCCTCCGCGACCCGTAACGGTTACGTAATCTTGGACTTCCGGGCGCCCCCACCAACCGTGGTCGTCGCCAAAGTTGCCTACAGAAACAGGCATGTCATCAACGACGCCCTTGGCAAATTCGTAAGCCCTCAAGAAGAAGTCTGCGCCGTGCTTGGCTTCTCGCAAAACATCGGGAATGCCGTCGGTCGTTACAAAATTTCCCTGGTTGTAGGCGTAATGGTCCACGTCTTTAGCGGGGTTCGTTGCAGACATCACGGCGAGTGCTGCAAACGCGAAAGCCTGTGTCTGTGATTCCTTCAGGTGGTCTCCTGCGTCGTACCAGCCACCCTGCAAAGCGCCTTCTTTCGATGTATAGCCTTCAACAGCTATCGGAGTGTATTTTTCTACAATTACCACTTTGCCTGCGCCGTCTTTCACGTGGCTTGGGCCATGGAACCAAGATTTGGAATCGCCACTGCGCTGGATGCCGAAGAACTTGAGTGCGGCATCCTTTGCCATGGTGTAAACGTCGTCGCTCACAATGAATGTGCTGGAAATTTCGTCGCCCACCTTGATGCGCAAACGCTTGCCGGTGGGCACGCTCTGCGGAATATGACCGACAAAGACATTACCGGAAGGTCCCGTAATTTCGACCTTGTAACGTTGCTGGTCATTTGTCGAGGCATCCGTGCCCGCAACAATCGTCCAATCGCTTGTCGTTTCGATTCCGCTATTGGTAAGGGTTCCTGTAATCTTGGTGCTGAGTGACTTGCCGTCTGCATCCACGACTTCAAATTCTGTGGCCTTGGTGCCCACAAAGTAGAATTGACGTTCCGGGTCTTTTTTCAGGTAGCCCGCCTGGTTTACGCGAATCGGTGAAATCCTGGTGTTGATGGCGTCAAAGTAGGCCTGATCCAAGGTGTCGGGCATTAGGGCTCCCGCCTTAAAGCTTGCCGGAGTCTTGTCGATGTTCAGAACGCCGTACTTCTTGGTCACGGTCGTGTCAAATTTTTCAAAGACCTTCGCATCCCAGCTCAAAGGCCAGGTCGGGCGAATCAAATCATAAGGGGTAGTTGCAGCAAACGCTGCAGTTGCAGAAAGTGCTGCCAAAGTTTTCTTGAGATGCATATTATTCTCCGTTTATTCGGAGCCAATATAGCTTCTCTCGAAATATTTTGCAAGCAAATTGTAAGATTTCGTAATTTGAATCACACCTACTCAAATCTTAAAGCTTCGATGGGGTCGAGGCGGCTTGCTTTACGGGCGGGGTACCATCCGAAAAAGACTCCGGTAGCAAAGCAAACGCCAAAGCTTACGATAACGCTGGTGATTGAAATGCTCATGGGCCAGTTCATGGCCATCTTCACCGTTTCGGAGGCGGCAATACCGATGGCGATGCCAATGGCACCGCCCAGCAGGCTAATAATCACGGATTCAAAAAGGAACTGCAAAAGGATGTCGCGGCCACGGGCCCCGATAGCCATACGCAGGCCAATTTCCTTGGTGCGTTCGGTAACCGAAACATACATGATGTTCATAATTCCGATACCGCCTACAAACAAACTAATTCCTGCAATGGCGGTGAGAACCAGCGAAAGCATGTCAGAGGTGCTTGTAACCATCTGGATCATTTCTTCTTGAGTGAAAACGCGGAAGGGGTCGGTGGGTCTGGTCCAGCTGCGGCGTTCCTTTAAGATTCCCATGATTTCTTCGGTGGCCTTTTCGGCGTAGCCTTCGCCAATGGAGTTGGCGAAAATCTGGCGGATGTTCGTGGTGGCAGAGAACCGTTTCATCACGGTCTGGTACGGCGTGAAAATCACGTCGTCCTGGTCTTGACCGAAATCGCCGGAACCTTTCGCCTTCAAGGTGCCTATGACTTTAAGCGGAATGCTCTTGTAGCGAATCGTTTTGCCGATTGGGTCGCCTTCGGGGAACAGATTCTTTACCACGGTTTGTCCAATGACGCAGACTTTTGCCATGCGGTCTGTTTCGTCGTCGAACATCACGCCGTCGGCAATTTCGTAGTTACGAATTTTGAGGTAGTCTGCCGACACGCCTGAAAGGCTGGTGGGGGAGTTGTTGTTGCCTACAATGGCTTGCCCGCTTACGGTCATCATCGGAGAGACTCCGTTGATGTAGGTGGCGTTTTCGCGGATGGCGATGACGTCGGCCTCTTCGAGCATTTCGGTAGATTCCATCTGCACGCCACCGCGCCTGTTCTGGTTCGGCATGATGATGATGGCGTTCGTGCCCATGGCGGTCATCTGTTCCTTGATAGACTTCTTGGAACCTTCGCCCATGGCGACCATGGTGATTACCGCAGCGACACCGATAACGATGCCGAGCACCGAAAGGAAGGTGCGCATACGGTTACGCAAAAGTGCGCGGAGGGAAATTTTTATTAAAGTAAGTGGAGACATAGGCAGTAGCGGCTTCGCCGCAGTTAATAGTTTGTAGTTACTCCGCCCTTCGGGCTAGTTACTAGATTTTTTAGATGCAAGAAGCTTTTTTATGCCTGCGATTCTAATAACTAGTAACTCAGAACTCGTAACTCGTTAATCATTCCTCGTCAAAAACCTCGGGGGGTGGTAATGCTTCAAATGCTTGCTTGGCGTCTTGCACGTTCTCGTTCTTGACGTCCTTCTTAAGGAGCCCGTCACGAAGCGTAATGGTGCGGCCGCTAAAGGTGGCAATGTCGGGTTCGTGTGTCACGAAGGCGATGGTCTTTCCTTGGCGGTTCAACTCCTGGAAAATCATCATGATTTCGTAGCTGGTGCGCGTGTCCAGGTTTCCGGTCGCTTCGTCGGCTAGAATAATCACAGGGTCGTTCACTAGGGCGCGTGCGATGGCCACTCGCTGCTGCTGGCCGCCCGAAAGCTGGTTTGGGACATGGTTCATGCGCTCTTCTAGGCCAACCATCTTCAATGCTTCGATAGCCCGGTGGCGTCGTTCCGCCGCTGAAATGCTTGAGTTGTAAAGCAAGGGCAGTTCCACGTTCTCGATGGCGGTGGTGCGGCTCAAAAGGTTGTAGCTCTGAAAAACGAACCCCAGTTTCTTGCTGCGGATTCTTGCAAGGGCGTCCCGCTTTAATTTTTCGGTGTGTTCCCCGTCCAGAATGTATTCGCCCGAGGTGGGCTTGTCCATGCAGCCCAGGATGTTCAGCATGGTGGATTTACCGGAACCGCTTGTACCCATGATCGTGACGAACTCGCCGGGGTAGATGTCGAAGGAGACTCCACGGAGGGCATGGACGGTCTCGTCGCCCATTTTAAAGTCTCGTCGGATATTTTGTATAGATAAAATCGGGTTCATAATCATTATTTTGATGCTTAATATAAACTTTTAGTTGCATTTGTGCGAAATATGTTGATTTTATATGCGATTTTGGGTGTGAGCTCGGTCACAATCGGCTCAAAACTTGCAAAAATACTACATTGGGAAACAATGGAATAAAGACATGCGAGGGTTACAATGAAAAAAATCATTGCTTTATCATTGGTCGCTGGTGGTCTTGCCTTTGCCCAGTCAGGGCTTCAGGGTGGAACCTCCGGTATACATCAACACAACGCTTACACGTTGGGTCAGTGGGGTATTGAACTCGGTACGGGCGGAGATATTTCTACGGACTCTTGGTCGCAATCCCGTGGTGGCGTGCTTAAACTGGGAAACCAGGACCGCACTTTCCATAGAAATGCGGGTACTCTTTCGGGTAATGTGCATGCAGCCATCGGCCTGAAGGATTTCATCGACCTCGGTGTGGCACTTCCGCTTTATTACGATCATGCCAACTTGAAGGGCAAGGGCGAAGGCGATATTTGGACCGCTAGCCGTGGTGACCTCGATGTTTGGTTAAAGGCAGGCCTTGTGGGAGACTCCAAGAGTTTCTTTGGCCTCGCTGTTCAGGGTGATGTCTATATCCCCACCGGTGACGAAAATGTGGGCGTGCGCCCCCGTCACGCTTGGTACTTGAGCGACGACGCTGGCAAGACCAACCCCTATACTTCTAATGAATTTAACTTTGCTGGAACAATGGTGTTCTCCTTGAACTTCGGCGCACTTGGGGTGCCGGTCCTGTGGAACACCCATGTGGGCTTTGTCTATGCAGGCGAAGGAACCAACACCCTGGTTTATGGCACCGGCTTGAACGTGATGCCTGCTAGCTGGGTGGACATCTTCGTGGAATACTCCGGCGAAATGCGTGTTGAAGACGGTGCCTACCGTCGCGACCCGATGGACGACCCGATGCTCCTTACTCCGGGTTTGCGTTTCCACCTTCCGTGGAACATCGACTTCGCCATGGGCGTAGATATCGCCTTCCGTACCTTGGCTAACCTCGGTTACGATGCTGACGATGAAATGAAGAGTGTCGATCAGCACATGATTCATCACGACAACCAGACGGGTCCTGTGAGCTACGGCTATGCCCCGACTCCGACGATTGCCGGTACCGCAGCCCTTACTTGGCGCTTTGGCGGCAATGCTAAGAGCGATAGCGATGGCGATGGCGTTTCTGATGACAAGGACCAGTGCGAACATACTCCGGCAAAGGCTGTTGTTGACGCCGTGGGTTGCCCGGTGGACGAAGATAAGGACGGCATGCCGGATGGCCTTGACCAGTGCCCGGGTACTCCGGCTGGCGCAACGATCGATACCCTGGGTTGCCCGATGGATACCGACAAGGATGGCATCTTCGATGGCATTGACAAGTGCGAAAATTCTCGTGAAGGCGCTCCGGTTGACTCTCTCGGTTGCGAACCGGACTTCGACAAGGACGGCGTACCTGATGTCTTGGATAAGTGCCCGAACACCCAGGCTGGTGTGAAGGTCGATGCTGCTGGTTGCCCGATGGACACCGACAAGGATGGTGTCTATGACGGTCTCGACAAGTGCGAAAATACTCCGGCAGGTCTCCCGGTTGACGAAACTGGTTGCCCGGCTGATGCTGACAAGGACGGTGTTGCCGATGCATTCGACAAGTGCCCGAACACTCCGGCAGGTCTCCCGGTCGACACCCTCGGTTGCCCGGCTGATGCTGACAAGGATGGCGTGCCCGATGCTCTTGACAAGTGCGCTAACACTCGCGAAGGTGCTCAGGTGAACGCCGAAGGTTGCGAAGGCGACTTTGATGGCGATGGCGTACCTGATGCAGTTGACCAGTGCCCGAACACCAAGCAGGGCGTGGCTGTTGATTCTACGGGTTGCCCGGCTGACGCCGACAAGGATGGCGTACCTGACGCTCTCGACAAGTGCCCGGATACCAAGGCTGGCCTGACTGTTGATAACACCGGTTGCCCGCTCGATTACGACAAGGACGGCGTACCTGATGGTATTGACCAGTGCCCGAATACTCCGGCTGGCGTGCCTGTTGACTCTATTGGTTGCGCTGCTGACGCTGACAAGGATGGCGTTTACGACGGTCTCGACAAGTGCCCGAATACTCCGGCAGGCGCTGCAGTTGACACCGCCGGTTGCCCGGTCGATAGCGATAAGGACGGCGTGCCTGACTTCATCGATAAGTGCCCGAACACCCTCGAAGGCGTACGTATCGACAAGAAGGGTTGCCCGCTCAACAAGGCTGAAGACCTCGAACAGTTGAAGAAGGGTATTAACTTCCAGAGTGGCTCCAAGAAGCTCACTAAGGCAAGTTACAAGACCTTGAACAACATCGTGAAGCTCATGAAGAAGTTCGGTACTGCTAACATCGAAGTCCAGGGTCATACCGACAACACTGGCTCTGAAGATATCAACAAGCAGATTTCTCAGGATCGTGCCCAGGCTGTGGTGGATTACTTCATCCAGAACGGTATTTCCTCTGACCGCGTCCGCGCTGTGGGCTTTGGCTCTGACAAGCCTATCGCCGACAACAAGACGAAGAAGGGCCGCTCCAAGAACCGCCGTGTTGAACTCGTACCGTTCTAATCGACGCTCTTGAGATAAGCTAGTGCAGCTCCGCTGCAAAAAAGGGTCGCCGCAAGGCGCCCTTTTTGTATGCTGTTCTTTTCTGCGTCATCCCCGACTTGGTCGGGGATCTCCTATTCTATTTGAACACATTTCTTTAAATGGGAAAGGAGATGCCCGCTCGGTGGCGGGCATGACAGGAAAACACGCGGGCATGACAGGAAGAGAAACGGGCGTTCTCTCGTCTTTGTACTTTCGCAACGCTCAAGTACCAACTGTTCGGCTCGGCCATGCCAAACTACGTTTGTCGCGGCACTCGCCTTATACAGTTGTCGTCTCTCGTCTTTCGTCTGTAGGACCGCAGGTCCGTTCTTTCGTCTATCTAAACACCCACTTCTTATATAGCGTAAAGCTTGCGACGACGTACACGCCGTTGGCGACGATGTTTGCAAAGAAGCTTGACTTCATGAACCCAGAAATGAAGTCGGTGAAGGGCTTGCACCAGGCCATGTTGAGTGCATAGACGGTTGCTTCGAGTGTCACGAAATTGAGCGCATAGGCGGCAATAAACACGATGATGAATCGGATGATTTCGGTGCGCTTGCGACCTTGACTCTTGAAGTTCCAGATACGGTTCATCAGGTAGCTGTTGATGGCGCCGAAAATGAACCCGAGAAAGTTCGAAAGTTCCAGGTTCCAGTCCAAAAGCTGATGCATCACCCAGACCGAGGCTAGGGTAATAAGCGTGTTCATGACGCCAATCAAGTTGTATTTGATGAAATGCTTCACGGAAAGGGAAAGTAGAAAATTCGGATTTCGGAATTCGGATTTCGGAATTCGGAATGGATAAAAACTCTGAATTCTGAACTCTGAATTCTGAACTAAAGAGTCTTTTTATCTAATTTTAATATATGTCTTGGATTGAAGCAAAGAAGTGCTCGGCCTCCGATGCCGCGGCAATGATTAACGATGGTGATGTGTTGGGAGTTTCTGGTTTTACCTTGGCGGGTTACCCCAAAGAGGTGCCAACGGCATTGGCTGCCCGTGCCGAAAAGTTGCATGCCGAGGGCAAGCCTTTTAAGGTGACGCTCTTCTCGGGAGCGTCGACTGGCGACAGCTGCGACGGGGCTTTAGCTCGGGCGCAGGCGGTGTCGCTTAGAATGCCCTATCAGAGCAATCCGAGTCTGCGCAAGGCCATTAACGCCGGCCAAATCAAGTATATTGACGCCCACCTGGGCAAGATGGGCTACCTGGTGCGAACGGGGGCTTTGCCTGCCCCGACGGTCGCCATTATAGAAGTGTCCGCCATTATGGGCGACGGTCGGGTATGTCTGTCGACATCGGGCGGAAATTCGGTGACCTACCTGGAAATGGCTCCGAAGATTATCTTGGAACTGAATACCCGTTTGGGCGATTCCTTCATGGGAATCCACGATGTGGCCCTGCCCGAACTTCCGCCCCATGCAAAGCCTCTCCCGATTTACAGCGCCGGCGATCGCGTGGGTGATGAGTTCGTGAAAATCGACCCGAACAAGGTTATTGCAATCGTCGAAACGTCTCGCCTTGACGAGGTGAACCCTTTTGTAGAACCGGACGAGATTTCGACCAATATCGGCCAGCGCATCCTGGACTTTATCAGCTTTGAAGAAAAGAAAGGCAGGCTCCCTAAGGGAATGGCTTTCCAGAGCGGTGTGGGCAAGGTTGCCAATGCGGTTTTAAACGCCATGTCCTGCGACGATCGCCTGGGACAAATCGACCTTTATACCGAAGTAATCCAAGAAGCCGTGCTTCCGCTCCTCAAGAAGGGTAAGCTGGGCGTGGCTTCCGGTACGGCTCTTACTTTGTCTGAAAATGCGCAGAAGGAATTCGTAGAAAATGCTGCCGAATGGAAAAAGCATCTGGTGCTTCGCCAGCAAGAAGTGAGCAACAGCCCCGACGTGATTCGCCGCGTGGGTGTGATTTCCATGAATACGGCCCTGGAAGCGGATATCTTTGGAAACGTGAATAGCAGCCTGGTTTCGGGTTCCTCTATGATGAACGGAATCGGCGGCGCGGCAGACTTTGCCCGCAATTGCTACCTCGGCTTTTTCTTGACGCCGTCGGTGGCCAAGGATGGCGCCATCAGTTCCATTGTGCCTTACGTGAGTCACGTGGACCAGACGGATCACGATACCATGATTTTCGTGACGGAACAGGGACTTGCCGATTTGCGAGGGCTTTCGGCCGAGGAACGCGCAAGATTGATTATCAAAAACTGCGCCCATCCCGATTTCCGAGAACCGTTGACAGATTTTTTGGAATATAGCCTAAAGCATGCCAAGGCAGTTCATATGCCAATAGCCCTAGAAAGGGCCTTTGAAATGCATTCCCGGTTCCTTGCAACTGGGAAAATGGTGTAGACTTTTTTATATTGTTTATTATAGTTTTTTAGGAACGACGAATGACTCGCCTATTTTGGATTATTGTCTGTGCTTTTATGGCCCTCTCTTTTGAGGCGTGTTCGGAGCATAGCTCTAGTTCAGATGAAGATGGCGTAGAAGACATTTTTGACGATGGAACCTCCAGTGGTTCCCGCTGGGAAAAAAATTCTAGCGGTGAAGTCAAAAAGGATTCTTTAGGGCGTCCTATTTCCAGTGCCGGAGATTCTGGCAAGCCGGGTGAAACTGGTAAGTCAAGTTCTTCGACCGGTGCGGTTGTGGGGGTCCAGGACTCGGTGATTACCGATTCCACGGTTGTGATGAACGTGGATGCCTTGCCGGAATGTACCGCCAAAAACGAAGGCGAATCCTTCTTGGTCAAAAGTGAAAACAAGCTTTATTTCTGCTTGGCTAGGGAATGGGTTCCTTCGGATGAAGTGTCGAAGACTACTGGTATCTCGTGCCGCAACGGTGTCCTTGTGACGGGCGAAGATGCTGATGATTCCGATGATGATGAGGGCTCAAGCACCGGTGGACACTCTTCGCCTTGGGGGAGCTTTGGCGGTGGTGGCAATTCTGTGAATACGGCTGCTGTCGATACGGCGGAGCCGCGCATTGTGGGGGCTAGTCTTGTAGGCGTCGCCGAAAAAGGCCCCTTCCGTTATGGTACGTCGATCAAACTCATTGAACTGGATAGCACCCAGCACCTGGCAGATTCCAAGCGCACTCACAAGACTTGCATTCTGAATGGCGACGGTAACTTTAATTTTGACAGTGTCGATTTTGTATCGCCCTATTTGCGCGTGAAGGCCAACGGATACTTCCGTAACGAACTGACGGGAGGCCTTTCTTCTAAGCCTGTAACGCTGGAAGCGGTGGTGGACGTGACCGAAAAGGATTCGGTAAACGTGAACATGCTGACCCATATGGAAGCGCCTCGCGTGCTCAAGCTTGTGGAAAACAGCGGTAACAACCAGCCGGTTCGTGCGGTCAAGGCACAGGCTTTGCGGGATATTTTGTCTTCCTTCGAAATTCAGCTGGGAGAATCCTCTGGCTCCGGTGGCGGCAATGGTGGTGGCTTTAGTGGCTGGGGCTTTGGCCCGCAGCAACAGCAGCAGACCACGACAGATGGTCGCTTTGCCGAAGATATCGGACTTTTTGATGGTGATGAATATAGCGGTGCGCTCCTTGCGATTTCGATCATGATGCAGCGCAAGGGCTCCGGTAGCGAAATGCTTTCGTATACTTCGGGAATTGCCGACCGCATTAAGGGCAATGGCAACTGGGACGACAATAATGCCAAGGCTGACCTTGCCGACTGGCTCATGGTGCTCGATACTAGCGGCTCTTACGCAACAATTCGCAACAATGTGGCCAGCTGGAATTTGGGCGAGGTTCCCGACTTCGAAAAGCATCTGAAACATTTCTGGACCAAAGTGTACAACTTCGGTGATTGCGGCTCGCATAACGCCGGTGATGTCAAGTTTATTAGCAACAGCTTGAGCGCCTACTTTGTTTCGGGCTACGACCAGCCGGGGCCTTCGGTTCGTTTTATTTGCGATGCCGATACTCATGAGTGGCGTGCCGCTACGGACTTGGAGAAAGATACCTACGGCTTTGGCAAGGGTGAATACAATGGCCAGCTGAAGTCTGGAGCTATCAACAAGGACAAGTACTACATTTACGACAGCAACAAGTGGCGTGCCGCTACCAGCGACGATATCCAGGATTTCGAAGAAATCGAAAGTGTTTACAAGGGACTTAAGTCGGGTGAAAAGGTCATCTTCTTCTTGCGCCATGCCAAGCGTTCCGACGATACGGGCAAGAACGGACATTTGACCGACGAGGGCAAGTCGCAGTCGAAGCAAGTGGGTGAGAAGTTCAAGGGCGAAGATATCTATTTTGCAAATTCGACTTACACGAGAAGCATGGAAACCTGCGAGAATATTGCTAAGGGCGCCGGGGTTAGCTACTCTGAAAATACAATCGAAGCACTTGATGGCGAATGGTATGTGAAGGACAACAGCAAGCTTGAACAGCACAAGAGTAGCGATGGTGGCGGCTGGGTGGTTGCTTCTGCCTATGCCTATAAGGGAGCCTACTCCGATGCGTTCTACGATCTTAAGACTTATAGCGAAAACTTTATTACCGAAATAATCAAGCCTGAATTTTCGAATGTGAAGAAAGTGGGTATTTTCATTTCCCACGATATGTTTGTAGTTCCGCTGACAGCCTATTTCACCGACAAGAAGGTGAACTTACGCTACTTTGAAACCAAGCAATGGATTAATTACTTGGCGGGACTTGCAATTATCTTGGGAACTGATGGTAAAATTCGTTATGTGCCGGTGAGGGGGCTCGATTCTGGCACCATGACGATGTAATCGTATAAAGAGAAGAGAGAAAATGAATCGAAAAATTTGGATGGGAGTTTTGGTGGCTGCATTGCTGCTGTTTTGGGGATGTAATGAGGCTACGGGATCTGCTGTAGAATCAGAACAGGCTCTCCGCGACTCTGTTGTAGTCCGCGACAGTGTGCGCTTTATCGATAGCGTCAGGGTGATCAACAGCGTAAACTTTGTGGATAGCGTCCGTGTTGTGGATAGCTTGAACGTTGTGGATAGCCTGAATATCGTCGATAGTTTGAATGTCGTAGATGGCCCGATTCATGTTGTGGATAGCGTCCGTATTATCGACAGCGTTCGCGTGATTGATAGTCTGAACATTAAAGACAGTGTCCGCATCGTTGATTCCGTCGTGGTGTACGGCCCGGAACATTATTTCGGTCCATGTAGTGCCGAAAACGCGGGCGTTATCAAGTCTGCTACAATCAACGATGAAGTTCGTGATTACGTATGCGACAAGAATACGTTGCTTTGGCGGATTGCGAATAAGGTCGATTTGAACGACAAGTTCATTTATGAATCTCATGCAGATGATTTTACGGATGTCAAGAAACTGGTCGATAACTTGGCCACGACGGAAAAAATGATTATAGTGCTGCGCCATGCGGAACGGGGTTCCGATTATTCCAAGACCGGGCCTTTGAATGACGCCGGTTTTGAACAGTCTCAGGAGCTTGGCAAATCCATAGCGAATGACATCGAGTTCTATTATGGGGCGTCGCAATTTGTCCGTGCGCACCAGACTTGCAACAGCATTGCCAAGGGCCGTGGCGAACAAGATACGCTTGCCGATACGCTCGCCGCCCTGAACGACAACTGGTTTGTGAAAGACGAGGCCGCCTACAAAGACGCGAAGGATAATCATGGCGGCGGTTGGAAGGTGGCGTCCGAATGGGCTTATGAGGGCGCCTATTCCAATGCGTTCTATGATTTGAATTCCCGCAGTACGGAGCTTTTTGAAGATTACCTGATTCCCGCGTTTGAAAGCTCGGGAAAGCAGGTTGGCCTGTTTGTATCCCATGACTTGGTGATGGTGCCCCTGGTGGTGTATGCTTCGGGTAAAAATATCGACCTGAAGTATTACAAGGATTCATCGAATCATTGGCTGAATTATCTCGGGGGAGTCGCAATCGTGTTCAAGCCCGATGGCACGAGGGTGTTTTACGTGGTAAAGGGACTCGATTCGGGAACAATGTAATGGTAGGTTGATGGCAAGGTTAAAGTGGTGTGTGGAATGTTTGGCGACTGCATTGGCAGTGGCCTTACTTTTGGTTGGTTGCGGTTCCGGCAGCGATTCCGATAATGGCAATGC
Source organism: Fibrobacter sp. (assembly GCA_017550445.1). The sequence continues at coordinate 17,947 of JAFZOV010000160.1, forward strand.
GGTTAGTCCTGTTGCTGACGATCCTCATGGCAATACGCCGGAGCAGGTCCTCGATACGATCAAGGCGCCTCTTTTTGTTTATGAAATCTTGGCGGAGCGGGCTGCTGCGGTAGATTCTTCCGACTCCGTTGCTGCGGCTTTTCCCGAAACAAATATTCTGACGCTTTTGTCGCGGCCGCGCGTGGAACAGCACTTGATGAATCATGTGCCTATGGATTCTGCTATAGAGCAGGCGAAGTATGAAGTTCTCGCTGCTTTCGGGATCGATTCGTTGCAGTTTGCGCAGGATTCCGATGCCGTATTGCTTGCTATTTCGGCGTTGGTGCAGAACCGTTTTAGCAAAGAAGAGACGCTGAATTTTATCGGTACCTTGGGTGAAGACCTGAAGGGTGACGGAATTTGGAACGATCCTAATGTGAAAATCCAGATTGCCGACTGGGAAGTCGGTGTCGATTCTGCTTGGCGTTACAACGATATTCGAAACAACGTAACGTCTTTCGGCGTGACGAATGTCCCGAACTTTGAAAAGTATATGCGCGGCTTTATTCCGCTGGCTTATCTTTTTGAACCTTGTACCGATGCAAATGCCGGTACGGTCACCTTCGTAAATCAAGGACAGAGCGTACTCTTTGCGAATGATTACGAAACCTCGGACCATTCGGCGGTGCGTTTTATTTGCGACGTGAATAACAAGGAATGGCGAATTGCGCAACCCATGGAAAAAGATACGGTGGGCTTTGGCCCGGGCGAGTACGACAAGGAAATTCGCGAAGGCCGCGTTGTTCACGACAACTATTACATTTATGATGCCGGTGCATGGCGCATGGCGACTCCGCAAGAAGCCGATGGATTCACTGACCTTGTAGAGGTTTATGCGGGCCTTAAGGCAAACGAAAAGGTGGTGCTCATTATCCGCCATAGTGAACGCACTAATGAGACGGGCGAAAAGGGCCACTTGACCGAAAACGGAAAGCTGTATGCTCGCGATTTGGGTGCGCGCCTTGCCGCCGTGAACAAGGAAAAAATCTATTTCGGCTATTCGGGGTATACACGTACCAAGGAAACTTGCGAAAATATTGCCGCGGGCTACGGCTTGTCCAAATACGACTTGGAAGTTCTAGATGGACTTAACGGGGACTGGTATGCAAAGGACACTGCCAAGGCTGAATCCTACATCAATAGCGCAGGCGGCTGGATTGTGTATTCCAAGTATGCCTTCTTGGGCGAATATGCCGATGCTTTTTATGACTTGGAAGAGCGCAGCGAACAGCTGTTGAAAAATGAAATTTTGGCGAATTTGGCCAAAATGGAACGCTTGAATATCCTGGTGACCCACGATTATTTGGTTGTCCCGCTGCTGGCCTACACGACAAACGGGCATGCGAACGTAAGGTATTACGAAAAATGGAAATGGCTGAATTACATGGCCGGGGTAGCGATGATTATCTCTGCTGACGGCTCCATACGCTATATCCCCGTAAAAGGTCTCGAAACGGGTACCATGTAGCTTTCGGCGGCGCTAAAAAAACGCCGCTTTTTCTAAATTTACACCGCTGATTTTTACAAAACAGAAACCCATAAGAATGGATTAAGTCCAATATGAACGAAACACAGACTAATGCACCCGAAGCTCAGGAAGTGGCTAGCGCCGCCCCGGCAACGGATGTGCAGCAGCCGGCTCTCGTTGCTCCGAGTCCCGCTGCAAAGGTGAAGGGCAAGTTCGACGAACAGCTCGGACTCATGCTCCCCTCCGATGCCGCCCAGGTCCAGGCGCAGCTTTCTATGCCGGGTATGAATGACGACATGGTTTACAAGATCGTGGAAACCCACTCTGGTAACCATTCGGTTCTCTATAAGACCTATGATCAGGCAGTTCTTGCACGCGACGTTCGCGATTCTATCGAAAACGCTGGCGGCCACAAGGTCCTCCCGATCGCCAAGGCCAAGCTGGGCTCGACCTACTGCAAGGGCGAATTCTCGACCGAACAGGGTTGTAAGGGTGACTCCGACACCTTCGGTATCGGCTCCTTGATCGAATTCCAGGCAACCGGTCTTATTGTGGTGATGGTGGTGATCGTGGGCCTCACGGTGCTCTGCTACCTCATGAACTTCATTATGGCCAAGCTCGGCCTCAACAAGGACAAGGCTCCGGCACCTGCAGTTAAGGCTGCTCCGGCCGCCGCTCCTGCTGCCGCCGCTCCGAAGACAATCGGCCCTGCCCATTGCGACTGGGATCCGAACGCCAAGAGCGTGCATCCGGGCTTCACCAACAAGCAGCTCCAGGCCTTCCTCGGCATTGCCGCCGTGGCAGCCCTCGAAGAACACCCGGGTATGAGCAACGACCAGTTCCTCGCCCTCGTGACCGCAGCGGCGACCCAGGCTATCGGTCAGCCCTGCCGCGTGACTGCTTACAGAAACATTAACTCTCCTGCTTGGACGATCGTCAAGTAAGGCAAACTTTTAAAACTCAACAGGCTTTTAAGCCAGGAAATATCAAAATGAAGAAAACCGTCCGTATCAGTTTCGAAGGCAAGACCTACGATGTCGAAGTAGAAGTTCTTGATTCCAATGCCGCCGTTGCCGCTGCTCCTGCTGCCGCTCCGGTCGCTGCTGCTCCTGCCGCCGCTCCTGCTGTTGCCGGTGGTACCGAAGTCAAGAGCCCGCTCGCTGGCTCCGTGTTCAAACTGAAGGTCAAGGTCGGCGACACTGTTGCTGCCAACCAGGAAGTGGCTATCATCGAAGCTCTCAAGATGGAAAACCCGGTTGTCGCTCCGTGCGCAGGTACTGTGAACTCCATCGCCGTCAAGGAAACCGACACTGTCGTCGACGGCCAGACTCTCATGACCATCGCCTAAGAGGTACAGATAAATGAGTTCTCTTTTAAATTCGGTCGTTGAGTTTGCAGGCGACACCGGATTCGCATACGTCACCCCTTCGATGATCGTGATGTGGATCGTGAGTTTCGTCCTGATGTACTTGGCGATTGTCAAAAAGTACGAGCCGCTGTTGCTCTTGCCGATTTCTCTCGGCGCACTGGCGGTGAACATCCCGAGTGCGGGATTCTACGATGGTGGCTGGAGCATCGAAGGTATGTTTACCCCGACTGCCGGCCTCTATTACTACATCAGCCAGGGTATCCA
>JAFZOV010000161.1 GCA_017550445.1 Fibrobacter sp.
ATGTTGCCGATGAGTTCGGAGTAGGTCTTCACGGCGGTGTCGAAACCGAAGGAGGTCTCGATGTATTCGTTCTTGAGGTCGCCGTCGATGGTCTTCGGGCAGCCGCAAACCACGCAGGTAGCGCCGTTGGCCTGGAAGTATTCACCGAGAACAGCAGCGTTGGTGTTGGAGTCGTCACCACCGATGATCACGATAGCGTCGAGCTTCTGGGCCTTGGCAACGGCCATGCACTTCTTGAACTGTTCTTCAGTTTCGAGCTTGGTACGGCCGGACTGGATGATGTCGAATCCACCAGTGTTGCGGTAGGCGTCCATGATCTTTTCGTTGATCACGATGAACTTGCCGTTCTCGAGGCCAGACGGACCACCGAGGAAGCCGAGGAGCTTAGAATTCTTGCTGATGCTCTTGATACCGTCGAAGATACCCGCGATCACGTTGTGTCCACCAGGAGCCTGGCCACCGGAGAGCACCACGCCCACGTTGAGGGCCTTACCGGCAGCGGCCTTGGTAGCCTTCTTCATGCCGATGTACGGTGCACCGTAGGTGTTCGGGAACAGGGCCTTGATCTTGGCCTGGTCGCGGACGGATTCGGTGGGCTTGCCCTTCACGAGAGCAACTTTGAGGGCGCCGTTGCGGAGCGCCACGGGGAGTTTCGGCTGGTAGGCCTTGCGGGCCTTGCCGAGGACGGACAGATTGTCAGCCATTGTGTTTTCCTTTTGAATTTCGCGCGGCAAAAAACCGCGCGGTTCGGGTTAAAAATTTTGCATGGGGAAATATAGTAAAAGGCGAGAGCAGCGGCAAAAAGATAATGTTGTTTTTGACATTGCCGAGCCGCACTATATGCGCTCCGTAGGAGCGCCATATAGAAATTTTATGGAATTAAACAAGTGATGCCGGGACGGAGCCCGGCATGACAATGAGGAATACGACCCGCAATAAACTATTTGAAATTAGCCGTAATGTTCGCTTGCCCGTTGATCTGGAACTTGCGCGGGTTCTGTGTCTGGCCATCGCTCCAGCCGGCGAAAACCGCACCGTTGCTCGGAACCGCGGTAACTTCCATCTCCATGCCAGAGAAGAACTTGCCTTGGTACGGCATCTTCGGGAGCTTCATGCCTTCCACGAGCACCGTGCCATTGCCGCTTGCTGTAATCGAAACGTTCGCTTCGCCCGAGAGGCCAAAGTACTGGGCCATCTCCTGGCGAACCGTCTGCGTGCGGTTCTGGGCGAATTGCAACAGCTGGCTTCCATCGGGAGCCCAGGTGAATTTTGCCTGGTTGCGCGGCCAGCGCTGCACGTCACGCTGCTGTTCCGAAGCGGGGATAGTCGCCATCATGTCCTTGACGGTCTTCTGCACGCGTTCGTAGGTCAGGAAGTCGTTCAGGAGAATGCATCCCTGGTTGATGAACAGGCGCTTGAAATCGGGGTTCTGCAGGAGTTTGCTGAGCATCTGGCCGGGGCCCTGCTTTGCACCACCGCCCCACATGCCCATACCGCCACCAATGTCCCAGCCCATGCCGCCACCAGGTTGTTGCTGGCCGCCCTGCTGGCCTCCCTGCTGCTGGCTGTTATCCATCGTGGTGCTGCCAAGCACCCAGCTGAACATGTTTTCGCCCTGCACGTCGAACCCGGAAATACCGGGCGTAAAGCCGTAACCGTGGTCGGTATCGAACGCGACATACTTGAACGGATAGCCGTTGCCACCCCAGGCGCGCACGTTGTTGGTGGGCCAGTCGCCGTTATGGAAGTACATTTCGGCCAACATGTACTGCGCAAAGCTGCTCATGTTGATCTTTTCCTTCAGCTGGATGTAGCTTTGGTTGTTTTCGCCGGCGAAGTTGCCGTTCATAACCTGGTTTGCGACGTTCCTGTATTCATCGACGGAGGCTCCGTTTGTGCCGCTCGCTTCCAGCTCGGTTCCCTTGATCTTGATCATGTTGATGGACTTGGAATCGATGCCGTAGTTGGTTTCCACAAAGCTGCGGTTCAGGCGTTCGCGCAGGTCGTGAATGCCGAAGTATTCGCCGTTGTAGAACACCACCACCTGGCGGCTGCGCTGGTAATCCACGTCGGTGCCTTCCATGAGGGCCGTCATCATGGCATCGCCAATGTAGTCGCACCAGAAACGGTTACCGTTGTTGCGTAGGTTGAAACTCTTGATTTTCTTCGCTTCGGGGCGCGTGGTGAACAGGGAATACTTGAGCACCTTGTCGCCGTAGTCGTCGTTGTCCATCTTGATGGCGACGCTCTTCTTGGGCTTGTAGCGGCTCCAGTTGCCGATAATGGAAATGCCCGCGTCGATTTCCCAGGTCTTGGTCTGGGTAGAACTTCCGTTTTCGAAGTATTCCACGTGTACTGGGAGTTCCTTGTCGCTCCAGAAGTTCGCTTGCTGGCAGGGTTCCGTGCACTTGGGGTTGTTGTCGTCGGAAACGTTGCCGCCACCGCCAAAATCGAATCCCATGCCGCCGCCCATGTTCCACTGGCCTTGACCACCTACGCCGCCGTTCAGGTCGCCGGTCGCATAGATGCCCGCGCTGGAGTCGAACATGTCGTGGTGATTCACGGTAATCGCGACTACCGGCATGGACACGTTCTCGTTAATGAAGTAGGTCTGCGTGGTGGTGTCGACAGCCTGGCCGTTCACGAATTCGCTACAGCGTACCACGGAGTTCTTGGTAATCTGCTTTGCCGCGGTAATTTGCTCGGAACCCTGTGTGGGATAGGATCCGTCGAACGTGCAGTGGATTTGCCCGCCCTTCGTGGGAGTCGGCGGGTTGATGGTCAAATTGCTGTAGAAACCTGCCGCCGGGAGGAAACTTTCCTTGGCCTGGTGGTTGTCCTCGTAGTCCTTGAGGCCCACGGAAGAGGATGATTTTGCCTTGGAAGAGCTGGACTTGGGGTTTACCGCCGAACTGCCGGGCATGAATGTGGAACTTCCCGGGAAGTTGAATCCGCTGCTAGAAAAGCCGGGCATGGAAGCCGAGCTGCCGGGAACCGTTTCAGAGCTTAATGCAGTGATAGGGACAGGAACCGTATCGCCGGTTAGTGGGTCAAGGTAGGGGATCGCGGGAATGGTCTCGCCCGTTAGCGGGTCCACGTAGGGAATCGAGGGGACCGTATCGAGCGGCTGGAGTCCACTGATGTCAGGACTGTTTACTGCGGTTGCGGGGTCTTCGGAACAGCCCACAAGGAGGGCGCAGGCGGCGATGAACGGGAATGCGATGTATTTTTTTTGCATAATATGCCTTGACACTTAAAAAAATGCCTAATCCGTACACCATTCCCTAAATTATAAAGATTTTGGCGGTTTTCAACGTTTTTTAAGATATTATTTACACCAAAAAAATGCAAAAAATGGGCACTTTTGACCCAAATCACGCTTGTTTGCAAAATGGTGTAACAAAACGTCCCAATAATCAAAAAAAACTAATTTTGTAACATTCTTTGAAACGCTCCAGATAATAAAAATGAAAGAAATTCAGAAACTTTTTACGAACTTCAGGCTCCGTAAGCGGCTGCTTGCGCTTTCTGACGCTTTTATCGTGGTTGTTTCTGGACTTATCGCGAATTTCCCGATACCCATTTACGCCGACCGCATTGGCCGCCCCGAACTTTTCGCGTTCCTCTCGACGTGTGTCGTGTGCTGCCTTGCCGCATTGCTCTTGACCGGCGCGTACAATAAGCTGTGGCGCTACTTTTCGAGAAAAGATTACGTGAGCTGCATTATCGGTGTTGTGCTCGGCTATTCCGTCGCCATTTGCCTCTACAACATCATTACCGGGATTTCGTACCTGCGCTTCTCGGCGCTCTCGTGCCTGATTACGGTTATCGGTATATGCCTGTTCCGGTTCGTGTTCCGCGATGCGTTCCTCACGATTGCAGAAGTCGGCCGCAAGGATGCCGAGAGAAAGCGTACCATGATTATCGGTGCGGGCGAGGCGGGCAAGCTCCTTGTTACGGAATTGACCCGCTTGCAGAGACCCGATGGACAGGGCGCGAATCCCTCGACAATCGAACCCGTGTGCCTGATCGACGATGACCGCAACAAAATCGGTTCGACTCTTTGCGGCGTGCTTGTCGCCGGCGGTACGCGCGATATTCTCAAGATTGCCAAGGCGGAGCGGGTCGAGCAGATTGTGTTCGCTATTCCCAGTTGCCCGCCCAAGGACCGCCAGGTTATTTTGGATATTTGTGGAAAGACGGGCCTCCCCGTGAAGGTTCTGCCGTTTATCGGGAACCTGCTCGATACCTCCAGCATTGGTGATGGCGCCACGCACTTTGCGGAACAGATTCGCGACATCAAGGTGGAAGACTTGCTCGGACGCGCGCCGGTGACGTTTGACAACAATGACGTGCGTGGCTTTATCGAGGGCAAGGTCTGCATGGTTACGGGTGGCGGCGGCAGCATCGGTAGCGAACTCGTGCGCCAGATTGCGAAGTATAACCCGAAACAGGTCGTGATTGTCGATATTTACGAGAACAACGCCTACGAAATCCAGCAGGAGCTGCTCATGGAGTACGGCGACTCGCTGAACCTGGCGGTGATTATCGCAAGCGTGCGTGACTACAACCGCATGAACCAGATTTTCAAGAGGTACAAGCCCGACGTGGTGTTCCATGCGGCGGCCCACAAGCACGTGCCCCTTATGGAAAACAGCCCCATGGAGGCCATTAAGAACAACGTAGCGGGCACATTCAACGTGGCGTTCCTTGCTCTGTTCAACAGGGTCAAGAAGTTTGTGATGATCAGCACCGACAAGGCGGTGAATCCGACCAACGTGATGGGGGCGAGCAAGCGCTGCTGCGAAATGATTGTGCAGTACCTAGCACAGCACAAGATGAGCGGTACTGAGTTCGTGTGCACCCGCTTTGGCAACGTGCTCGGGAGCAACGGGAGCGTTATTCCGCTGTTCAAGCGCCAGATAGAGCAGGGCAAGCCCGTTACCGTGACGCACCCCGACATTATCCGCTACTTTATGACCATACCCGAGGCAGTGAACCTTGTGCTCGAGGCGGCAAGTATTGCGCATGGTGGCGAGATATTCGTGCTCGACATGGGCCAGCCCGTGAAAATCGTGACCTTGGCCGAAAACCTTATCCGCATGTATGGCAAGGTTCCCTACAAGGATGTAGAAATCAAGTTTACGGGACTCAGGCCCGGCGAAAAACTCCAGGAAGAACTCCTGATGAACGAGGAAGGCCTGCAGAAGACCCAGAACAAACTTATATTTATCGGCAAGCAGCTTGTCATTGACAACAACAAGTTTATTGCGCAGTTGCGCACGCTCAGGGATGCCGCCCTTGAAAACGATGAGGAAGCAACGCTCCGTGCACTGCGCGAGATTGTGCCGACCTTCACGACCCCCGAAGAATACAACAAGAAGGCTACGGCGTCAATGCAGGCTATACAAAAGACTGCATAAAGGATATGCCATGAAACGCTTCGAGAACAAGGTCTGGCTTGCTAGCCCCACCATGCACGGCGATGAAATCAAGTACATGCAAGAGGCGTATAGCACCAACTGGATGAGTACCGTGGGCGCCAATATCAACGAGCTTGAACGCCTTGCCGCCGAGAAGGTGGGCTGCAAGTATGCCGTGGCGCTGAGCACGGGTACGGCCGCCTTGCACCTTTGCACCAGGCTTGCGGGGGAGGCCCTGTACGGGCTGCCTAATGCCGGTGTGGGCGCTCTTTACGGGCACAAGGTGTTCTGCAGCGACATGACTTTTGCGGCGACCCTGAATCCTGTGGCGTACGAGAACGGCGAGGCCGTATTTATCGATTCCGAGTACGAAACCTGGAACATGGACCCGGTGGCGCTCGAAAAAGCCTTCGAAGTCTATCCGGACGTGCGTTTGGTTGTGCTTGTCCATTTGTACGGGACTCCCGCGAAAGTCGATGAAATCCGCACGATATGCAAGCGACACAATGCCCTGCTTATCGAAGATGCTGCCGAAAGCTTTGGCGCGACCTACAAGGGCGTACAGACGGGCCATTTTGGCGACTACTGCGCCATCAGTTTCAACGGCAACAAGATTATTACCGGTTCAAGCGGCGGAATGTTCCTGAGCGACAGCAAGGAAGATGCCGACAAGGTGCGCAAGTGGAGCACCCAGAGCCGTGAACCCTTCCCGTGGTACCAGCACGAGGAAATCGGCTACAACTACCGCATGAGCAACGTGATTGCCGGCGTAGTGCGCGGCCAGATGCCCTATCTGGAAGAACATATCGCCCAAAAGCGAGCCATTTACGAATGTTACCGTGAAGGCTTCAAGGGACTTCCTGTGCAGATGAACCCCTACGATGCCGAAAACTCCGTGCCGAATTTCTGGCTCAGTTGCTTGCTTATTGACAAGGATGCCATGGGCAAGTGCAATCCGCCGAAGATTCTCGACAGCCTTACTGAAATGAACGCCGAGGGGCGCCCCATCTGGAAACCCATGCACATGCAGCCCCTTTACCAGGGGCACGCCTTTGTAGGCGCTTGCGGGTCGATTGCTGGTGTGGATGGCGGCAGTGTATTTGCGGGGAATGAATGCGCCGACACCTCCGTGGGTGCCGATATCTTTGAGCGCGGACTCTGCCTCCCGAGCGATAACAAGATGACCCCTGACCAGCAAGATGCCGTTATTTCCGCAATTCGCGAGTGTTTTGCCTAAAATGTGGAAAAATGTCGTAAACTCTTGATTTTATGTGCAGATTTGTGTATATTTAAATCGTAAATAAGTGCGGAAAAATGTAAAATGCACCGTAATGCGATAAATAATCTACTTGAATGGAAAGAGTCTGCGAGCCGTAAGCCCCTTATACTGAACGGGGCGCGCCAGGTCGGCAAGACATGGCTTTTGCGTGAATTTGCAAAAAAAGCGTATAAGAAAGAAGCGTACATCGTTTGCAGGAAAAACGACCTGGTGAAGCAGGTTTTTTCAACCGACTTCGATATAAACCGCATCCTTCGGGACCTGCGTGCCATAAGCAGGGTGGACATCACTCCCGGAGACACGCTGATAATACTTGACGAGGTGCAGGATGTTCCTGAGGCAATCGAGGCGCTGAAGTACTTTTACGAACAGGCTCCGGAATACCATATTGCCGTGGCGGGCTCGTTGCTTGGGATATCACTTCATCAGGGAGTGTCTTTCCCGGTGGGTAAAGTGGACACGCTCGATATTTTCCCGATGAACTTTATGGAATTCCTTGATGCCGTCGGCGAACAGCAGACTCTGTGCCTATTGGAGAATAGGGATTTCGCGGGCCTTGCTCCTCTGCACGAAAAGTGTGTCGACCTGCTGAGGCAGTATTACTACGTGGGCGGGATGCCGGAAGCCGTCAAGGCCTATGCAGAGACCGGAGCCTTGCAAGGCGTACGCGAAATACAGAAAAGAATTTTGAAGGGCTACGAGCAGGACTTTTCGAAGCATGCCCCCAAGGAACAAGTTGCAAAGATAAAGCTTGTCTGGAAGAGCGTTCCTTCGCAACTGTTCAAGGAGAACAAGAAGTTTATCTATGGGGCGCTCCGCAAGGGAGCCCGCGCGACCCAGTACGAAGAGGCGATTGAATGGCTTGTGGATTCTGGCTTGCTGTACAAGGTGTCCCGTGTGTCTAAACCGGCGTTGCCGTTGAGTGTGTACGAGGAACTGAATATATTCAAACTTTATGCCCTAGATATCGGGCTGCTGGGAGCAATGGTAAGCACGGATCCTTCGCAGATATTGATCAAGAGCGACTTGGTTGCGGAGTTTAATGGTGGGCTTGCGGAACAGTATATTTTCCAGCAAATGAAGAGCAAGCATGTCGAGCCCATTTACTACCATTCAACGGACGAGTCCCGGCTTGAACTGGATTTTCTGATCCAGCCCGAAGGTAAACTCACGCCTATCGAAGTCAAGTCGGGGGAATCGGTCCGCTCGAATTCTCTTTCGACTTTCTTGCAAAAAAATCCTGGTGTAAGGGCCATCCGGTATTCGTTGCGCCCCTACAAGGAGCAGGATGCGCTCACCAATATCCCGCTTTACGCCGTATGAGTAAGTATTTTTAGGAATTAGAATATGTACCCCCGATTCTTCAAACGTGTCATCGATTTTTTCTGTGCGCTCGCCGCGATATGCGTGTTGAGCCCGCTGATGCTCGTGCTCACGCTGCTCGGGGCCATAAAGATGCGCGGGAACCCCTTCTTTACCCAGCCGCGACCCGGCAAAGGCGAGAAAATCTTCAAGCTCGTCAAGTTCCGCACCATGACCAACCAGCGCGATAAGGACGGAAATTTGCTCCCCGACGACGTGCGCCTTACCAAATATGGCAAGTTCCTGCGCAGCACCAGCCTCGACGAACTCCCGGAACTATTCAATATCCTCAAGGGCGACATGGCTGTAATCGGGCCCAGGCCGCAACTCGTGCGCGACATGGTTTTTATGACCCCCGAACAGCGCCGGCGCCACACCGTACGCCAGGGACTCAGCGGGTTGGCGCAGATTAACGGCCGCAACGCCGTCACCTGGGAAACCAAAATAAGTTTCGACCTGCAGTACATCGAGAAAATTACCTTCCTGGGCGACGTGAAAATCATTCTCACCACGCTCTACAAGGCGTTCATCAAGCGCTCCGACATTACCGAAGAGAACTGCGATACCGCCACCGATTTGGGCGACTACCTGCTTGCCTCGGGCAAGATTACCCGCGAAGAATACGACCGCGGCCAGGAAGAGGCGAAGAAGTTGATACAGGAGGCGGGGTAGGATGAGTGGCCTGGTCTCCATAATCATGCCGAGTTACAATACCGGCAAGTTCATCGCGGAATCCATCGCGTCCGTGATGTCGCAGACCTATACCGACTGGGAACTCATCATCGTTGACGACTGCTCCACCGACAACACCGACGAAGTTGTTTCCTCCATCATGTCATCGCGGACTTGTTCCGCGACCACCGATTCCCCGAAAATCCATTACCTTAAAAACGAGAAAAACAGCGGCGCCGCCGTTAGCCGCAATCGCGCCCTCCGCGAAGCCAAGGGCAAGTGGATTGCCTTCCTCGACAGCGATGACCTTTGGGCACCCGACAAACTGGAAAAGCAAATTGCCTTCATGGAAAAGAACGGCTATGCATTTTCCTATACGCGCTACGGCGAAATGGACGAAGATGGCAATAAGACCGGCGTTGTCGTTGGCGGCCCTGCGCATATCTCCAAGACGGGAATGTTCAATTACTGCTGGCCAGGCTGCCTCACCGTGATGTACAACCGCGAAGTCGTGGGCGATATCCAGATTACCGACATCCGCAAGAACAACGATTACGCCATGTGGCTCAAGATTGTCTGCAAGGCCGATTGCCACCTGCTTGCCGAAAACCTTGCAACATACCGCAAACGTACCGGGTCCATCACGCATGCGCAACGTCATTGCGAGGAGCCGCAAGGCGACGCGGCAATCCTGTGTCATCCTGAGCGAAGCGCAGCGAAGTCGAAGGATCTAGGCCGAATTCTGTCTCTAATCCAGTGGCATTACAAACTCTACCGCGAAGCCGAGGGCCTGAACCCCGTCGTTTCGCTTTGGAACACGGGCCGTAACCTGTTCTTTGGTGTGTGGAAGAAGATTAAGTATGTGGGGAGGGAATGATGGAAAAAGATAATATCATTCCCGGTTGGAAGTATTACAACCATGCCGCAATTCCCACAACGGCTCCGCATGAAGAGCCTGATTTGACCCCTTTAAAAGACGGCTCAATCTGGAATATAGAAGGCAAAAAGCCCCTGCTTGTTCGTTATACTACTGATTGGGATTGCGGTTACGATACCGGATGGTGGTACTTGATAAGAGAAGCTCCTTTTGATATCAGTACTTTGTCGAGTAATTCTCGAAAGCATATTAAAGAAGCTTTCCGAAAAACCCGCGTAGAAAGGATTGATTCTAAGCAATATATTGACGAACTGTACGAATGTTATCATCAGGCATATGCTAAATATGAGAAGGCGGATAATGAGTTCTCATATGAGGAAAAGAAATTATACTCATAGCAGCTTAGAGTTTTGGGCTGGATTTGCTTTGAATTCCGGAAAATTGATTGGATATATGATTGTGGCCTCTCATTCAAACTGGGCAGAAATACATGTATCAAAGTTTCATCCCGCATACCTAAAATTGCGTGTTTCTGATGCATTGTATGCAAGTGTTTTGGATTTCTATCTGAATAAGAAAAAAAAGAATTATATTTCTTCGGGAGCACGTTCTATAAGTCATTTGACCAACACACAGGAATACAAAGAACAACATTTTGGCTTTAAAAAATGTTTCTGCCGATTGCACATTTTTTATAGGCCCACATTAAAAAGGATGTTTAATCTTTTGTTCTTGTTTCGCGGGATTTTTGATCTTTTGGGGAAACATAGTACATTAATCCATCATATATCTGCTATTCTTAAGATGGAATCGATTGTTAGGAATACCCCTATAGGCCCCACAAAAATAAAAAAGGACGAGGAAATATGAATATTTGGGGTAGATTAAAAAATGCATATGCATCTGGTGGATTTAAAGAGATTGTACGAAAATCTTTTTTTCATTACATCTATAGTTTTAGCAGTCGCATAACAAAGACTTCTGTAGATCGCAGTAAATTACAGTTTGGTCTGAATCAGACCGATAAGCGAAAGGAAAAAATTGTTGTTTCACTGACTTCTTTTCCATTAAGATTTGATAAAATTCATATTTGCTTGAAAAGTTTGTTGCTGCAAAAAGTTAAGCCTGATAAAATTATTGTCTATTTAGGAAAAGATTCTTCTAGAACGCAATTCACAAAGGAAATGCTGGACTTAGAACGATATGGCGTTGAGTACCGCATTGATAGCGAAAGAAACCTGAAAGCACATAAGAAGTATTTTTATGCAATGCAAGAATTCCCAAATGATATAATAGTAACTGCGGATGATGACTTGTATTATCCATCAAATTGGTTGTCGTCTTTATTAAAAACATATGATAAATATCCAAATGCCATTAGTGCACGTCGCGTGCATTTAATGAAGCAAAAAGATGGCGATCTTCTTCCATATAATATGTGGAAAGATCAGTGCCGAAGCGTAGTAGAACCAAGCTTTTCTCTTTTGGCAACGGGTGGAAGCGGAAAATTGTATCCACCACATTGCCTTAAAGAGTGCGCTTTTGATGATAATAGATTCAAGGATTTATGTTTTGACGCCGATGACATTTGGCTTAAATGTATGGAAATAGTCAGCGGAATTCCTGTAGTTTGGGCAAAAAATTGGGAAGTTGATCAATTGGGTGTTGGGTCAAACCAAAAAGGAGCCCTTTCAAAACAAAATGTAGATTGTTCGCATAATGATGTTTGCCTAAAAAATGTGATGAGTTTCTATGATATTTCTACAAGTCGTTTTTTTTGAGTAAATAAATATGAAAAGCTTTGCCGTTGTCATATTGAACTATAACACATTTGAAGATACCGTTGTGTGTGTTGATTCTATTAAGAAATATACGACTTGTTCTTCTTATAAAATATATGTGGTTGACAATGCTTCGCCTGATAAATCGGGACAATTACTAGCTTCAAAATACGCGCAAGACAACAAAGTACAGGTTCTTATAAGTGAAACAAATTTAGGCTTTTCTGGTGGTAATAATATTGGAATCCGCAAGGCTTTGGAAGAAAACTCTGAGTATGTTTATCTTTTGAATAGCGATATCATTTTGCAAAATGATGCGTTTGCCTTTATGCAAGATGCTTTTGCATCAAATAAAGATGTTGCTATTGTAGGCCCTTCAATTTATAACGCTAAAGGAAAATATGTTCAGTTTGCTAGACATGGTATTACAACGAAGTCTTATTTAGTAAGCAAGAAATTTTTTAAAATATTTTTCCCTGGTTTAAAAAATAAAACCCGTTTTATAGATTATCCCGCAGATGAGGATTTTATTTTCAGCGGAATGGTTTCTGGATGCTGTTTTGGAATGACATCCGATTTTATTAGACAAAACAATTGCTTGGATGAAAATTTGTTTATGTATTATGAAGAAGATATATTGGCGTATGTTTTGCAAAAGACGAAAAAAAACGCCATGATTGTGAATGAATCCCGAGTCATTCATAACGAAGGTGTCGCAACACAAAAGAAAGGTGCTGGGAAAATGTTGTTTACTCGTTTTTATCGTTGGACGTCTGTGATATATGTTCTGTTGAATTATGCGAAGTTAAATCGGTTTGCGTGTAAACTGCTCTCTTTACAGAATATTGGAAACTGGATGGTGATGTCACTGTACAATAAAAAGTACAGGGAATCGTTTCGAGCTTTTGTTGCGGAAAACAAAAGGGTTCTGAATGCCAAACCGTAACAATGAAAACGAGTCTGTTAATGTTGGCAATGTTGTGACTATAGAAAAATATATGCTATCTTTTGCAAATTAGTGGGTGTATATGGTTATTCTTTATTGCCTCTTTTGTTTTTTTGCGGTATATGCCGGAAAAATTATTTATAATAATTTTTTTAATCCGATATGTTTGTATAGTATTGTTTGGGGAGTGGCTGTTTTTGTCCATCAGAGTGGCTTGATAGTTTTTTATAACTTGACTCCTTTTTGCTGGATGGTGATTTTTGTAAGTCATCTTCTTTTTATTTTGGGTTGTATTATTGGCTGGAATCTAAATATAGATGAGAAACCAATTGTGATTGAATGTGCTCGTGATGAGCAATTAAAAAAATGGATGCTCATAGGAATTGCGGTAACCATGTCTATTGCCGCTATTGCCATTATTGCAAATTTGAAAGCCATGATCTCTATTTACGGTTTCAATTTAATGGAACAAATTGTGCTCATTTATGGCGACAGGATAAATGAAACAGAAAAGATAGAAACCATTCCATATTTAGGCTCGTTTATATTCATAACGCTTCCTTTGTTAGGGTGTTATCTAAAAAGATTTGGATTTCATATAATTGTTATTCCTTGCGTTTTCCTTGCTTGTGCTGATGCCCTTATTTCTGGTGGACGCGGGGGAATTGTTTTTGCACTTTTGCTTTTTTTGGCTGGTTATATGTGTATGGATAAAGGATATGAATTATCCTCAAGAGGGCGAGTTTTATTTCTTTTGATATGCTTGGTTGCTTTTGTTTCAATGATTTTCTTTGTTTCTCAAGAACGTGCTGACGGTCTGAAAATGAATTACGCAACGGATTTATATAAGGATATATTTGGTTACGATGTGACACTTTATAAGGGGCTTGTCTATATTGCAGGTCCAATAGGTACGTTGAACGAATATTTGCGGGAATGTGAATTTCATTTTGGGAAAAATTCTTTTTTAACGATTTATAATGTTCTCGCGAGATTGGGCTTAATGGAGCCGATAAACCACTACCAAGATTTCTTTTTTACACCTATCGAATGTAATGTTGGAACATGGGTGCGTGAAATAATAGAAGATTTTACATTGTTTGGAGCGATATTTTTTGTTCCTTTTTTTGGGGTGTTGTCATCCTATGTGTATAGTAGGGCTTTAAGGCGTAAGACTATAACAATGAAAATAATATGGTCTGTTTTTGCGATGGTTCTCGCTTTGTCTTTTTATGATTGGAAATTCCGATCGGCTAGCATTTGGATTGCTGTACTATTTGGCTTTTTTATTTGTAAATTTATTGATAGGAAGTCATTCATAATCGACGAAAATGAATTAAAAGACGGATAATAAACAATTCATTTTTAATGGCTAATTATAAGAAAACGGATGTTGTCTATGCAATCTAATACGTCCACTACGGGAATGAAAAAAAATGTTGTGCTGACGGTGTCTGCTCAGTTGGTTTCTTTTTTTGTAAGTGCTGTTCTGAACCTGATCCTTCCCAAATATGTATCGGAGATTGATTATTCTAATTGGCAAACATTCCTTTTGTATTTAGGCTATGCGCCTATTTTTCATTTTGGCTTTTTGGATGGGCTAATGCTTCGTTATTCCCAATATGACTACAAAAGCCTGAATAAAACTCTTGTCCAATCTCAATTCCGCTTGTTTCTTGGTGCAGAGGTGATTTTTGCCTTAATTGTTTTTGCGTTGTCTTTTGGTGTGGAGAATGAAACGTATCGTCAGATAGTTCGCTTTATTTCTTTTGGAATAATAACAATGAATGTTTATGCTTATGCATCTCATTTATTCCAAATGACGAACCGTATTAGTAAATATGTCATTTTTGTTATGATGATGCGGCTGCTTCTTGGCAGTGGCATTATAGTAGCTCTCCTTTGCGGAGCCAATAGTTTTTATGATTTGTGCTTTATCTATTTTGCCGCCAGCATTCTTACGATTCTCTGGGGAGCATCACGGAACAAGGAATTGTTTTGGGGAATGGGGAAACTTGCCGATGGTACTATTGCGGAACTCAAAAGCAATGTATCTTCTGGCATAAAGCTCCTATTAGCGAATCTCTCGTCGATGTTTATTGTTGGCGGAGCAAAAATGGTGGTGCAGTGGCATTATGACCCGCTTTTGTTTGGAAAGGTTGCGTTCTCATTTACCTTGGTGAATTTTTTTCTCTCCTTTGTTACGGCGGCGAGCATTGCGGTTTTCCCATCGCTCAAGCGTATCGACAAGGACCATCTCCCGGATTTTTACATCCGTATTCGCCGTTCCATGACACCACTCCTGTTTGTTTCGTTAGCGTTATATTTCCCGGGTTATTATGTGCTGAAGTTCTGGCTTCCAAATTATGCAGATAGTCTTGTATATTTGGGTGTTTTGATGCCGATGATTGTTTATGAATCTCGCGTGACGCTCCTTACGAACAACTATCTTAAAACGTATCGCAAGGAACGACTAATGCTTGTTATAAATTTGGTGTCGGTTGCTATTGCATTTGTATTATTCTTGGTTTCGGCATACATTTTGGATTCGCTCTCTATTCTCTTGGCTTGCCTTGTGGTTGCCGTCATTGTTCGCTCTGTTGTTTCGGAAATTGTTGTCATGCGGATTATTAATCGTCGTCGTTATGCATCATTTGGGGTGGAACTTGTCTTTGTCGTGCTGTTCATTTTTGCCATAAAAATGTTCAATGGATAAGAAATAGGATGCTTTTTTATGTATATTTTCTTTAACGCCGTGATGGAATCAAAAAGATGGACGAGAAATTAATGAAAATACAACCATTAGAAGGTTCGATAAAGTTGCTGGATGCGGCCCAACTCCTTTGGAATAGGCGTTGGGTTATACTCCTGTTCACTCTTCTGACGGCGATTTTTGGATATGCATATGCCATGTGGGTCCGTCCGCAATTCACTAGTGATGTTCTTCTTCAAGTAAACGTTAAGGGAAGCAGCAGCAAGTCGACCAAGGCTTTTGGCGAAATGGGCGCAGTCCTTGACTTGGCGAGCCCAGCCGATGCTGAAATAGAACTTATTAAGAGCCGCATGGTTCTCAGTGATGTGGTGGCGGCCGAACACCTCCATATATGGACTGTCCCTATTGGAGTGTCCGATAGGTTTGCCCATAGTGAAGGCCGTATGGATGTTGATTCCCTGATTATCCCGGAAAAACTCCGGATGAAAAAGTGGACCGCCGTCGCGAAGGACGAAAATTTCTATGCGGTAATCGCGCCGGATGGCAAAGTGGTCTTAGAAGGGCGCGTTGGCGAGGTTTCTTCGGCTGCATTTGCAGGCGATACTTTGATCATTCGTGTAAACTACATGCAGGCACGTAAGGGACAAAAATTCCAGATAGTTCAGGGTTCGCCTTTGAAGGCGGAACGTCTGCTGATGTCTTCTTTGCGGGTGATGGAAAAGGGCAAGCAGACGGGCATCATTTCGGTCCGCTACAGCCACCGTTACCCAGATCGTGCGGCATCCATCTTGAATACCATAGCGAAAACTTACCTGCGTCAGAATGTAGAAATGCGTAGTGCCGAGGCGGAAAAGACTTTGGAATTCCTCGAAGGGCAGTTGCCAGGGGTCAAGGCCAAGTTAGATAGCGCCGAGAAGGTCTTGGCAGACTATCGGCATAAAGTTGGTTCTGTGGATATTGGAGGCGAGACCAAGGCGCATTTGGACAAGGAAGGTCAATTGCAGCGTCAGATTATGCAGTTGGAGCAGGAACGTCAGTCAGCCCTTCGTTTGTTCAAAGCGGAACACCCAAATGTACAGACAATTGTAAAACAGCAGAACAGGGTGAAGGCCGAATTGGCTCAACTCAAGAAAAACGCCGAAAAAATGCCGCTCACCCAGCAAGAGGTGAAACGCTTACAAGAGGAAGTGGCCGTCAACAACGAGGTCTACACCAACATGCTCAACAACATCCAACAGTTGCGTGTGGTACGTGCTGGCGAAGTGGGTAATGTGCGCATAGTGGATTTCGCCCAGATTGAACAGAGCCAGAGTAAGCCGAATAAGACGAGAATAGTATTTGTGTCCGCTGCTACCGGATTTGTACTAGGAATACTTTTTGTTCTTTTGGTGCGTATATTCAAAAACGGAGTCAAGAGCACCTCCGAAATCGAACGTGCTACGGGTCTCAGTGTCTTCGCCAAGATTCCGCAGTCGCCTAGCAAGTTGCTGCGCGGGCACAAGCACCTGCACCATGGTTTGCCTTTCGTGTTGCAGAATACGGATGACCGTGTAAGTGAGGCGTTCCGTTCTCTGGAAACTGCCATCAACTTCTTGCTCCCACAGCCGGAACATACGGCAATTCTTGTCATGGGGCTCAATCCCGGCGTGGGCAAGAGCTTTGTCTCGCTCAATTTGGCGGCGACGGTTGCTGCCAGCGGTAAGAAGGTCTTGCTGATAGATGCGGACATGCGTCGTGGCGTCATCCACAGCGGGTCCAAGTTTGGTCTCGCGGATGTCCTTTTGGGCTTGGCCACCATGGAAACTGCGGTTGTCCAGACATACGCTGATAGTTTATTTGTAATGAACGCGGGCAAAACGAAGCTTGCCGCCTGCGAACTGCTCCGTAGCGATGCGATGAACAAGCTGCTCCAGGAGGCTCGTGAGAAGTTCGACATGGTTATCATTGATACTCCGCCGCTGAACCTGGTGACCGACGCGGAACTCATCTGCCCCTTGGTGGACTACTCGCTGTTTGTGCTGCATTATGGTCGCCACAGCATGGAAGAAATCAAGGAAACCATCGAGCGCGTGAAGCGTTATTCCGACAAACCTGCCGCCATCGTGATGAACCATTGCGAGCACGAGCCGGGCCATTATGGCTACGGGTACTACGGCAAGGGCTATTACGGGAAAAAGTAGTTTCTTCTAGGCTTGACTGCACAAGGGGTTGACAATTTTTCCAAATTAGTGTATATTTGTGCAGTATGAATAATGCGAATGAAATACAACCCCTTGTTTCGGATTTTGAACGTATCAAGCAGGTTGCTGCCGATGGTCGTGTTTTTTGGAGCGCAAGGAATCTCGGCTCGGCAATGGGGTATAGCACATATCAAAAATTCGAGCGGGTTCTTGTAAAAACGATTGCGGCAGCCAGGGCTAAAGGCATGGTTGAAACAGGCCATTTTAACCAGACGGTTGAAATGGTTCGGCTTGGTTCCGGCTCCTTCCGTAAGGTTGAAAATTACCATCTTTCTCGTGAGGCTTGCCTTGCTGTTGCTGAAAATGCAGACAGCAAAAAGCCCCAAGTGCAAATGGCGCTGAGATATTTTTCGCAAAGCGATTCATTTGTAGAAATTGCCCAAAATAACGAAATTTCGAGTATTTTGCTATACAAGACGAGCCAAGGGGAATCTCGTATCGAGGTGATTTTCAACAGCGAAACGTTCTGGATGCCTCAAAAAAGAATGGCCGAATTGTACGGGGTGGAAGTAAATACCGTTAACTATCATTTGAAGGAAATATTCGCTAGTGGAGAGCTTGTTGAGCCGTCAGTTATTCGAAAAATTGGAATAACTGCCGCAGACGGAAAGGTGTACGACACCAAGGTTTACAACCTCGACGCCATTATTGCCGTGGGTTATCGTGTGAACAGTTACCAGGCCACACAGTTTCGTATTTGGGCGACGACAGTGCTCAAAGAGATGATTGTCAAGGGTTTTGTCCTCGATGACGAACGGCTCAAGCAGGGGACTCATTTCGGCAAGGACTATTTCGACGACTTGCTGGAGCGCATTCGCGAAATCCGCGCCTCGGAACGTAGGTATTACCAGAAAATCACGGATGTCTATGCGGAATGCAGCGCTGATTACGATCCGAAGTCAGAAGCAACCTTGCTATTCTTCAAGATTGTACAGAACATGATGCATTGGGCTGTCACGCACCAGACTGCCGCCGAAATTATTTACTCCAGAGCCAATGCCGAACGACCGCACATGGGGCTCACCACGTGGAAAAAGGCTCCCGAAGGACGCGTTCAGAGGTCTGATACAATTGTTGCCAAGAACTATCTCTCGGATAAGGAAATCTCGACGCTCAATAGGCTTTCAACAGCCTTCCTGGATTTTGCGGAAACCCAGGCGGAACGCCACATTGTGATGAACATGGCGGATTGGCAACAGCAACTTGAGAAATTCCTGTCCGTCTACAATTTTGATATCTTGCAGAATGCGGGAACTGTCTCGGCAGAAGATGCGAAACAGAAGGCTTTCGACGAATACGACAAGTTTAAACTGGTTCAAGACAGGGATTTCCTTTCAGACTTTGACAAGGAAATCAAGAGACTTTCAGAGCAAAAGATTTTAATGAAGTCCGAGCCAGCAACGCCCGAAAAATAATGTGACACGGCTCACTTTACAATAATCTTACAAAAAACTATATTTGACCCAAATATGGGTAAAAATATGAAGAAATCCACAAAAATTATGGCCGGACTGATGGTCTTGGCCTTGTCTGGAGCTGTTTTTGCTGCCGAAGAGGGCGATGTCCTCGGCGAATACGGTGCCATTACCGTAAAGATGCTCAACGGCAAGATAACGGCCCTTATCGATAGCAAATCCACGGAAACGGTGGAAATAGCTGAAGATGTCGAAGTGGATTCCATTTACTACGATCGCGACTATTCTGGCGAGTATGGCAAGCCGGGCACACTTATGCTCCCGTTTGATTTTCCTAGCGGCTGTTTGTCTGAGTTTGGTCAGATTTACGAGATGACCGGAATCGGCATCAACGGTCAGGAAACTTGGCAGATTGATACGAAGAACATGGGCAGTAATGGTGAGTTCTCCGCGAACAGACCGTATTTCGTACGTCCGAACAAGGACAGGATGGTTTTCCCGGATTGGTGCCGCGATAATTCGACACATAAGTTCACGATGAAGAAAACAGTAGGTGCCGATACCAAGTTCAAGTTTGACAATTGGGAATTCATTGGCCAATATTCGTACAAGGCTTGGGAAGAAGGTGATCCGGATATCGGCTATGTCTATGGTTTTGCGGCAAAGGCAAAGGAAGTTGACGGCAAGCAGATTCAGGAAGGGCAGTTTGTCAAGGTAAAGGCGGGTGCCTATATCCGTCCGTTCCGTGCGTACTTGATGTACAACAAGAGCTCGGCCTTGGCTAAGAAGGGCGCCAACGCGACTCTTGCTTCTCTGGAGGCTGGCGATCTTCCGTCCTCGATCGAAGTGGTTTTCGACGACGAGGGGACGACTGCGATTTACATGCTGGATACGCGCACGGGTGAATTTTCGGCCGCTACCGGCTGGTACGACATGAAGGGACGCAAGCTCGACAAGAAGCCGACTATCAGCGGCAACTACTTCTACAACGGCAAGAGAGTGATTGTCAAGTAAGGGGTTTGATGATGAATATTTTTAAGGAAAAGAAAGAATACGAAGCCCCGAAACTCAGCATTCTCGACATGCGTGGTGAATTTAGCTTGTTGGCCGGATCCGGTGATGGTCCCGATGCCGACGATTACGATGATGAACTCGGTTTCAACCTGGGTGGCGATGTAAACCGCCACGCATAGTGACGGTGCGTAACGAGCTCTTATTCCAGTTCTTGCGCGTTGCCCTGGGCACGCAGCGGGATGTTTCCCGCAAAATGAACCCCGATGACTGGCAGTCGCTTTACCGTGAATCGGCAAGGCAATCGCTCGTCGGGGTTGTTTTTTTTGCCCTGAAACGGTTTGAAGTGCCGAGGGAAATTTACCTTAGGTGGTTTTACCAGAGCCAGGTGGTGAAGGCGCAGAACGAGAAGATGAACGCGCTGGCCTCTCGCTTGACCAAGATGTTCGGGGAGCAAGGGGCGAGCACGCTCATTTTGAAGGGGCCGGCGAATGCGCTTTTGTACCCGGATGCTTTTATCCGCCAGATTGGGGACGTAGATATCTGGGTCGAGGGTGGGCGAGGTCGCGTGCTTGATATGCTCCAGAAGATGAACCTGCTGGAAGGTGCGCGAATTTCTAGCCACGATGTGCTGCTGTCCAAGAAAATTTTTGACGAAGAGGTCGAGGTGCATTTCGCATTCGGTGTGGATCGCTGTAGTCCCATTGCGAACAAACGAATGTTGACGTATCTCGACGAGGAGTCGCGCAATAGCGTTCGTGTTTCTGTGGACGGTTCTGCCCAAGCGGATGTGGGTTTCTACGCCCCTTCGCGCAAGTTCGCGCTGGTTATGCAGCTCTCGCACATCTACAAGCACCTGTTGGGTCTCGGGGTAGGGATGCGCCAGCTGGTAGACTACTTCGTGCTGCTTCGCGCTACTTCGGGTGAAGAACGCGCCGAGGTCGCGACGAAGCTGGGCTCGCTCGGGCTTAAGCGTTTCGCAGGTGCCCTTATGTGGGTGCTCTCGGAATGTCTCGGGCTGGAATCGCAGTACTTGCTCTGCAAACCCGATGCCCGCCGTGGGCGCGTTCTGCTTCGCGAAATCATGCAGGATGGCAACTTCGGGAAGTTTGCGGAGCGCCGGCGCGGGTCTGTTTTCTTTTGGTGGCTCAAGAACCGCCTGCGACTCGTGCGCCTGTTGCCCTTCGATTTCACGGAAGTTTCTTGGTATTTACTGCGCTACTGGTGTAAGTTCGCTTTCGATATGCCGGAACGCATTGCCGCGCTTGTAAACGAAAAAGCGCGACGAAACCGCCGCGCTCATTAATTTTTTTGCGTTAATTACTTCTTATCAGCCTGCTTCGGCATCTGCACGGAGATGTGGATGTCCTGCAGCTGCTGGAGGTCGACTTCGCTCGGGCACTGGTCCATCGGGCTGGAAGCGCTCGTGTTCTTCGGGAACGCGATGAAGTCACGGATGGATTCTTCGCCTTCCATGGTAGCCACAACGCGGTCGAGACCGAAGGCCAAACCGCCGTGCGGAGGAGCGCCGTACTTGAAGGCGTCGACGAAGAAGCCGAACTTTTCCTTCACCTGTTCTTCGGAGAGGCCAAGCAGGCGGAACACCTTCTCCTGCACTTCCGGGTTGTGAATACGGATAGAACCGCCACCGATTTCCACGCCGTTCAGAACAAGGTCATAGGCTTCGGCGTTGCAATCCTTCAGGTTGCCACCGAGCATCATGTCGAGGTGTTCAGGCAGCGGGTTGGTGAACGGGTGGTGCATGGCCATGTAGCGGCCTTCGGTGTCGCTGTATTCGAACATC
>JAFZOV010000023.1 GCA_017550445.1 Fibrobacter sp.
ATGGCTAAAATTCCTGCAGTCCTTATCTTTGGCGCTCCCGGTTCCGGCAAGGGTACCGTCGGTGCAAAGCTCGCTGCTACCACTTCCCTCAAGCACATTTCCACGGGCGACATCTTCCGTGGCATTGCTCCTTCCAGCGAATCCGGCAAGCTTCTCGCTTCTTACTCCAGCAAGGGCCTGCTCGTTCCGGACGAAGCCACTGTCGAAATTTTCGGCCGCTTCATCGAAGGCCTCGTGAACACGAACAAGGTCAACCCGGATAAGGACACCCTCCTCCTCGACGGTATTCCTCGCACGGTTGCCCAGGTCAAGCTCATCGAATCCGTTGTTGACGTGAAGCACATCTTCGTGCTCGACATCAAGGACGAAAAGACCATCGTTGCCCGCCTCCTGAACCGCGCCAAGATCGAAGGCCGTAAGGACGACGCCGACGAAGCCGTGATCAAGAACCGTCTCAAGGTGTACAAGGAATCCACCGCCAAGGTGCTCGGTAAGTACAGCAAGTCCATCATCAGCCGCATCAACGGCGACAACACTCCGGACGAAGTGTTCTGCGACACCCTCGCTGCCTACGTGAAGTTCTGCAAGTCCGCTTGCAAGTGCTCCAAGAAGGCTCCGGCCAAGAAGTGCTGCAAAAAAGCCAAGTAATTCTTGCTTAACTAAGTAAAAACTATAAAAGTCTCCGACTCAACCGAGTTGGGGATTTTTGTCATAAAAAAGATTACAACTTACCAAGATCGCGAAGCATTTTCTCGAACTCGGCTGCACGAGCTTCTGCTTCATCGGCACGAGCTTCCGCTTTATCGGCACGGGCTTCTGCCTTCTCGGCACGGTCTCTCATGTCGTCGATTTCTTCTTGCCATGTCATGTAGCGTATCCTCGTATTGCTGTCCGTTTGGTACCACTTCACAAGTCGGTCGATGTCCTCGGTTTCCGGAGAACTTGCCTTGTTTGTGGCGAAATACTCCATGTAATCCCGAATGGCCTTTTCGGCGACTTCGCGGTACTTACTAAAAATATAAAAGTTTTTGAAAGTGAGGTCGCCCATTTCGATTTTCGGGTCGTCTGCTTCGAGATTTTTGAACCTGTAGACGGCGCGGCCTTTCCCGAAGATGTCGTCGGGGCAGAGGAAGATGATGTAGAGTTCTTTCAAGTCGCGGTATTTTTCGCCCCGGCTCAGGGCTTCACAGTCGCGCATGGCTTGGTAGAAACGCGCCCGCTTGGGGATTTCGTGGGTATCTTCCATCTGCATTTCGATATCGAAACTGCGGAGGGTTTCGCCATCAGGGCCGGCTTCTTTCACGAATACGTCGAAGCGGACACCCTTGTTGACGGGGCTGACCTCGATGGTCTTTTCCGGTTCGGGGTCGCGGAGTTCGTGAATTTTGATGCCGAGAACCGCTTCCAAAAAGGGTTTGGCGATTTCCTTGTGGCTGAATACCATCGCGAACATGAACTTGTTGGTGATGGTCAGTTGCTCAAAGGGGGTATGTTTTGTTTCCATTGTTCGTTTAATGCGGGAACGCCCCCGCGCAGGCGAATAGAGTTGTCCCTATCTATCTATAAAACGGTTTAGACCCCCAAAATGAGCCAAAATGGTACTGAATTTTTGTTTACACGGATTCGGCAGCCTGCAACGCCTGGCTTTCTTTTTCCTCCTGAATCTTCTGCGATTCCTTCAGCACCTCGTCCAACGTAAAATCCTCCTGCGTAAAGAAGAAGGTGTTCTTGCCCAAGTCCTTGAGCGAAGCCCCGAAGTGGTAGGCCGTATCGTCGATAAAAAGGAACCGGTCATGCATTCCGTAACTCGGCAAAACCTGCATCGGGCTGTCGGGATATTGCTCGTTGTAAGTCGCCAAGTCGACCTCTAGGGCCTTGCTCTTGTCGTAGGTGTAAATCGTCACGGAGACGCCCTTCTCGCGCTTGAGCATCATCGCCAGGGTTTTCTCGTCCACATATCTATCAACAAGAACTATCCTCTTTTTGGCTTGGCGGATTAAAGCGCACACAAAAACATAGGCATCGAACTCTTGGTTGTTGTAGAAAAGTCCCTTGGATTTCAGTTCGCCACGGTCCATCGCCTCGAATAGGGTGTCTATTTTGTGGTCATGGTCTAACAAGCGGGCGTCCTGTTCCAAATCCTTCACTTCAATATTTGAAATTCGGTTGATAAAACCTCCATTCAGCATGATGTAGTGCCTCATCGCAACAAACGCCTTCATGATGTCTATGCTAACCCTTACGGCCTTTTCGCTGTGCAGGACGGCAGAAAGCATCGCAACACCCTGTTCTGTAAAGGCGTATGTTGAATATTTTGAGTATTTTCCACGTCCAACCTCTAAGGTTCCATTTTGGCACCTTAGAGACTCTTCCTTGGTCAACTCGAAGTAAAACTCATCGGGAAATCTGTCGGGATTGCGTTTTACCGCTCGATTTATGTACTTTGTTTCCACCTCATAGAGCGTAGCCAAGTCGCGGTCAAGCAGCACCTGCTTGCCCCGGATGACCTGAATCATCTTTTCGACGCCCGACTCTACGAGCGGGTTTGTCTCCACAATTTGCGTTTTTTCATCATTTTGGTCCATTTTTACCTCTTTTAAACAAAAAAAAAGACCGCATCCATTTAATCCTCAATATGAGAATCGATGATTAAATGAATACGGTCGCTGGCAGGTTGCCTGCCGAACTATGTTTGGCGGTAATATACAAAAACGGATTGACAAAAACAAGCCTTTCAATGGGGGGGGGAGGTCTCCCCCTGGCTCTAGCCCCGGTTGGGTCTTCCGCATACCCCCACTGCGGGGCTCAGACGCCGCCCCGCAACACCTGACTTGTCATCCCGGCCTTGTGCCGGGATCACCACCCCTGACCTGAACCGCTTTATAAAAATGTTTGCTCCAAGGGCCATTTCGCACGCTTTACAAGACCGCTCGCTCGTCGTTTCAAGTATTGAAACCTACGGTTTCTCGCTCACTCTCGCCAACGCGGCACGCTTGCACAGCGCCGCTTTTGGCTCACAAAAATCACTTCGTTCCATTGTTTGCTTAGCAAAACGCCCCTCTCCGCAAAGAAATACGAGAGGGACTCCGGTTTTAAGACGCTTATTGCTGGAACGTGCAAGAATCAGGTACTGCGAAAGCCTTGTGACTGTTAGTCCCTGCGGCCTTCGCGAACCGCGGGTATCGTATTAAACGGCAGGAATACGCTTTTCTCGTATGTCATTGCGAGCGTAGCGTGGCAATCTAGACCCCTATTGTCACCCCGGACGAAGTGTTCTGCGACACCCTCGCTGCCTACGTGAAGTTCTGCAAGTCCGCTTGCAAGAATCCCGCAGCGAAGAAGGTCTGCAAGAAGTGCGCCAAGAAGGCTAAGTAATTCTTGCTTAACTAAGTAAAGCCTATAAAAGTCCCCGACTCGACCGAGTTGGGGACTTTTTGTTTTCTGTTTGTTCTAACTATGCTGACACGGGCCTCTTCGTTGCCTGGATTTTCAACTGGAGGATTTTTTCTTCGGGCAACTTGGAGTACTTGACGATTTTATCAATGGGTTCATTGTCGGCGAGCATCTCTAGTGCAACTTCTTCTTTTGCCTGCAAGTACGAGCCCTGTTTTTCGTAAAGCATGTCCGTCATTCCGTCAACCTCATTCAGAAGTGTTTCGTCGGTATACCCTTCTAAAGATACATCTTTCGCAAAGTCCTTGTCAAGCAGTTTCTTCAGCTTTTCTTCGGGGATTTCCTTTTCTTCGAGGACATCCCTAAAAATTCGAAGCATTTCGGCCCTGTCGGACTGTTCGCGCCTTTCTGGCGGGGTGCGGTCCTCGATGGCGAAGAACTTCTCGATTTCGACCAGATAGATGTCGAGCTTTTCGTAGAACAGGTGGCGATTGCGGACCAGTTGCGCGTGGTGCAGGTAGGTATCGATTTCCGTCGGGAACTGGTTTTCGGTCAACAGTGAGAGCACGTAGATGTGCGGCAGGTTGTAGTCCTGCGACTTCTTGACCGTGCGCGAGACGACGCGCGAAGTGTAATAGATGAGCCTGTCGACGAACAGCGTGTTGAAGTTCTGCTGCACCTCGATAAGCACGGGTTCTCCCGCCTGCGTGGTGCCGTAGATGTCGAAGATGGCGGTTTTGTCGTTCAGCACTCCGGGATTTTCCGGGACGCCAAGGGTGTACGATTTGATAGCCTTGTCACCGGTGAGACCGAGCATGGCGTTGAGGAATTTCACGGTCCGTTCGGGCTTGGCCTCGTTCGCCATGAGCATCTTGAAAATGCCGTCACTGAAAGGGTAGACATTCTTGTAGATTTTTCTGTAATCCGCCAGGTGCTCAGGATGTTCGGCGACATCCTTGACAAAGGCAATGAATTCGCTTCGGGTCATATCTTCTCCGTTTGGATTGAGACGTCCCGGAATTGGGACGCTCCTATCCTTAAAACGGATTTGGCCCCTAAAATGAGCCGAAAAAGTTTGTTTACATGCGCTTTTTACAATGTGACGGGGTGTTTTGGTTATATTTGTGGTGTATGATTTGGAAGGAGGACATATGAAGAAGTTTGGACTTTTGTCGTCGTTAAAATGCGTTGGGCACATCGGTATGGTGTTCTTTATCGCAAGTATCTTTCTCTTGGCCGCCTGTGATGATGAGAGCAGTTTTGCCCCGCGCGACGACGAGTCGTCCAGCAGTATCGAAGACGTCACACCGCAGTCGAGCGAAGACGAGACAAGTGTGTCCAGTAGCTCTGCCAAGTCTTCTTCTTCAGTCAACGCGAAGTCGAGCTCTAGTGCGAAGTCCAGCAGCAGTGTGAAGTCTTCCTCGAGCGTCGCGTCTAGCAGTTCCGCGAAGTCCTCTTCGAGCGTCACACCGCAGTCGAGCTCTAGTGCGAAGTCCAGTAGCAGTGCAAAGTCTTCCAGCAGCTCTGCAAAATCTAGCAGCAGTGCGAAGTCTTCTTCCAGCGTCACTCAGCAGTCTAGCAGCAGTGAATATGTGCCGTTTGACCACTCTAAGGCTTTAGCTGAAGATTGGCGTATAGGTGAAAATCGTTATAAGACATTCACGGATCCGCGTAATGGCCGTAGCTACTACTATATAACAATAACGGGTACGGATACTGTGCGTAAGGTTGCCTCGGTGACTGTAATGGCTGAGAACTTGAATATCGGCGAGATGGTGCCTGGCGAAAACGACCAGAACGATGATTCCAAGATTGAACGTTACTGCTACAACAATGATACCACTAAGTGCGACGAATTTGGTGGCCTCTACCAGTGGGCCGAGATGATGCAGCTGCCGAGTCGCTGCAATACAGAAAGTTGCGCCGATTTGATCCAGCCGAATCATCAGGGAATTTGCCCCGATGGCTGGAGGTTGTTTAATTTTAATGATTATGTCATAGTGATAAATGCCGAAGGAAATGATGATGGCGTTAAGGGTATGCGTTCGATGTATGGTTTCAGTGGAAAAAATAGCAGTGGATTCTCCCTGACTGGTGCGGGAGCAAGAACTATTGAGGGGGGGGTTGATTTCCTTGAAAAAAGTGTCTTCTGGTTCTACCCGCGAGAACACGATTATGATAAGACTGTATACTCAACAGTGGGTTACGTGTCAGCCACAAACAACCGTGCGCCCCAATCTGATGATGGAGAGTTGAAAACCGCCGGCTTCTCCGTCC
>JAFZOV010000162.1 GCA_017550445.1 Fibrobacter sp.
ACAAAGAGCGGCTTGATTGCTTTCGGCGGTCTCGGCAATGACGAAATAGATATCAAGAGCGACAGTTCGCTTGTATTCGGTGACCGTGGCCAGGTGCTGTATCACGATGAACAGGGCAACGTGGTGACACGCCTCGGTGACGACAGGACCGGCTCGCTGGATGTCCATCAGGGCGATAAAGACTGGAATGCTGGCGGTTCCGACTACGCAACCGGCAAGAACAAGGGCGACGAGGCATACTACCAGACCGACGGAGAACGTCGCGGCCCGAGCATTGCCCGTACGGTTACGGAAGACCAGGGCGGAAACGACACTGTTTCGCTGGCCAATGGCCGTAATGTGGTGTTCGGCGGCGCCAACAATGATGCCGCCGTTGATAAGGACGGCAAGCCCATTGTAGAGTCGATAAAGACCGGTTCCGGCGAAGACCTGGTGTTTGGCGATAACGGCTACACTACATTCCAGGGTCGTAGTGATGTCGCCCAGCATCTTAAAATGGATAACCTGCCCACCATCTACACAGAATCTACCCTGAGCTTCAATTTCCAGGGCCCGGCACAGTATGGCATTGACGCCGACGAACAGGCCGGCGCCGTGGCCGACTACACCGTAAACGAAGTGGACGAACAGAGCGGCGAGACCGTCGCAAGCGCCAAACATGCAGATTACCGTGTAGGCAACTGGAACAACATCAAGGGTCCCTCTGGCATAGAGGCGGGTACGTATGGCAACGAAGACGACGAAATCGTGCTGTTCGACAACGGTACCCGCGCAAGTGCCGTGAGCGTCACGTATGGCGCTACCGAAGCGCACCGTGTCGATACCACTACGGGTCAGCAGATTCGCCTGCATGGTTACGACCAGGGCAACATGGTTTACGGCCCTAACCCGGGCGACGTGAACCTGATGAAGAGCGGTCTTGACACCAGCCGCAATAACGACCAGACCAAGTTGCTTGTTCAGGTCGATGGCCTTGCCCAGTACTTCACGGACTACGATGTCGTTGTTTACCTCGACATGGTTCGCGAAAATTCCTGGTCGCCCGACAGTGTGCGCGTGGTGACGCTTTACCGCGACTATGTGGATGCAAATGGCGAAACGCACAGCGATGTGGCCGGGTGCTACTATGTGAACGACCCCGAGGCGAACACATTCAACGGCACCTGGGTGGTCGCCACGGCTAAAACCGTGGAAGACGCCAAGAAGAGGGATGATGACGGCAACCTGATAGAACAGGCCAACTGCGTCATTTTCAAGGGCATAACCGGTGACCGTTTCCATGTAGAAATTACCGACGGCGATCCGAGCAACGGCCAGAACGGCAAGGACCGCGCGGGCATTGCGGGCATACAGGTTCGTGGCCGCCACCACAAGCAGGACGTGGCCGCCTCGACAGATATTGACCATGGCGGAAACGACGTCATTCGGACTTCCGGTGGCGACGACATCGTTGTCGGCGGTACCGGCAGCGACCGGATTAACACCTACGGCGACGAACATTACGGCATAGACGACAACGACGTGGTTTTCGGCGACAACGCCAGCATGCTGTTCACTGACCGCGATTCTAACCCCGACACGGCCACCACGGTAACGAGTGCGGAATCTGTGGTTTCGACCAACATGGCAGCCACTTACGACGACACTATCTTGACCGGCGACGGTAACGATACGGTGGTGGGCGGACTCGGTGCCGACAGGATTGACGCGGGGGCAACCTCCGCCGCAGACGGGACGATCGAGGGTGTCGATGTCGTGTCGCTCAACTTTGTCGATATCTCTACGCCCGAAAGCCTGCTCCTGCAGCAGGGCGAATCTGCCGGTGTGGTGGTCGATTCGAACTGGCACAACGTTTACCAGACCGGCTGGCAGCAGAATGTGTTCGGCGACGACCCGACGGACGTGCACTTCCGTTACCATATCAACGGCAACAACGACGCCCCGGCAGAAAAGGTGAACGCCGCCATGGATGCCGATACCGGCAACAACAAGATGCTCAAGTCTTATGTTTGCGGCCAGGTGCACGATACGCTCACGCTTGAACTGTTTAACCTGCCCGCAAGCGAGTCCGACCCGCGCGACGTCTATGTCTATATCAGCGGTATCGACAACGAGCGCGACGGCTACGACTACATTTTCGAAATTGCCGGAAGCAACGGTGAAACATTCTACCTGAACGACTGGATTGGCGACAAGTTCGACGGCGAATACAAGCAGGTGACCTGTACCAGTTACCAGAAGGGTTCGCTTGCCTCTGGCGTGACCCCGAATATCACGATGATTGGCAACTATGTCGTGTTCCGCGGTGTAAGCCAGAGTTCGCTTACGGTAAGTATACGCCGTTACGACTCTACCATGGGCGATGCGAACTGGAACAACATCCCGGTGTTCAGCGGCGTGCAGATTGTAAAGAGCACCCTGCCCGCCGACTTGATCAAGGTCGGCGGCGACCACGACAAGGATCTGGTGTTCGGTGACGAGGCCAGGCTGCATTTTGACCTGGATATCCCCTTTGCGGGCGACGAGAAGATTGGCAACTACCGGAACCGCGTGATTACGGCCGAGTCCGTTGCCATGACGGCGGACAATGTCGCCAAGGGTGCGGTCGATACGATTGTCACCGGCAAGGACCGTGACGTGGTTGTCGGCGGCGAAGGGATTGATAATGTGTACTCCGGTGCGGGCGACGACGTGGTTGTCGGCGACAGGGCTTCGCTGATGGTGGAACACAACAACCCTGTTGGCGTGTTCAGCCAGAATGTGGAAATCGTGCTGGAGGACAACGACTACTCCAAGGCTCAGAGGCGCCGGTTCCTGGACGGTGACAACGGCATGGGCGTAGGCGAAATGCAGGACCAGGTGAAGCATGGCCGTATCGAGGGCATTGCGCTTGAAACGCAGGACAACACGGGCGACCACGTGTTCGACGATTCCGCGAAAAACCTGGTGCTCAATTGCGAGCCGACCGTGGGCGGCTTCGAGGTCCCGACTATAGGATTCGGCGATTCAGTGACCGGACCGGACGACAATAACAACGGTATTGAAAACGGAAACGAGAACCACAACGAGAACAACGGTTCCGAGAACGGCAACGAATCCGGTAACGGTAGCGAAAACCTGGGTGGCGAGACGACCGTGACGACCGTCGAGTCGTACCTTATGGAAACGCCGCTCCACCTTACCGCTGGCGAGACCGTGAAGGTCGTGTTCCACGAATACTTCCGCGACAGCAACTACGTGCCGAATCTCAAGCTGATTTTCAACGGTAGCGAGGGCCAGTTCGCGGCTATCGAGGTTGACCTTGACACGGCAAGCGGCCCGCTCCACTACGATATCCCGAGTACGTGGTGGTACGCGGTAGATGTCCCTGACCAGCCGAACGGCGAGAACGGCTGCTTCGTGGTCTATTTCAAGGCCGAAGAAGACACGGTGATTACGGTTTCTGTAGCCCAGTAGTACGACAGGCAAAGGAGTATATACAGACAGGAAAAAGTATTATATTTAACACCATAGGACATGGAGCGGCTATGAAACTCGAAAAGATTACGGTTGGGGGGTACAAGTCGTACAGCCAGGGTTCGCACACGCTCGAGCTGGGCGATATTACGGTGCTCCTGGGCGCGAATGGCGCCGGCAAGAGCAACCTGATATCGTTTTTCAACCTGGTCGCGTTCGGCATGACCGGCGCCCTGCAGGACTACCTGAAGAAAAACGACGTGAACTCGTTGCTGTACTTTGGGCCGCAATATACGCAGGACATGGGTTTTTCGTTCTACTTTCAGGACGACCGGGCGCTTGACGAATACCACGTGTCGCTCTCTTATGCCAAGCCGGAACGCCTGTACGTGAGTTCGGAGCTGCTCCGGTACACAAAGAAGGGGAGCGGCAAGCCTTTCGAAAAAAAACTGGACGGCGATTTCGAGCTGGCGCTACCCCGCGAAACGGACGCTACAAGTAAGTACCTTAAGTCGCTGTTGCAGGATATCCGGGTGTACCAGTTCCACGACACGTCTGACACGGCGCGGGTGAAACGGTCGTGCTACGTTGACGATTCCATGTACTTGCGTAGCGACGCGGGGAACCTTGCCGCGTTCCTGTACCGCATGAAGGGCGCGGAACCCAGGTACTACGAACGCATAGTGATGTACATAAAGAAGGTCATGCCGCAGTTCAGGAACTTTAGCATAGACCCGGTTGACGACAGGAACGTTCGCCTGAACTGGACCAGCTCAGAAAGCGACGACTACCTGTTTGGCCCGCACCAGCTTTCGGACGGAACGCTCCGCTTTATGGCGCTCGCCACGCTGCTGCTGCAACCGCCCGCCACGCTGCCGAAGGTGGTGATTCTGGACGAGCCCGAACTTGGGCTGCACCCGCAGGCGGTGCACGTGCTTGCCACCATGATAAAGATGGCCGCCCGCAATGCGCAGATTATAATTTCTACGCAGTCGCCGAGCCTTGTAGATGAATTTACCGCAGACCAGATTACGGTTGTCGAGCGCGACGAGGGAAACAGGACTTCCGTAATCAAGAAACTGGATGCCGAAGCGCTCCGTGAATGGCTTGACGAGTATTCGCTTTCGGAACTGTGGGGCAAGAACGTGCTGGGGGGCCAGCCATGACGCGCCTGAACGTGCTTGCAGAAGGCTATACGGAACGCGACTTTGCCGAAAAGCTGCTTGCCCCGTATGTGGACCCGCAGGGCCGCCAGGTGTTCGCTCGGTGCGTGACCACTGGCAGGGACCATAGGAAGGGTCGCGTGTACCGTGGCGGCCTGCCGAACTATGGCAAGGTAAAGGCCGATTTGACAAGGTGGCTCAAGGAATGCCCCGGCCGCGACGTGTACTTTTCGACCATGTTTGACTATTACGCCCTGCCGACGGACTTTCCCGGCTATGACGAGGCCATGCGCAAGGCTGATGCTTACGAGCGTGTGCTTTTTCTGGAAGACGCCTTTGCAAAGGATGTCGGCGACCCGCGCCTGATTCCCTACATTCAGCTGCACGAGTTCGAGGCACTGCTTTTCGTTGCCCCGCATGAACTTAGCTGGACCTACATTGAAAGCGAAAACGCCATTGAAAACCTTGAGGCGGTAGCGCAGTCCTTCGGCAACCGGCCCGAAAAGATTGACAACGGCCCCGATACGGCCCCCTCCAAAAGGATACTGAAAGAAATCCCCGAATATGACAAGGTCGCGGCCGGGGTCGATACCCTTGAACTGGTCGGAATTGACGCGCTAAAAGAAGCCTGCCCGCACTTTTCGGAGTGGGTCGAGAAACTTGTGCGGATATTCTAATAGTTGTTCTTGCGGGGGATTCTGACGATAAATTGTTCTCCGCTAGAATCGTTTTCCAGTTCTATCCCAGGTTCTTCTTTTATTGCCCTGCGAATTCCTGAACCGACACCCCTGTATTTCATTAGTTTAGAAGAATAAGAAACTATTAACGGGTTTCGCACAACGGCGTTACCCATTTTGATGTTTTCTATTGTCAAGCTGTTTGGCAATGCGCCAGGACTTATTATTTCAATTCTGTTTTCAAAAATAAATACCCTGATTGGTGAATTTTTCGAATAGTCTCTATGAGTCAGAGCGTTCTGCAGAAGTTCCTCTAACGCTATTGGGGAAATTTCCAACTTTCCTACGGAATTGAAGTTCTGTCCTTGCTGAGTGTGCAGTAGATTCCTGTCAAAGAAAGACATGCAACTGTCGAACATTTCCGGTATCGTTCCCGTAATATCTACACTGTCTCTGTAGGCAGACCCCTCAATGTCGTTGCCGACAAAGGAAATCGCCTTGATGCAAAAAACGGGGCGAAATCTTTGGGGGTTCTTCGCGAAAAATAGCAGGCCGCCTAATGTCAGACGATTGTCTTTTAACAGATTTATGTTTGTGTACAGCTGCTCGTTAGGTACATCTATATCGTCGCTGATTTTAGCCAGATAATCGTTCACCTTTTCCGTGTTAATGTCGCTAATAGAAGTGTTTGGAACGACAAGTTCATCTAGGTACAGCAGTCCACTGTGCTGGAAAAGCCTGATTTGCTCATTGTTGTCGGTAAGTTTTCTTTTGTCGCTGCCTTGTTTAACCCATATACGACCTTGATTGTCTTTATAAGGCTTTGCGACCCCCTCCTTGACATCTACAACTAAAATGTTGCGCTGCGAATCCCCGATAGAGATGGTTACAATTTCTGTCGTGACGAATATGGACGGCTTGACCGATTCCGTTGCTATGTTGCCGATTTTTAAGTTGTAGCTACGGATTTGATCGGTAGATAAGCCTTTTATTTCTCCGGTCTTGTCTACAACTCCAAATAAAATGATACCCCCCTTTGAATTTGACATTGCAATCATTTCTGCGGCAATGCCGTCTGGGCTGTCAAGCAGTTCCTTAAATTGGACTGTACTTGTTTCACCCTGTCCTATGATGTCTAGCAATTCTATGGCGGTCATAATTTATTTCCAGATGTTGTAAATGTTCTTTCTCTTGTTGAAGGCTTCTTTTCCCCCTTCCATAATATCGACAATGGACTTTTGGATAGCGGGGGTGTCGATGGAACCTTCCTTGATTTCGATAGCATTGCTGTCTGCAAAGGCACATGATGTGATGTGGTCACTATCTCCAAGAACGGGAATGTTTGCGTTGTGTGTTGCAAAAATAAATTGCATTTCGTTCTTTAATTTAAGGATTTCCTTGATGACTTCGTCGTAGATAGTCTGATT
The DNA here is from genome assembly GCA_017550445.1 of Fibrobacter sp. The sequence continues at coordinate 6,724 of JAFZOV010000162.1, forward strand.
GTCCAGGTCGTCTTCCGGCTGGTCTACAATAAGGATGTCGTTGTCTTTCTGGGCTAGCAAAAAGAGAATCAACGCAGATGCTCTTTGGCCAAGAGAATGCTTTGACAAAGGCTTGCCCTTATAGTCAATGGTCACTTTGTCGCCGACCCTGAAAGTCAGCAGTTCCCCAAGATTTTCATTAAAACGATTCAGGAAATTATCATGTGTACCTTTTAGGATGTCTGCTAGACGTCCTTCGTTCAGATAAATCTGTACAAAATCCTTGAATTCGCTTGCAATGTTGGCGTAGCTGGTTTCCCTTGTGTTGGTTCCCTTGAAGACATTTTTCATTTTTTCAAGGAACTGCTCGCGTTGCCCCTTGTAATCTATAGAAATCTTCAAGTTACTGTTAGAATTGTTTATTCTGTCGATTTCCGCTTTCAAAATGGTGTATTCGTTATGCCAAATCTGTTCTTGTTCATCCAATAGGGTGCGTAACTGTGACAGCAAGGTTTCTCTGCTAGAAACTTTCTTTTGAATTTCTTGCAGTTTAATTTGGGATGTATTGTATGTACGTGTCAAAGTCAGGAATGTATCGGGATTCAGGGAGTCAGAATTGATTTCTCTCTTGATGCGCGCGAATTCTTCTTGCATGTCGTCTTTTTTGACTGCTATCTTTTCAATGGCGCTGTCGTATTGAGAAAGAACCGCTGGAAATGTTGCGCTCATTTCCTTTATTTTGTCGTACGATAGCTTAGCTTTTTGCAGGGCATCGTTTGCGATATTGAATACGTCTGCGTTATCGTTGGAACATGACAACGGCCCCGCAAATAGCGGTTCGTAGTTTTCTACAATATTTTGTGTGTCGTTTATGAAAGATGCCAAATTATCGCGGGTTCTGTCTAGTAAGGCGCTTTCCTGCTCGAATTGAGTTTGTCGCTTTAGCTTTTCTTCGACACCCGTATTCTTGAAATACGCAATCCTTTGCTGGACATCTTTGATTGCTGCTTCCGTGTCTTCTTTTAGTGCCTGAAGGTCCTTGATTTTATTGACGTCGCTTATTGCGGTGATGATTTCATGCTTTTTATTGGCGGCATTGTTGGCTGTTGCTTGCAACCGATTTCCTGTCAGTCGCCTGAGCAAGTCGGTTTCGAAGGAACCCTTGCTGTTTGACAGGTCTTTTTGCCCGAAATAAATGGGGGTTCCCAATATGGCGTCAATTGAACAGTCCTTTATTGTGTTCGTCTCACTGTCAAAAATGGTTTCTTTTTGTCCGTATATCTTTTCTATACGGTATTCCTTTTTGTCTTGCCTGTTGTAAACAGTGACGACGGCC
>JAFZOV010000163.1 GCA_017550445.1 Fibrobacter sp.
AGAATATCGATGTGGAAATTCCGCTGGACGGTGCACTCACTGTAGTGACGGGCGTTTCGGGCTCTGGCAAGAGTACGCTGATTAACCAGATTCTGCGTCGCGAATTGGCTCGCGTTTTCTACAACTCTGAAGAACCGGTCGGCAAGTTTGATCACTTAGAAGGTCTTGAAAACATCGACAAGGTGATTGAAATTGACCAAACGCCGATTGGCCGCACGCCGCGAAGCAATCCTGCAACTTACACGAAGATTTGGGACGATGTACGCGACCTCTTTGCAAATATGGAAGAAAGCAAGGTTCGTGGTTACAGCAAGAGCCGATTCAGCTTCAATGTGAAGGGTGGCCGCTGCGACGCTTGCGAAGGCGCGGGCGTAAAAGTCGTGGATATGCACATTCTGCCGAGCGTGCAGGTGACTTGTGATGTGTGCGGCGGCAAGCGCTTTAACGACGCGACCCGCGAAGTGTATTTCAAGGGCAAGAATGTCTCTGAAATTCTTGACATGAGCATTGCCGATGCGGCGGAATTCTTCAAGGATATCCCGAAGATTGCTCAACCGCTGAACTTGCTTGTAGAAGTGGGCCTCGGTTATTTGACGCTGGGACAACCTTCGACAACGCTCAGCGGGGGAGAGGCGCAACGTATCAAGATTGCGTCGGAACTGCGTCGCCCGGGTACGGGCAAGACGCTTTACTTGCTTGATGAACCGACGACGGGGCTGCATTTTGAAGATATCCGCAAACTCATGGATTGCCTGAATCGCTTGCGCAGTCTTGGCAACAGCATCGTGATTATCGAACATAATCTGGATGTCATCAAGTGCGCTGACTGGATTATTGACCTGGGCCCGGATGCAGGTATTCATGGCGGTAAGGTGATTGCCACGGGAACGCCGGAGCAGATTGCCAAGTGCAAAAAGTCCGAGACGGGCCGTTATTTGGCGCCGGTGCTTGCGAAAAAGCATGGCGAAAATAGCCACTTTGACCGCACGCTCAAGGGTGGCGAAGATTTGTCGCTCGATATCGAGGTGCATGGCGCTCGCAAGCATAACCTCAAAAATATTGATGTCACGATTCCGCGCCACAAGTTGACTGTGGTTACGGGTGTTTCGGGCTCCGGAAAATCGAGCCTTGCTTTCCATACGCTGTTCAGTGAAGGCCAGCGCCGATTTGTAGAAACTTTAAGCACCTATGCCCGCCGATTCCTCGGCCGCCCTGACCATGGAAGCATCGATTCTATTTCGGGCCTTGCGCCGGCAATCGCCATCGACCAGAAGAGTGCAAGCAAGAGCCCGCGCTCTATGGTGGCGACCCTCACCGAAATTTACGATTACTTCCGCATTTTCTGGGCGAGGGTCGGCACCCCGCATTGCTTAAAATGCGGGAAGCCTGTAGCTTCGTATAGCGCGGGCGACCTGATGCAGCATGCCTTTGATCGCGACTTGAATAAGAATATCACGGTGCTTGCTCCGTTCGAAATCAAGGATGTGCTGAAACTTTCGAAGATTCTTACTGAAAAAGGCTACCGCAAAGTTTACCTCGGCAACAAGCTCGTGGAACTTCCACTGCCGAAAATTCCGACCCGCGAAAAGCAATTGTTCGCCGTTGTGGATACGGTGACGGTCAAAGAAGAAACCCGCGCTCGCTTGGTAGAAGCCTTTGAACGCGGCTATCGCGATGGCAACGGAATTCTGTATATTGAACGCGAAGTCGGCGCAGATGGAAAAATAGAACGTATCGCTTGCTCCGAAAAGCCGGGCTGCCCCGATTGCGGCTGGTACATGGATTCGGCACTGAATCCGAAGCACTTTAGTTTCAACACGCACTGGGGTGCCTGCGAAACTTGCCTTGGTCTCGGTCATTTTAAAGATGGCGAAGTTTGCCCCGACTGTCACGGCGAACGCTTGAAGCCGGAATATCTCGCGGTTAAAATCGGCGACAAGAATATCATGGACGTGAACCACATGAGCATTTCGGAAGCTCTGGAATGGTTCAGCAACGAAAACTTCAAACGAGACAACTTCAAGGACGACAAAAATCCTGATGGCAAGATGACTGTGGCGGAACCTCTGCTCCGTGAAATCGTGGGACGCTTGAACTTCCTCAAGAGTGTGGGCCTGGGCTACATCGGCCTCGATCGCGCGGGTGACACGCTTAGCGGTGGCGAATCGCAACGCATTCGCCTGGCAAGCCAAATCGGCAGCGGCCTCGAAGGTGTGCTCTACGTTCTTGATGAACCGACGGTGGGCTTGCACGAAAGCGATACCGCCATGCTTCTTGATACGCTTTACCGCCTGCGCGACCTCGGCAACACCTTGGTTGTCGTGGAACATGACATGAAGATGATGCAGGCGGCGGACCACATTATAGATATGGGTCCCGCTGCGGGTGAGTTCGGCGGCGAAGTCGTTGCCGAAGGTTCTCCTGAACAGCTTTCCAAGCCTTATGCTCTGCAACAGTTCCCGCGTAGCGAAACGGTCAAGTACTTGACGCGTACCATTCCGATGGCGAACGAAATCGCGGCAAAGACCATTACCGATTCTACGGAATTTTACGAATTTGAGAAGTTGAATCATAATAATCTTAAGAATTTGTCTGTAAAATTCCCGAAGGGTGCCATCAGCGTGGTTTGCGGCGTATCAGGTTCCGGCAAGAGTTCCATGGTCATGGACGAAATTTTCCCGCGCCTCAAAAAGAAATTCCAGGCACGCGGGCGCAAAAAGCAAAATGGCGAAGTTTTGCTGGTCGATCAAAGCCCGATTTCGGGTACGCCTCGCAGCACGCCCGCCAGCTTCACTGGCGTGCTCGACGATATTCGTCGCCTCTTCGCCAAGTTGCCTCAATCCAAAATCAAGGGCTTCGATTATGGCCGATTCAGCTACAACTTGGCTCGCGGCCGCTGCGAGGCCTGCGAAGGCCGCGGCGCTATCTCGGTCGAGATGCACTTCCTTTCGGACGTGTGGGAAGTCTGTGATGTCTGTGGCGGCAAACGCTACAATCAGGAAACTTTGACTGTTACCTTCAAGGGCAAAAACATCGCCGATGTGCTCGACATGCGTGTCGCCGAAGCTTGCGAATTCTTCAAGGACCAGCCCAAAATTTTGCCGAAACTGGAATGCCTGCGCGATGTGGGCCTTGGTTACGTAAAACTCGGCCAGTCGGTGACGACTCTCAGCGGTGGCGAATCCCAACGCCTCAAATTGGCTGCCGAATTGGCCCGCAAACCGGCCCAGGAAATGGTTTATTTGCTCGATGAACCCACCACGGGGTTGCACCTTAAGGATATCCAGATTCTCTGGAATATGCTCCGCAAGCTTTCTGCCCGCGGCGATACCGTTATCGTTATCGAACATCACCCCGATATCATCCGGCTTTCGGACTGGAAGGTGGAATTAGGCCCTGTTGGAGGCGAAAAAGGCGGATATTTGCTCAAAATGGGGGCGAACCAAGGCTAAAGGTAGGCCTGTAATGTGAGAAAAAAGAAATATTTTTATATTTCTTTTGGATATGAAAACAGGAGAAAATATGTCCTTTACTCGTTTGCTTCCGCTTTTGTTGCTGGTGCCGATCATGACCTGGGCGGCCGATAGTGACAAGAATTTCAGGGTTGCCCCGACTATGTTCAAGGAAGGTGTCCTGATGGAGCCTGTCGCCAATATGGCGATTGTCAAAAAGGAAACCATGATCTTGTCGGAATCTCCGATGGTTCCCCTCCGCCCGAACATCATGTTCATGCGTCATAAAAAGGGCCCCAAGGAATATCTTTGGTTCTCGGGCCCCATTCATGTCCAGAATTTCGAAAAGCTTCATGCCTTCAGCTTGGCCGATAACTATCTGAGACCGGCCGAAGTCATGCTTATGCGCTTCTATGGTTCCCAGACTTCTAGGGCCTTCCAGGACGAAGCCGATATCTATTTTGACAAGGAATACCTCTATTCTCCTCGTGTTCCTAAGCTCTATTTCAAGAAAAATGGCCAGTGGCAGATGATCCAGGAAACGGAGCGTCCGGGCGTCATTTCCCTTAAGTCCGATGTTAAGGGCCTCGAAACAGTTTCGCTGACGGTGCCCATGAAAAACGTGCCATCCTTGATGTACCCCATGAATGCGGGTATGTATGCCTTCTCGTTCTCCGCTCCGAACCACTTGCCCTATGTGGATGCCGTTTCTGTTCCTGGTGGATCCATGGTGGAACTTAAACCGCAGTTGCCGGTTGTAGATACGGCTTCTAAGGTCAAGGCGACCACTTCCGTTACCTTGGAAGCGGTGGCTGCTGCCAAGACTCTTGAAGAAACGGAAGCCCTGTTTGACATTTTGGCCAAGGATGTGCAGACCAAGATTGAAAAGGTTGATACCAATGAGTTCGACAAGATTTATCCGAAACTTCGCAAGCCCCTGGCTCTCGGGGTGTCGGGTGACGACAGCGTCTATATCAGGTACCATAATCGCTACGAAGGCAAGCGCGAAGAAGCCAAGCTGAACTGGCGTATGAACAGAATGGGCTCTGCCAGTGCCGTGAACGTGGCCATTCGCCGCAAAATCGATAGCCTGCAGGCCATTCCCCATCGTGTATCCCTTGTGCCCACTTCCGTTGAACCGATTTATGACGAAAACCGCTGCGAAGAGGTAATCGATACCGTTGCAATGCAGGAGCAGGCTAAGTTAGATTCCGCTGCAAATGCGGCGCCGAAGGATTCCGTAGCCAGTGCTGTGAAGGATTCCGTGGCCAAGGATTCGGCTGCTGCAAGCGCTGCCCCTGCTGATACGGCTCAGGCAGAACCGCCAGCTCCCAAGACAAAGATTGTCTGCAAGATGGGTGCCATCCGCATTTTGTATGGCAAGCAGGGTGACCGCTATGATGTTTCTTGGGTCGGTAATGCCGAAGGTTATACGGCCGATTCCCTTTATGCCCTGCTTACTTCTGGTGCATCGTCCCGTGCGTTCATGTCTATCGAAAGGAACAAGCCGGTGTGGATTTACCATGAAGGTGTCTTGACGGGCCGTCACCATTACCGCTACGAAAAGATGGAACTGGTGGTGAACAAGACCCAGCTCAAGACTCATGGCGCCTTTGAACTCCCGCAGTATATTTATGACGACCCCGAAGTCCAGGAATGGCTGAACCGTCCGGTCGAAGAATCTACCCATAAGGTCCAGGAGCCTAAGGCCAAGGTGCTCAAGGTGAACGAAGATCCGATAAAGCTTGATCTTGCCATGAAGGTTCCCCGCGTCATTCGCGACCGCGAACGTGGCACCGTCGCCCTGATCGATTCGGGATCCTTCCGCTACAAGGGCAAGGTGGTCTCCCTGTCTCCCTACGCTATTCACACCACCGAAGTGACTCAGCAACTCTTCAAGGATGTCATGGCCAAGGTGGATTCTTCGAAGCGTATCAAGGATCGCTCCACGTTTACGGGTCCCCGTCATCCGGTGCACAATATCAACTGGGAAAATGCCCGTGAGTTCTGTAAGGCTATTGGCGGCGACCTGCCCACCGAAGCCCAGTGGGAATTTGCTGCCCGCGCCGACAACAACGAAGGAGCACTCTGGAACCTTGACGAAGATCCGAATCCGGGCTTGTATGCCATTTACAAGGCCAACTCCTATAGCCGTGGCAAGAAGAGCCCCGAATATGGCCCGCAGCCGGTGAGCACGAAGAAGTCCAATGCTTGGGGCATCTTCGACATGTCTGGTAACGTTGCCGAATGGACCAAGGACAAGTACTTTATGTTCTCTGTCTGGGTTGAAAGCTCCAACCCGACGGGTGCCTTGATGGGCTCTGCCAGAATTTATAAGGGCGGTTCCTGGAGAGACAAGGAATCTCTCTTGAACTTGACGGAAAGTGACGACGAAGATCCGCGCTACTGGTCGGATTGGATCGGCTTCCGTTGCGCTTTCCCGAGAAACCTCTTTGAAGGTCAACAGAAATAATGAATGATCGTCCGATGCGCCTTTTTAAAAGGCTAACCGCTATACCTTATTTGCTGGTTATTGTTGCTTTACTCCTGCCTTTGGCTAATGTTTCTTGTGCCGAAAAAGATGTGGTGGCTGAGCCCAACCTCTATGAGCTCGCCATGGGTCTTGATCTGGAACAGGAACTGAAGGAACCCGCCTTGGGCATTTTGAAAAAGATGGAAACCGGGAACCCCACCGCCATGGAAAAGTTCCGGCAGACTATGCCTCACTTCCCCAAGATGGAACCTTTGCCGTTCCTCTATGCCATTTTGGTTGGTGCGATACTTGCGGGCTTGTTTGCTTGGATCACTCCGCTGGGCTCCATAACTATGGGCATGCTGACTATGGTGTCCATGTGGTTCTTCCTTTCGAGGCTTGCGCAAATCAATTCTGCAATGGGGGTGCCCCTGTTGCAAGTTGAACCCGGCCCCGGAATTCATGCGGCTTCGTTCATGATTCTGATTGGAACCGCGATGAACCTTGCGAGCATCATCCGCCCGATCATCGATGAAATCAAGGCGAAACGCGCCGCGAAGAAAGCGGCAAGTAATAGCTAGGATAAATGTGGAGTGTGTAATGACTAATGATTGATTACTCATTCCACATTACACATCTCACATTTCACATTGCGCCGTAGGCGCCATTACACATTAAATAAGAAGTACATGATGTCGCCATCCTGTACCACGTAGTCCTTGCCTTCGGTGCGGACAAGGCCTGCTTCCTTGGCGGCGTTCCAGCTGCCATGCTTGAGGAAGTCTTCGTAGCTGAGTGTTTCGGCGCGGATGAAGCCGCGTTCGAAATCGGTGTGAATCACACCGGCGCACTGCGGAGCCTTGTAGCCGGCGTGGAACGTCCAGGCGCGGCATTCTTTTTCGCCGGCGGTGAAGAAGGTGCGGAGGCCGAGGATTTCGTAACCCTTGCGGACAACGGAGTCAAGTCCCGATTCCTTCATGCCGAGTTCCTTCAGGAATTCGGCCTTGTCGGCGGGTTCCATGGCGGAGAGTTCTTCTTCGATCTTGCCGCTGATCATGATGACTTCGTGGCCGTTCTGGGCGGCGTATTCCTTGAGCTTGTCTACGTAGGCGTTACCGGTGAGAATGTCGTCTTCCTTGACGTTTGCGCAGTAGAAGAGCGGCTTTGCGGTAAGGAGGGCGAGATCCTTGACGATAGCTTCCATTTCTTCGCTGTCGTGCATCACGGTGCGGGCAGCCTTGCCTTCCTGGAAGGTGTCGCGGAGCTTTTCGCAAGCGGCGAGGCGTGCCTTGGCTTCGGCGCCACCCATGCGGGCTGCCTTGGCTTCGGTGGCGAGGCGCTTTTCGACAGAGTCGAGGTCCTTCAGAATGAGTTCGGTTTCGATGATATCCACGTCGCGGACCGGGTCAACGGAACCATGCACATGCACGATGTTTTCGTCGTCGAAGCAGCGGATGACTTCCATGATGGCTTCGCATTCGCGGATGTGGGTCAGGAACTGGTTGCCGAGGCCTTCGCCCTGGGCAGCACCCTTTACAAGACCTGCAATGTCCACAAATTCTGTAACAGCAGGGACGACGGATTTCGGGTTGTAGACCTTGACCAGTTCGTCGAGGCGGCTGTCCGGCACGCTCACCATGCCCACGTTCGGTTCAATGGTGCAGAACGGATAGTTGGCGGCTTCTGCGCCGGCGTTCGTGATTGCGTTAAAGATGGTGGACTTGCCTACGTTCGGGAGGCCTACGATGCCGCATTTAAAACCCATGATAATCTCCGTTTTATGCTCGCCCGGTTAGGCGAGCTACTTTATTTTTGCGATGTAAAGGTAGAAAAATGCCCTTGTAGGCGGTCCCATGAAAATCTAAATTTACGCCCGTTTTTAAGGTATGGTATGGCAGGGCAATCGTCAAAGACGAATATAGATATGCTGAATGGACCCCTCGGAAGGAAAATCCTGAGGTTTGCCATTCCTATTGCCCTGAGTAGTATTTTCCAGCAGATGTTTAATCTGGCGGATGTCGCCGTAGTGGGACAGTTCGCGGGCGACAAGGCTTTGGCGGCGGTGGGCGCGAATACCTTCGTCATCAATATGCTTATCAACCTGTTCGTGGGCATTTCTGTTGGCGCAAATGTGGTGGTCGCCAATTCTATCGGCGAGCGCAATTACCGTTCCGTGACCCGCAGCGTGCACACGTCGGTGATGGTGGCGTTCTTTAGTGGAATCTTCCTCTCGTTTGTTGGAATCTTTTTTGCAAGGCCGATTCTTGAGCTGATTTCGACGCCTTCGGACGTATTGGACATGGCCGTGCTTTACCTGCAAATCTACTTTGTCGGGATGCCCTTTGTAATGATTTACAACTTTGTCTCTGCTGTTCTGCGCAGCAAGGGCGATACGAAGCGGCCCCTTTATGTGCTCATGGTGGCGGGCGCGGTGAATGTGGTTTTGAACCTGATTCTGGTGGCGGGCTTTGGCATGGGCGTGTCGGGCGTGGCTATCGCTACGGTTATCGCCAACACCATCAGCGGCGTTACTTTGTTCTACTTGTTGTTGCATGAGGTCGGCCCCTTCAAGTTGCAATTCTGGAAGTTGCGCGTGACGCCGTTCTTCTTGAGCCGCATTCTGCGCGTGGGGATTCCGACGGGGATTCGTGGTGTCGTGTTTTCGTTTAGCAATGTGTGTCTGCAGTCGGCTATCAATAGCCTCGGTTCTGCGACGGTGGCGGCCTCTGCGATTGCCCTCAATTACGAATTCGTGGTGTACTATTGGCTGAACTCGTTCTCGCAGGCTTGCGTAACCTTCGTAGGGCAAAATTTCGGGGCTAAGAATATGGATCGCTGTCGTCGCACGGTCCGCTGGACGCTTCTGCTCGGGTGTTCGACTACGATTGTACTGAGTGCGCTTTGCTGCATTTTTGCAAGGCCCATGCTTTCGGTGTTTACCTCTAACACCGAAATCATTGAAATCGGTTCTATCCGCATGCAGGTGGTGGTAGGACTTTTGGCGATAAACGTCTTCCTGGATGTGTTCGCGGGGGCTCTTTCGGGAATGGGCAAGTCTCTGGCTCCGGCGCTTACCTGCATGGTAGGGGTATGCGGAATTCGTATTCTCTGGGTGATTTTCGTGTTCCCCAAGTACAAATCCTTCGCCTCGCTGATGGTTGTGTACCCTGTAAGCTGGATTCTTACGATTTCTGTGATTATGGGAATCTATTTCTACCACGTGAGACGCACCAAGTTTTAGTATATTTCGGACAATGGGTTATTTAAAATTTACCTCGTTGTCTTTGTTATTAGCTCTTTCGGCTTGCGTTTACGAGCCGGAACAGTATACCGATTCAAATTTATCCAGCGGGAAATCGACGGATTCTGATATCGGAACCTTGTTCGAAGTGAATGGGGGAATGCAGATATGTAATCCCTCCGTGTCCCAGGATCCGGAAAATTACCCGGCATCCATGCTTTGGCTGAATTTTAGCGGTACGCAGAATGTAATCGCCCCCGATTCCGTGTACGCGACTTCGAGGGTGGAACAGCATGATCGTCTCTCGGTGTCCGATACGTCGGGAAAAGTTTTGTGGTATCTGATGCGCGATACGGCGGCAGGGGATTGCCAGTTCCAGGATCCGGAATGGAGTACCCATCCGAATTACATCGTTGCGCTCCGTGCCTATGATACCAAGGGCAAAAAGGCTTGCGAAAATCTGGACTACGGTCTGTTTGCTGTTCGCATGGCCGACAAGAAGAAATACTTCTTCTACGACAAGGATATCAGCGAATTTGCGACTCCGCACTTGTGGGTGGATCCCGAAGCCGAGCGCGATTCTTCGGCGGATGATTCCAAGGTGGAAGGTTTCTTTGGCACAAACCAGGTTCGCCTTGTTTATGTGAACAAGAAAGATCAGATTGTATTTGTGGATTTTGCTAACGGTGGCCTCAAGAAGGCGAAGACTCTCCAAAAACCCTCTGGCGTAGATGGCTGGATGATGGATAGCCCGCTGATTTCTCCGGATGGAAATTTCGTGGTCTACAATGTCATCAATTCTTCGTCGGGCTGGAAGTCCTATATTCAGGAACTTTCCGAAAAGTCAAAACCAATTGAAATTGAAAAGACGGACGATATGATTTCGGAACCGGTGCAACCCCATTGGTTCCAGTACAAAACGAGACTGTTCGTGGTGTGGACCGAGTTCCCCCAGGAAGTCGAGTTCTTGAACAAGAGCGATTTGTCTGCATCTTCTATACAGGACGGTAGTGCCGGTCGAACGGTCATGCGCGAGGTTTCCCTTGCCTATGGAATGCCTTCTGACTTGGCCTTTGCCTGGTTGAGTATGCCGAAGGAACTTGCTCCGATCCCGATGATTGCCGGTCGTTCGCCTGATGGACGTTTCTTGGCTACAGGAACCAATAAAGGCTATTTGCTTGAACTCCCGTGAGGTAATCGATGAAGAAGAATTTATTTAACGGGATCTTGTCTGGCGTAGCCTTGGCTGCTGCTGTAGGCGGCGCTTTTTATGTCGGCTTTAATTCTCCTGTGGAACTTGCGACTCCTTGGGAATCTATTGGTGGCTGTGGCGCCGGTGGTTCCGGTGGCGGTTCCGGCGATGGAATCAAGTGGATTGGCCAGGGCGTTTCTGGCGGTTATCTTGAAACCGAAGTGTTTACCAAGTACGCCGTTGGTCAGAATTTTTCGGGCCTCACGTTTACGCCGCATTTATCTATCAAACCCACTTGGTCTACTAAGCTTGGCGTGTCTATTCCGTGGATGAGTCACAGCGGTGAGGTGCAGTACCGTAGCAACCAGGCTCCGGCAGACCGCACCACGGGCGGCGTGGGCGATGTGTCTTTTGACTTTAGCAAGACTATCGGTAGCGGGGGAGCCGCGTCCCTTTCTGCAAGCCTTACCATTCCGACAGGTCAGTACGATATCAAGCGTGGAACCGATTCCGGCAAGGAACTTTTGCCGAGTAGCTTCCAGAAGGGCTCGGGCTTGTATTCGCTTACGCTGGGCTGGGATTATAGCCGCGATACCGACAAGGGAATATGGCTTTACGGCCTTAGCTATACCCACCCCTTTGCCATGCACCTGATTTCGGGCGAGAACGAATTCAACGATTCTTATTGGAAAGACTTGGATCACAAGGGGAATCGTTTCGAGTACCGATTTAAGCCCTACGGCGAAAACGACTTGGGCGCTTATACTCCGCCTTCTGTGGGTGGTTCTATTGCTTATGGTTACCGCGGCCGTCCGGGAATCGTGCAGAGTTTTGGCGTGAACTTCTCGGTACCCCTGGGGGTTGCCTGGATCAATTCTGAAAAGGTGGGAACCTACGATCCCCGCCCGGACCCTGATCATCAGGCGTGGTCCGTGGCCTTTGCTTACGGTATCGAATTTTCCGATGCGGATTTCCCGGTGTTCCTTGCGGTCTCTTTGCCGCTCCATGACAAGAGCAACGCTGCCGACCCCAAGGACGAATACGACGAGTCTCCCATGCGCAAGTGGGACGCTCCGGACTGGGATGACTTTGGTCAGCAGTGGACCATCGCTGTCGGTGTCAAGGGCAGCTTTTTCTAGACGAAAGACGAGAGATTTAAAAATCGCGGCAAAGCCGCCCTTTACAGACGCACGAAGTGCTAATATTGTTCTTTCGTCTCTCGTCTGTAGCCCGCGAATGCGGGCGTTCTTTAGTCTAAGCTCTTGGGTGAGTCTTCTTGAAGGCTGCTCGCAGGCGTTCTGCATTTACGTGAGTGTATACCTGTGTGGTGGAGATGTTCGAATGGCCGAGCATCTCTTTTACGCTCATGATTTCGGCGCCGTTTTCCAACAGATGTGTGGCGAAACTATGACGTAGCACGTGCGGGCTGGCTTTACCTTCCCAGCCGATTTCGCGGAGTAGGTGCTGGATGTCGTTACGTAGCGTACGTAACCCGAAGGGCTTGCCGTCTTCGCTCAAGAACACGTAGCCTGTGGCGGTGGGCATGTGCCCAGCCTGTATTTGCATTTGTTTGTAATTGGCGATACGCGAAACGAAACTTTCAGTTAGCGGAACGATTCGTTCCTTGTTGCCCTTGCCCAGAACTCGTACCAGAAAATCTCTTTCGTTTATGCGGTCCCAGGTCAGGCTCTGGCATTCCGATATGCGCAGGCCGGAACCGTAAATCAGTTCGAGCAGAATGCGCGCACGAACTTGCTGCAGGGTCGGGTTTTCGGGGAGCTCTGGGAATTTTTCTTCGGCCAAGTCTTTTTGCCCGAGGACATTCACCAGGCGCTTGGGGCGCTTGGGCATGGGAACATTTTCAGCTGGGTTCTTTTCTGCAATCTTGCTTTTTACCAGGTACTTGCCAAAGCTTTTCAGGGCGGCCAAATGTTCGCAGATGCTAGTGGGGGCCAGTTTCTGCTTCATCTTCAAGTCCCACACGAATGTCTTGACGGTGGTTTCGGAGAATGCTGGAAGCGGGGCGTCTTCTTTGTTCAGCGCAGCCTTCAGGTGTTCCAGATATTTGTCAAGGGACTTGCGGTAGGTGTCCACCGTGCGCGGCGAGAAACGTCGCCTGTCCGCGATATACTGTAAATAACCTGCGATGTGTTCCGAAAGATTCATTTAAAGCGTTTTTCTTCTGGTCTGCCAACCAAAAATAATCTATCTTGAACCTCAAAGTATGACTTTTGCGAGAATTTTAGTTGGTATTGCTTTGTTGTCTGCCGCGGGTTCCTTTGCTGCAGACCGTGTGGTGGGCGCAAACGCAACCTTGGATATCGAACCGGGTGCGCGATCTGCCGCATTGGGTTCTGCGACCATGGCTGTAGATGGCGATTACCTGGGGCTCATGTCTAACCCCTACCAGCTTGCAAATGTGAATTACGCCTGGGCTTCTTTTTCGCATACTGAATATTACGAAGATACCAAGTATGACTTTGCTTCGGCGGTAGTTCCGCTGGGCAAGGGACAGGGCTTGGGCATTTCTTTTTCCAGGTTCGGTGCCGACGATATTCCCTATATTAAAGAGGGTGAACCCCTGCCCGAAGGCTCCGACTACAATACGCTTTCTATTGCCGACTGGGTTTTCTCGGCTACCTTTGGCCGCAAGCTGACCGATCGCTTGGAACTGGGTATCGGTTTCCATGGCCTTTACCGCGATATGGATCAGACCGGCTGGGGCTTCCGTGGCGATGCCGGACTTCGTTTCCGTGCTGTAGATGAACTCTATGTATCGGGCCTTTTGAAGGGTTGGACGTCTTCGGCTACCAGCTGGGAATCGGGAGAGTTTGAATATTCTTCACCGGAGCTTTATATTGCCGCAAGTTACGGGTTAGCGATACCTTATTTGTACGGCAAGCTGAACTTGTTCTGGCAGGGTGCAGAACTTTTGCACCGCGAAGCCCGCGATATGGATTTTGAAACGGACAAAGATCGTGGCAAACGCGTTTGGGAGAGTCCCCTGGATTGGCTCTCGGGCGGTCGTGGGGGCCTTGAATACGCCTTTGACTTCGGACTTTCGCTCCGGGCGGGCCTTTCCAGCTTTACCACTTTTAAAAGCGTGACCGCAGGTGCGGGTCTAGTGATTGCGAAGTTCGTGAAAATCGACTACGCCTTCGAATCTCACCCGGTACTTTCGCCGGTGCACCGCGTAAGCGTGAGCATCAGCCCGTATCTTTTCTCTCATGCTCCCAAGCAGGGCTCGCCGGAAGCTGCGCCTAGCCGCAGTGCAATTTTGACCGAAGAACCTGACAACGATACGGCCTACGAAGAAATGGAACAGGAAACTTATGCCGCTCCTGCCGAAGCGACTCCTGTGGCTGCAGAGGAATTTGCCCCGGTTGAACAGGTGCAAGAAGAGGCTCCGGCTGCCGCTCCTGTTGGCAAGGCCGTGGTCGAAACAGACGACGAAGTTCTCGAGTAAAATGCGTTTTTTTGCCTTTTTTTGGATAAAAAGCGTTCATTTCGACAAATATTAGTCTATATTTTCTAGCATGCCGCAATTAAAGAACTATCGCGAAGTTGGAATTTTTGATTTGATGTCGGCCCCCTTGAATCCGATTGGGGCTTTTGATGCTGAACAGTTTAAAAAAGATGTTCGCGCTTTGCTCGCTGAAAAAACAGACGAAAAGTTCTTGGCGGTCGACCTGACTGGACTTGACTTTGTCTACAGCGACGCCTATAACGCATTTATCCAGTTCCAGCAGGAAATGGAAGACCGAAAGGGTTTGTTCGCTGTCCTGACAAACAACCAGACTATTGTCGATGGCTTGAAAAAGGCCGGTCTCGATAAGAACATCCGGGTTTTTGCTTATGAAGCCGACATGATGTCTTTCTCTCTGCAAGCTCGCAGTCCCGAAGGCCCTGCCACCGTAGAAATTAATGACGAACCGTCGTCTGCAGTTGCTTCCCAGAATGTGGGCTCCATCGAAGTCGCTCCTTCGCCGCATCTGGATCGCCGCACCACGGGGTCTCATCGTCGCTTTACCAAGAGCTTCAACGCCATTGCTAAAGAAGAATCCGTTTCTAAGAAAAAGGGCCTCGATGTCCCGTTCGATGACGAACCGTCGTCGGCAAAGACCGTGATTATTGTATTCCTCTTGTTGCTTGCAGCTGTAGGCGGAGTTCTCGCGTTCTTCTACATCTAGTCCGATGCCTGTCGAGTTTCAAGAATACAAGCGAAAGGGCAAATCTTTCAATAATCAACATAAGTTCCCGTTAATCCGGTTAACGCTTGTAGCGGTAGCCGCTTTTTTGGCGTATTGGTCGGGGCTTGCCTCTAAGATTGCCGATGCGCTTCCGCTGCCGGGCAACAACGAAGAAGTCCCCGTTGAAACTTGGGAATCCCGTTGTTCCGCTTATGGTGGAACTCCCTTTGAACTGAAACAGGGCCTTGCCCAGTGCTCGTGGGTCTTGGTGGATTCTATTCCGCTGGGGCGCTTGCCTAACCCCTTCTTGCGTTACGTGGCCGGCCTTCGCAAATCCGAAAAGTCCAAGCTTCATTGGATTGCGCCGGTGGCAAATTTCGGGAATCCGTTGTTGGTCATGCACGAAGATAGCGTGCCGTCGGTTTATTTACGTTATATGAAACCCGATTCCAGTTATATATGGGTATCCAAGAGTACGGGTTGCAAGTTCCCGGGGGTGTGTCCGCGACTTCCGCTGGAATGGTCTGCCTTGGCTATTGACGAGGGCTTTGACTTTGAAGGCCAGGAATCCTTGTTGGCGATGGATGTCTTTAGCGGCATTGGCGAGGCTCCCATTTATCCGGTGCTTTCGGGGCGTGTGTTGGAATCCGGTAAAGATTCTCTAGGTTACTTTGTTGAAATCGACCACGGCTATAACGTGACCAGCAAAACGTTGGGTATGGGCTCCTTGAACGATTCCCTGTCGGTGGGGGATACCGTTGGCGTCATGTCGATGCTGGGCCGGCTTTCTCCTAAAGATAGTGCCACCTTCTTTTTGTCGGTTCGCCTGAATGGCCAGTTTGTGCGTTGGAACGAATTTTACGCTTCGACCCATCCGGTCTCTCCAGATTCCCTTGCGGCGTTTGAAAAGTTGAATGGTTTTTAATACCTTTGGTCTTATGAACAGCCTTCGTTCTAAATACATGGTTTTCGGCTTGCTGTGGATTTTGTTTGCAGTGGTGTTTTTTGCCGGCTGCGAAAAAGACACCGACGGTCCCATGGATGTTTCTGATAACGATTTTAGTTACGATGGCGAAGGTTTTTTTGCTTATGCAAGGCTGGATTCCGGCAAGACAATTCATCTGTCCAAGGATACCCTGTATTTGGACATGGGTAAAATGTGGACTTTCTCGAACTGTGCTCTGCAATCGATTCACCTGACTTATGCCAAGTCCGATTCTGTTCTCTGGATTACGCCGACGCTTACGATTCATGCGACTGCAGAAGATTGTCCTGCGCCTTATTATCGTCCCGATACAACTCTTAAGCTGTTGCTTACTTCGGAGATGATTTCTGGCATCGGCATGATCAAGGTGAAAAACGATGGCGACACGGCGCTGGATTCTATAACGCTTCGTCGCGGCAGTATTACGAAGGACACCTTCTACGTGTACATGGATTCCTCTTTTGCGGATCCTCATGCTTACCCGTTGCGGACCAAGGATAAAAAGAAGGGCAAGGCTGTTCCCCAAATCCTTCGCGTTCTGGATTCACTGACACCGCGCGTGTTTTATTGGCGTACCATGAAGTCTACTTGTACCCATCGCGTGGACATGTGCAAAAAAACTGTTGCCGACACCATTTACCCCACTAGCTGGAATATTAACGATACGAACCTAGTGCCGGTTCATTACGCCTGTGCTGATTCCGATTCGGTCTACTGCATCAATTCCAAGTGGGAAAATGACTCGACCGAACTGGGTAATGTTCAGGAACGCCCTGATACAATCTGGCATTACAACACCTACTATACCGAAAAAATTCCGGAGTGTGGAACCTATAGTTCCTTCGCGGTCAGCAATTACACTGTAGGGGATAGGGTGCGCTTTATTCGTGAACTATTTACCCCCGATAAAGAAGAACCTTTCTGTGGACCGAATTCCAAGAAAGATTGGATGGTCTATAACTTATCGGGCAACAAGATGGTTGTCGATTCCGACAGTGTTGCTATTTTGGATAGTTTGTCTAAAATCTGGAAGAAGGCAACGGTTGCGCCTGACACCTTGAAAGAAAAATGATTGAATATTCTTATTCTCCTGAAATTGCCGAGGCGGATCGCCCGATTATCCTTGAATCTCGTATTTACAAGGAATGGCTCGAAAAGACTCAAGAAAAATTTGTCGTAACCAAGGTCCACTTTTCATCGGTGGATTTTTTGCGTAAGGGCCGCCAGCCGCTTTTTATAAAGCTTACTGCAACAGCAACGCTTCCGGATGGCCGCCCGGTTCATGGAATCGCGCTGGTACGTGGTAATGCCGTGGGCGTTTTAGTGGTGCTCCGCTGCGAAGGCAAAAAGTATTTGCTGCTGGTAAGGCAGCCGCGTTTTGCAATTAGCGAACAGGCTTCCCTTGAAATTCCGGCCGGGATTCTCGACTGGACCGGGGATTACCGCAAGGTTGCTTTAAGCGAGCTCGAAGAGGAAGCCCAGATTAAGGCTGACGATTCGGAACTGATTGACCTCATGGATTTTTGGTACAAGGGCAAAAGCGATGGCTTTGCCGCAAGCTGCGGACTCTTGGACGAACGTATTCGTTTGTATGCCATTGAGCGCGACGTGACTCCGGAACAGCTCAAGGCTATGGATGGCAAGGATCAAGAATACACCGAAGAAATCGAGTGGATTAAGACGGTGGTGATGCCTTACGAAGAGGCTGCCCGTCAGTTTATCGATGGAAAGAATTTGATCGCGCTCTTCTTGTACGAACGCTGGCTTCGAGAAAATTCAGAATTATGAGTTCAGATTTCAGAATTTGAATAATCGCGGCGGAGCCGCCTTAGAAAAACTAATTCCGAACTCCGAATTCTGAAATCCGAATTGATTACCAGTTGCCGATGTTGTTGATGGTCAATCCCAGGAAGAATATGGTTAAATAACCGTACCAGAGGCCAGTGAGTACGTAGTTCAATTTACGCTTGTAAGCCTTGGGTTCATTCTTGTTCTTTTCGCGAATGACAAGGATGTTCTTGCGCAGAAAATAGGCGCAACCAGCAAGACCGATGAGCGAAGCGAGAATCAAAAGTACGTAAGCCATGCGCCAAATATATAAATTCAGAATTATGATTTCAGAATTCAGAATTTAAATAATCGCGGCGGAGCCGCCTGGAAAAAATAATTCTGAACTCCGAATTCCGAAATCTGAACTAATTTACCCCGTTATTTTTATAAATCCGGTTGCCTAACCCCTAAAAAATTTCTCTATTTGGTTTGTCTTGACGTTCGTGGACCCGATTTAGGCTTAAATGAGCAGATTTCGGGGCCGTATGCGAACGCCGTTTATTATACGAGGTCTATTTGGTAGCCCAGAAGTTGGATACGTTAATCGCCCAGGCATGCGAAGCCGCCGGCGTTACATTGGTGGAACAGGACATGTTCCGTGCAGGCAAACGCAAGACGCTCCGCCTATACATAGACAAGCCCGAAGGGGTGACAATCGACGACTGCTCTAACGTGAGCCGCCATTTGTCCGATGCCTTGGACGCAGATCCTGATATTATCGAAGGTGCCTACACTTTGGAAGTGTCGTCGCCGGGGTTAGACCGCCCCCTTAAGTCGGTTGCCGATTTTACCCGCAATATCGGTCGATTCTTGCGGGTGACTCGCAGTACTGGTAAGCCTGTTGTGGGCAAGCTCGTTGCTGCAGATGAAGAAAGTTTGACGCTCACCCTCAAGGGAAATGCTGGCGATGTTGTTGTGCCGCGTTCTGAGGTGCTTGTAGCGAAAGTGGATGTACAAATATAATAGGAAGGTCATTTTATGAAGAACGAACCGAAAGTAAACTTGCTCGAAGTGCTGAAAGAAGTGGTCGAAGCCAAGGACATGGATGATTCCGTTGTCATCAACGCTCTGAAAGAAGCTTTGGTGACCGCTGCACGCAAGTACTTGCACATCGAAAAGAAAATCGATGTGGATTTCGATACGGAAACTAACGAAGTCCATGTGTTCTTGCGCGTGGCCGTGGTTGACGACTATCCGGACTACGACCCGAACATGACCGCCTCCGAAGTGGAAGAACTCGACAAGGGCTACATGCTGGTCGAAGAAGCCCGCGACTTCAACGAAGACGCCCAGCCGGGTGACTTCCTCGAAATGGAAATTCCTATTTCTGCATTCGGTCGCCAGGCCATTCAGACTGCAAAGCAGCTCCTGAACCAGCAGATTCGCGATGCCGAACGTCAGAAGATTATGGATACCTACCGCAGCCGTATCGGTCCCATGGTGAGCGGCGAAGTGCTCCGCCTTGAACAAAGTAACATCATCGTGAAGCTCGGCAAGCAGACCGAAGCCATGATTCCGGCTCGTGAACAGATCCGCCGTGAACGTTGGGCTCAGGGTAACTCCATCAAGGCTGTGATTGCCCGCGTGGAAGAATCTTCCAAGAATGGTGCCCAGGTGGTGCTTTCTCGCGCCAATGGCGACTTCCTCAAGGAACTCTTCCGTCAGGAAGTTCCCGAAATTTACGAAGGTACTGTTGAAATCAAGGGCGTTGCCCGCGAACCGGGTTTCCGCGCCAAGATTGCCGTGTACTCCCGTGACGAAAAGATTGACCCGGTCGGCGCATGCGTCGGTATGAAGGGAGCCCGCGTGCAGACGATTGTGCGTGAACTCGGTAACGAACGTATTGACATCGTTCAGTGGAATCCGGATCTGGATACCTTCATTACCCGTGCCCTTACTCCGGCTAACGTGATCAAGCTGATTCACGTGCCCGATACCCGCCGCACGGTGGTGATTATCAGCGACGAAAACCTCGCCTTGGCAATCGGTAAGAACGGCCAGAACGTGAAGCTCGCTGCCGAACTCGTGCAGCGTAACCTCGACGTGTTCGGTGAAAACGAATGGAACCAGAAGGACGACGAAACGAAGGCTAAGATTACCTCTCCGTCCGCTGCCGATTTGAACCAGAACCGTAAGGCTGCTCGCTAATTTTAAAAAAGGAACATTGGAAGCTATTCATGGCTAATGAAGAACAAATTAAACCAGTAGATTGGGCGAAGGAACACGGAGTCAAGAGCGACCTCGTGATGAAGCTTCTGCGCGATAACGGTGTCAAGGTCTTGACGCAGGTGTCGAAGGTGAATGCCTCCGAATATGAAAAGATCGAAGCCGCCGTTGAAACGGAGCGCCAGAAAGCTGAAGCCCGCAACAAGAACCTGAAAAAGGCGTCTTCCGCCGAAACTTCCAATGCCTCTTCTGATAAGAAGAAAGAGTCTGCTTCGGCTGGCGACGGCAAGTTGTTGAAGGCTAAACTCATCAGGACGACTACCAAGAAGACGGCAAAGCCCGCAACGGCTGCCCCTGCGGCACCTGCAGCTGCAGCACCTGCTGCAAAGCCTGCCGCTGTTGTGAAGCCCGCTGCTCC
>JAFZOV010000164.1 GCA_017550445.1 Fibrobacter sp.
CGAACGACGCCGCGGACGCCGTAGGCGTCAAAAGCCTTTTGGGAGTTATTATGTCAAAGAAGAACAACAAGAAGAATTCTACCCGTAAGAGCTATAAAATCGAGTCGTTAGAGCCTCGTGTGCGCAAAAGCGCACTTCTTTTTACATAAGTTTTACAAACTCGCTCTTGCCAAAATAGAGTGTCTTTCTATATTCTCGGTGCAGTTCTGAAAATGTGCAGTGACATCCAAGAAATTGGATGTTTTTCTTTTTTTCAAAGGAATACTGTACATGAACAAAAACCGCAAAGCAATTCGCAACAAGCCTATTCCTGAATCGTTCAGGGGAAAGTTCTATCTCGATCCGACATACGACCCCGCCTTCAAAGAACTCTTTGACAGCGAGGTCTCGCTGAAAGATTTTCTCGATGGCGTACTCGAGCTGGATGGTGATGACCGGATAAAGAACCTCAAGTTCTCTTTCGACACGGCGTTCAATTTCCGTACGCCGCAGCGCAAGAAGGTTATCGTGGATATCTTCGCCATGACCGGGACAAGGCGGTTCCTCAATATCGAAATGCAGAAAATCGAACACGATTTCTTTATCGACAGGGTGTTTCTCTACAAGGCGTTCCTGATGATTAAGGGCAAGCAGGAAATGGATGAATCCGATGTATTCACGGCCCTTTCCAAAGGCGAAAAAGAACTTCGCCGTTACGAACTTCCCGAAACGATTTCTATCTGGATCTGCGATTTCGATTTGCCTGGCGCGAAAGGGGAATACAAGGACGAATGGGCCACCTATAGCCGGGTCGCGCTAAAGAGGGGAGAAACAGCCCCCATTTTCCCGAAAAATAAGTATATTTTTCTTAGTATACCGAACTTCAAGAAGTCTGCCGACGAAGTTAAGGGTGCCATGGATGTTTGGCTTTACCTGCTGAACCATGCCGGAGACGGCAAGGAACTTCCCAATTTCGGGAGCGAAGCTGTTGAAGAAGCCTTGGAGCGAATCCGAGTGGATAAGGCAGACGACGAACTTCTATCGGATCAGGAGAAAGACATGTCGCTTAAGGAAGATTACCGGATAGTACTAGCTGGGGCCAAAATTCGCGCTCAGGAAGAAGGTCGCGCAGAAGGTCGCGCAGAAGGAAAACGCGAGATGGCGCGGGCACTTAAGGCCATGGGCGATCCGGTTGAAAAGATTATGACCGTATCCGGTCTTACCAAGGCTGAAGTCGAGGCGCTGTAGCCGGGGCTAGAGTTAGGGGGAAAACATCCCCCTTTGATAGCTAAAATAGACGTCTTTTACTACATTTCCTAACATGGAATCTTACTTTTTTATCGGTGTTGCGGGCGTAGGCATGAGTGCCATTGCCCAGTATCTTGTTGGCAAGGGTGTTTCTATTAGCGGTTCGGACCGCCAGTTTGGAGCGGCAGAAAAGCCTCTCGTCATGAATCAGCTGGAAGAATGTGGCGTCAAGTGCTTTCCGCAGGATGGCTCGGGCATCGTAGAAGGCTTGAATGCGGTGGTCGTGAGTACCGCTATCGAAGACACAAATCCGGACCTCAAGCGCGCCAAGGAGCTCGGAATCCCGGTGATGCACCGCAGCGAAATGCTAGCGAAGATTTCTAAAGAAGCGAAGACGATCGCTGTCAGCGGCACCAGCGGAAAATCTACCGTGACCGCCATGATTTATCACATTCTGCAGTATGCGGGCCTACAGCCGTCGGTGATGACGGGCGCTGGCCTCGTGAACCTGCAGAAAGAAGGCAAAATCGGCAATGCCGTCAGCGGCAAGGGCGAATGGCTGGTGGTCGAAGCAGACGAAAGCGATGGAACGCTGGTCCGTTACGAACCCGAAATCGGCCTGATTCTGAATGTGGACAAGGACCACAAGGAAATGAACGAACTTCAGGAAATTTTCCTCAAGTTCAGCCACAACATTCTGGATAACGGCAAGATTCTGATTGTGAACGACGCGCATCCGCTGGCCAAGAAGTTCAGCGCCGGTCGCGAATTCGATTTTGGCTTTGAAAACTATGTGGGTGTGCAGGGCACGGATTTCAAGTCTGTCGGCACCTCGATCCAGTTCCGCGTTCGCCATCAGGCAGAACTCATGAAGTTCGTGGTTCCGCTCCCGGGCAAGCACAATATGGAAAATGCGCTGGCCGCAACGGCTGCCGCCCTCCGCGCTGGAGTCTCGCTGCATACTTGCGCCGACGCCCTTGCGACATTCCCCGGCGTGTTCCGCCGTCACCAGATTCTTGGAACCTTCAACGGCGTGACTCTCGTGGACGACTTCGCCCACAATCCGGCAAAGATTGCCGCCAGCATCAGGAGCGCCCAGGACTTTACCGATGGCCGCGTCATCGCCTGGTTCCAGCCTCACGGCTTTGGTCCCACGCGCTTCCTCCGCAAGGACCTCGTGGAATTCATCGCCAAGACGCTCCGCCCGAAGTCCATTGACGACGACCGCGAAAACGACGTGATGTTCTTCAGCGAAATTTACTACGCTGGCGGCACTGTCACCCGCGACATCAGCGCCGGTGACCTCGCTGACGACCTGATTCTCAAGGGCTGCGAAGCCATCTACATCGAGAACCGCAACGAATGCGCCGAGAAGATGGTGGAATACGCCCAGCCCGGCGACACCATCCTCCTGATGGGTGCCCGCGACCCGAGCCTTCAAGCCTACGCACAATCCGTGCAAAAGCTCCTTGAAGACGAGACAATGTAAATCTTCTAAATAAAAAACTGTGATTTTCAAGTCGCAGTTTTTTTTGTTGTGAGGACTGATAGATAAAGTGAAGAAATGTTCTTCATCGACAAGGTCCTGGCTGCGTTGGCCAGGGAAGGGGAGGGTGCAGGGAGGGGGCCGGGCGGCCTTCGCAACTCTGAGCAAGGGCCCCTCCCGCATTTTAAAAGGTTTTAGGATTTTCTCCTAAAGACTTTCGTGCTTGCTCATGCAATGCAGGCTGCCGCCCTCTTCAATGACGGTGCGGCAGTCGAGCGCAATCACCTTGCGATCTGGGTACACGCTTTCGAAGTAGCGCTTGGCGACAGAATCGTTCGGCGACTTGTACTTCGGGAAGATTAACGCCCCGTTCGCATAAATAAAGTTCATGTAGCTCGCAGGGAGAATCTGCCCATCGTCAAGCTTGCGCTGCGGTGGGAGCGGCAATGAATCCACATTGGCCTTTTTGCCGTAATGGCTCTTGAGCCAAGTCTCAATCAAATATTTCGCTTCGGTCAGAATCACATTGTTCGGCGAACGTTTGTCGGTGGCTTCGCACATCACGATGCGGTCTTTAGCCACAAAGCGGGCCACGTTATCGATGTGACCGTCAGTGTGATCGCCGTGCAAACCATGGGGGAGCACTAGCATGTCACGAAGCCCAAATGCCTTGCAAAGCGCCTTGACAACATTCTTCAAATCCTTATCGGCATTGCGGTTCTTGCCAATCAAGCAATCTAGCGTGGTAATGCCGAGGCCGTCGCCATTGACTTCAATCGCACCGCCTTCAAAAATGTAAGGCACGCTCGTCACCAGCGGATAGCCTGTTTTTGCTGCAACGGCTTCGGGCACCTTGTTGTCAGCACCGAACGGAGGGAACTTTGCGCCCCAAGCGTTGAATACCGTCTGGGCAATGACTGTTTTTTTGCCTCGTTTCAAGAAGAACGGACCGTAGTCGCGAATCCAGATGTCGTTGTTCTTGATGACAATGATGTTGGCCGGGAACGGGCGGTCGGCGAGATAAGATTTTTCACTTTCGCTAAAGAACTTCTGGCAGGGAATAATCACGTTCACCGGCTGAAATTCCGTAATCGTGCGAATGAGCTTCAAGTAGAATTCGCGGATTTTCACGGCACGTTCGCCGTACCAGTTCGTGGGGTTATGCGGGAAAGCGAGCCATGTTGCTGCTTGCGGTTCCCATTCAGCAGGATATCTAACAGTTGTTGACATTCTCTCGTCTCTCGTCTGTAGCCGCATAGCGGCGTTCTTTCGTCTAATTTGCCCAGATTTTCAAGATGTCGCCATAAAGGTCCACGCGGCGATCACGGAAATGCGGCCACCAGCGGCGATTTTCTTCGGTTTCCTTCAGGTCAATTTCCACGATGCTTGCACCCAAGAAATCGGTGTCGCACTTGTGAATCAAGTAGCCATCGGGGGCTGCCACAAACGAAGTTCCCCAGAAGGTGAGCTCACCTTCGGTACCGATGCGATTTGCAGAAAGTACGAACGTGCGGTTCGCAATCGCGTGACCACGCATCACCGTGACCCAACTGTCCTGCTGGCGCGGGTAAATTTCGGCAGGTTCAGACTTCATCCAGCCAATGGCAGTGGGGTAGATCAAAATGTCTGCACCCTTCAAGCTCATGATGCGGGCCGCTTCGGGGAACCACTGGTCCCAGCAAATCAGCACGCCCAGCGTACCAGCGCTAGTCTTGATAGGCTCAAAGCCCGTGTCACCCGGAATAAAGTAGTACTTCTCGTAGAAGGCCGGGTCATCGGGAATGTGACTCTTGCGATAAAGACCGGCAATGCTTCCGTCGCGTTCAAAGACGAATGCGCTGTTGTGGTAAATGCCGCGGGCGCGTTTCTCGAAGAACGGGAACACAATCACCGCGTTGATTTCTTTGGCAATGCCCTGCCACTGCTTTACGAGCGGAGAATCCTTTTCAATAGCCATGTCAAAAAAGTCGGCATTTTCCTCGAACGGGAAATACGGCGTATGGAACATCTCGGGGAGAACCACCAGGTCAACGCCCTTGCCCTTGAGCGCGAGCGCCTGTTCCACATACCATTGGTTATTGCTGTCTGGATTGCCCGTCCACTTGCCCTGCAGTGTTGCTGTCTTTATCTTGTTCATTTTGCAAATCTTTGTTGTTCAGTTTTAGAAACCAATAATCTTCGCTATTTATAGAACTAGCGTTAAGGATAGGATCGTTTTCTAAATCGTTCATATTTCAAATATAGAAATTAGCGGAGGGTGTCACGAACAAAGCCGTCTTCAGGCGGTTCGCCAAAGACTTCGAAGGTTCCCGAGCCAATCACGGCACCGTTCTTGTAGGCAACTTCCACGCGGTATTTGCCGGGGGGCGTATTCTTTTTGCGGGTAAACGTCCTGAATCCGGATTCGCGGCCCCCGTTAATGGTCATGCGACCAGAAGAAATTCGGTCGGTGAGCATGTACTTGCCCGTTTGGGGGTCTTGGTAATACCATAGGTATTCAAGCTCTGCCTTCAGTTTTGCCGGCGCATAGACCGAAGTCAAGAAGTACACTTCGCTGCTGTCTACGCGGTGAACGCTCGGAATTTTAAGCCCAATCATCTGCAACAGGCTCGGGTCATCGACATCGCAGCTGTAACTTGCCTTGTCAAAGTTCTGGCAAGCGAGCTTTTGCTTGAGCACGAGCGGAACCGGCGGCACCCAGTTCATAATGTAGGCGACAATCAAGAAAATGCTGATGAGTGCCGGTGCTACAAGAATGCTCTTTTTGCGGTGAGAAAGTTTCCAAATCATGGCGCACAAGCCAAACGACAAGAGCGTGCTGATCAGGAACCAGATGAACCCAATGCGGTGAACCAGGTGCGGAATCGCAAAATTCATGAACATGGTGCCAAGCAGGCAGAAGAAGGCGAGGCTCACGCCAAAGCTTTCGTATTTTTTTTGCAGGAATTCGTTACCCACAAGCAGAATGGCAAGCAGAATCACCAACAAGAACGAGGCGAGCGAGCCACTGCTCTTAAAGTAGCAGACCACCAGGGCGCTGAACAAGCCGCCAAAGAAGAACTGAACCGCCCATGTAAAGCGCTGTTTCCAGGTTTCGCTCCATTCACGATCAAGGAATCGGTGACGCACCACGATAGCGTTTTCAGGAATCGCCGTGGATTCGTAGCCCACGTTTTTGGCGAACTTGGTCGCTGCACCTTTTGCCTTGACAGCGGCGTCCTTCGCCTGGGCAGATGCCTTTGCGGCAGCCTTCGCTGCCGCTTCCTTAGCTTCGATAGCGGCACGGTTTGCGGCCTGAGTTGCAGCCTCTTTCGCCTTGTCGGCAGCCTTCGCGGCTATCTGCGAAGCCTTGCTCCTGAATCTGGATGTGAAGGTTCCGCCATTAGATGTCGTTTCGCCTTCATCTTCAGGCAATTTATCTTCAGTTTCAGGGGAGTATTGCTCCGGCAGTTCCGTTTTTACCTGTTCAACCGGCTTTTCTGCCGATTCTGCAACCTTCGCGACTTCAGGAGCCTTGGCGGCCTTCGGTGCGACCGGAGCGGGCTTCGGTTTGGCCTGAGCTTTCGCCAATGCCTGTAAACGTTCGGGGGTCCAACCTTCGGGGTGTTCAAGTTGCGCCGAAAGCAAAAGAACAAGAATCAACGCGCCTGTGTAATAGCCAAGTAGAATCAAGATATCTGAGCCATAAACCATCTGGCCCAGCGTTATAGAATCCCACGCAAAACCGCCCAAAAAGGCTATAGCCGGGAAAAATTTCTCTAATTTCTGAACAGCGGGCTTTTCCCGCAACTTGTCAACGAATTGCATGCCCATAAAATAAAAATTGTGAAATAACAAGACAACAGAAACAGGTGATTTGTCGAACCGTACGCAATTTTGCGTACGTTCTTTATAGTACAATGCGTACTATATACAAATGTATTCCGTTTTGTTTGTGCTAAAAATCATCATTTTCTAATTAAAAACGTAAAAAATGTACTATAAAACTGTTGACAACTACTTTTTAAGTCGATATATTTAATAGTATGAAACCGATTGTTGACTATCATGATTACCACGCTTTCTTAAGCGATTACTATGAAGAGCGCAAGCGCACTTCAGCGTTTTCGTGGCGAGAATTCGCAAAATGTGCGGGCTTCGTATCCCCATCGTACCTAAAAATGGTATGCGAGGGCAAAACAAACCTGAGCCGAGTGACAATAGAACGTGTGGCCAAGGCTATCGGACTAACCGGTTATGAGGTAGACTACTTTAAGGCAATGGTAAATTTCGGCAACGCCAAAAAAGATGATGTCAAAAGGCGCTACTTTGACGAAATGCAGGCCATCGCAACGGCTCATAAAGTGCGGGTAGTTGACAAGACCGCATTCGAGTTTTACGACAGCTGGAAAAATCCTGTAGTTCGAGAGCTGGCTCCCATGATGCCAGGAGCCATGCCGGGCGAAATAGCCAAGATGTGCAACCAGGAAATTTCCGCCTACGAAGTTCGCAAGTCACTCCTGTTCTTGGAACGGGCAGGACTCTTGAAAAAAAAGGGTGAGGAAACCTACGAGCAAACAGACAAATCTGTAATCGGCTCCAAAGAAGGGTTGCCCCTTGCTATCCGTTCCATGCATCGCGAAATGGGCCGACTTGCCGTCGATTCCCTAGAAAAATTTGACGCAAACGAACGCAACGTGACCGGAATTACTATGGGCTTGAATCACGAAGCCTATGAAAAGATTGTCATGGAACTTGATGCCTGTCGCAAAAGAATCGTGGCGATCGCCTCGGAATGCGGCGAACTCGATCAAGTTTATAGGTTAAATTTTCAACTGTTCCCCCTGACCAAGCAAGTCAAGAGGGCTAAGGAGGCATAAAATGAATCAGAAACTTTATATGGCTTGTGCGGGATTTTTCTCGCTTGCAATGCTCGCTTGCACAGAATTTTCGAATTCTCCGGTTACAGGAACTGCCGAAGAGCCCAACGTGCTCACGGCAAACAACGATTTATCCTCTAGCGGTACTCTTGTCAATGGATCAAGTTCGTCTATAGAGACTCCCACCTCGTCTGCTGCAAGAACAGAACAGCCAAACAGTGATGAGCATCCGACTTCACCATCTGGTTCTGAACCTTCGGATTTATCTTCTAGTTCCAGCGAACCCCACACTCTAGAATCAAGTTCTTCTTTCCGTCCCGTCTTGTGCAAGACCAATGGCGGACCGTGTGGAGGTGACGGTGGCGGAGATTTGTGGTTCCCCAGCTATGATTACGATACCGTTCATACCGACCGGTATGCCGAAGACAAGTCCGTATTTGGTGAAAAAGCGGGTACATGGTTCTTGGAAACTGACGCCGATAATAATGGTCATTCAACCATTCAATGGGGGAATGAACGCGTACGCGAAGATTGGGATGGAAAATCGCTTATTCCCGTTATTGAAGATTGCCAAGGTCTATGTGGCACGTTTGCTTTAGATAATGAAGATCTAAGTTACAATGCTTTTGTCAGGGTTGGATTCTATGTCGCTGGTTTTGACACAAATGGAGTAGCTTTATCGGCAGATGTGTCGAATTGGCAGGGCATCTGTATCGCATACTACCTTTCTGGGGCGAGTGCGGATTTGGAACTTAGCCTAGGTGATTCCCTTGACATGGCAATGGAGTATGCGGTTCTATCCGCGCCACTCGGAGAAAATTCCGGAAGGTCGATATGCTATGAATGGAGTAGATTTCAGCAACCTGGCTGGCAAAGCAAAAACGCCTTGTCCTTATCAGGAGAGGAAGCCGCCCGTCGGCTAGTCAAGGTGGTTATCAGAATTCATGGTAAATCTGGATTAACTGGAGACTTCAGAATAATAGGAGTCGGTACCAACATCTAAAACACAACCTTCAAATCGCTGCCATCGCAGCGATTTTTTGTAAAAATTTTCTATTCGGCCAGCTTGCGCTTGCTTTTTTGTGCAGTTATACTTATATTTAGTGAACAAAGGTGCAACTAAACAAAAAGGCAATGCAATGGACATCCGTGAAAAGCTGAATATTCTTTCGGCGGCAGCCAAGTACGACGTGTCTTGTTCTTCCAGCGGTTCCAAGCGGCAAGCGCCCCAAGGTGGCCTCGGAAGCGCCTGTAGCGCGGGTATTTGCCACACCTGGTCGTCAGACGGGCGCTGCATTTCGCTTTTGAAGGTGCTCATGAGTAACGCCTGCAAGTATGATTGCGCCTATTGTGTGAATCGCCGCAGTAACGATATTCCACGAGCCACGTTCACACCCAAGGAACTCATCAACCTCACCCTTGAATTTTACCGCCGCAACTACATCGAGGGCCTCTTCTTGAGTTCTGCAGTGGTCGGCACGCCTGACCGCACTATGGAAATGCTGATTCAAGTGGCCAAGGAACTGCGCACCGTCCATAAATTCGGCGGATACATTCACCTGAAGGCGATTCCCGGAGCCAGTCGCGAACTTTTATATCAGGCGGGGCTTTATGCCGACCGCAGTAGCGTCAATATCGAAATTCCGACTGATAAAGCGCTCCAGTATCTGGCCCCCGAAAAGAACCACGCCTCAATTATGACGCCTATGAATTTCCTTGCCGAAAAGAAACTGGAATACAAGGCGGACCGTTCCCGCCATTCGCCGAGGTTCTTGCCTGCAGGTCAAAGTACGCAAATGATTGTAGGGGCGGCAGGGGAGTCGGACTTGCAGATTCTGACCCTTTCTAACAGATTCTACAAGCAACAGCAAATGAAACGCGTGTATTTTTCGGGCTACGTACCGATCAATGCCGACAAACGTCTGCCAGCACTCACCACCAAACCGCCTCTGGTGCGTGAACATCGGCTATACCAAGCCGACTGGCTTATGCGTTTCTACAAGTTCAGCTACAACGAGGTGGTCGATGAAGTTCACCCGAATCTGGACTTGGAACTTGACCCGAAAGCCGCTTGGGCTCTGCGCCATCCTGAATTTTTCCCCATCGATATTCAAACGGCCGACTACGAAATGCTTTTGCGCGTTCCGGGCATTGGCGTAAAATCGGCTCAGCTGATTGCATCGGGGCGCAGGTTCTCTAAAATACGCCTAGAACATTTGAAAAAGATGGGAGTGGTACTGAAACGTGCTCAGTATTTCATTTACCACCCAGATACTCCCGCCTGTTTGCGCCGACTTTACCCCGAAATGGTGCGGCCTTTGCTGCTCCCCAAGCCCCAGCCCCTGCAACTCGATTTATTTTCACAACCGCCCCTCGCATTACCCGCCTCAGGTCATTAACCATCCCACATTTGTACTCTCACTTCGCTCAAGTACCAAATGCTAGGCTCGGAAATGTCAATGCAAGCATTGTCGCTTCTCTCGCCTTACGCATTTGTCACATTCCACACTCCTCATTACACATTCCTCACTACACATTCCTCACTACACATTCCACATTGTTTATGCTTTCTATCTCTTACGATTCTACATTCGACGGATTCCTGAGCGCGGTCTTCGAGATTTATCGCCAACATTTGGATGTGGGTGAATTTCGCGGTGACCGAAGCACGGCCCCTTGCGACCTTTTTTCGCAACCATTCCGCATCGAAACCTCCGAAGATGCAGCCAATAGGCTCAAGAGGGCTATCGAAAATTACGCCAGCGCCGAGATTCTGGAACTTTTGCATGTAGCCTTCCGTTCCGAAGAAGATGGCATCGAGATGAAGATTCTTGCCTATCTCCGCAAAGTTTTTGACGGCAAAGACCCCAGCTATGCAAAGAATCCAACCTCCGACGAGATGCTTCCGCTGTTCCTGACCGCCCGGGCCGTGCGGCACGAGGCGGGCGGCATGCTTGGGCTGGTACGCTTCAGCAAGACCTCCGACGGCACGTATTTTGCCGAAATTGAGCCTAAATACGACATTTTAGACTTGATTGTAGGGCACTTTCGCGGGAGATTTGCTAACGAAAAGTGGGCGATTTACGACTCCAAGCGCGGTTTTGGCGTGTACTACGCCGGGCATCAACTGGCCGAAATCACCATCCCGAACCTTGCTGATGTCACAAAGTCCACGCCACCCGACGAAATGGTTCGCCTCTGGCAAGACTACTACAAATCTATCGCCATCAAGGAGCGCGAGAACCCCCGCCTTTTAAAGCGCTGTCTTCCTGTGTATTACTGGAAGCACCTGCCCGAAAGACAATTTTCCCGTTGTTGATACCATTCCAACCATTTTTGTGTGATTTTTCAAAAAAAATACCCCTATCCATATAAATAATTGTATTTTTCTTTTGAAATAAAATGGAGATTGAGTTGTTATGAACATGGTTTCGGCCAAACCGGGATTTTTTGTACAGGATCGTTTTTTATATAGCAAGGATAACGAAAAGGTCATTCTTCGTGGTGTCAACCACATGTTCATCTGGACTGACCGCGAAGGAAAAACGATACCCGAAATCGCCAAGACAGGGGCCAACTGCGTCAGAATCGTATGGAATACCCGCGGCCGGGTCAGCGACCTGGACAACATCATTGTACAGTGCATTTCCAACGGAATGATTCCTATTCCCGAAATCCACGATACCACTGGCAACTGGGAACGCCTGAACGAGGCGGTAGATTTCTGGCTCCGCGAAGAAACGGTGCAGATGATTTCCAATCACCAGCAGTACTTGATTCTGAATATCGGTAACGAGCCCGGAGCAGAATCGAAAGACCCGGACGAATTCTTTACCGTGTACAATTCCATTGTCACTAGAATGCGTGCTGCAAACATCCGCATTCCGCTGATGATCGATGCGGACCAGTGGGGTCAAAGCGAAAAGAACTTGCTTAAGGTAGGCCCCAAGCTTTTGCAGGCCGACCCAGAACACAACCTTCTGTTCTCGCTCCACATGTGGTGGCCCTCGGAACGTCACGACCCCAAGGCAACGGGTTACGCAACGGTTCAGGACCGTATTCGTGGCGTACTAGAAGCCTCTGTCGAGAAGAATCTTCCCTTGATCGTGGGCGAATTTGCTCCTGTGGCCGCCGGCGATGTAAAGGAAATTCCGTACAAGTTTATCATGTCCGAAGCCGAGCGCCTGAATATCGGCTGGCTCGCCTGGAGCTGGGGTCCGGGAAACTTCGACAGCCCCGAAATGGACATGACCATCCACAGTTCCTTTAATACTCTGGTGGGTTGGGGCAAGGATGTCTGCGTTGACAATCCCAACGGTATCCAGAATACCAGCATCATTCCCACCTTTATCCAAGAAAAGAATTTTGATACCGGTTCCCAGGCCATTGGAACGAACCTGATCCAGAATGGCGAATTCTCGGGTGATGAACCCCTGGCCAACTGGCAGGTGGACTTCTGGGGCGGCAAGGCCGATGTGACGGTCAATAACGGTGTTGTTCGTTTTGACATCAAGAAGGCCGGAAAAGAATCCTGGAACCTTCAGTTCAAGCAGAAACTTTCGCTCCGTGAAGGAGTCACCTATATCTTTAGCATGCGTGCCAAGGCTGACAAGCCCCGCACCCTGAACGTGAACATCAAGCGCGATACCGAAGAATACACCCCCTACGCAAACGGCCGTATTCTGGACTTGAGTACTAGCTGGCAGAGCTTTAGCTGGAAGTTCACCATGAAGGAAGATTCCGACCCCGAAGCCCTGTTGATTTACGATATGGGGGGAGTGCCCATTTCTTGGGAACTCTGCGACATCTCCCTTGTGCAGGCCCGCAGCGTCGAAGACCGGCTTAACCGCACCTTCCAGCGCAACGTTCAAAAGAATTCCGGCTACTTTAATGCCCCGAACACCCCTTGGGAGCTGCACCTGTACTCCACCAAGGGCGAACTGTTGGAAGTTCTTGACAAGGGACACGGCGGCGAAGGCATGCGTCAGTACCCCAAGATTGAACGTAGCGGAATCATGGTGGTCAAGGACCTTTCCAAGTAAAATATTCACTATAGCGAATATTCCAAGTTGAAATAAAAAATCTCTTATATTTTAGACTATAATAGCACTTTTTCTAAGAAAAAGTGCTATTATATGTAATGGTGTATTATGGCGTATGCCATATGTACCAAAGAAGGAGCAATTTATGGATTTACAGGAATATGTCAATCAATTTGATTCGATGACCTGTATCATGTCTGTCGAGAAAAAGCCCGATGGGACATCTGGCAAGATTCGTATCGAAGTGGGAAATAAGGCTTACCTTTCCACTTTCGAGCAACAATCCAATTCACCGGCCATGATGAACGGTGGAAAAGGATTTATACCCGGATGCGAATACACTAATTATCTTCCGAGGGATTTAAATTTCGAACATTTTATTTGCGCCAGTGCTGTCGACAAGAAGCCCATGCACGCCTATATCCATCCGGATCGTTTTCCGGTCTGGTTCAACATTTTCAGCCTGCCGTTGAACATAGACGATCCGAACAAGTGCTATTGCACCTATACACAGGAACTTTCTACCGAGGCCAATACCGAACAGATGACGAATGTGTCGGCAAAGACAACCTCGGATGTTTTGCAGATTTGCATCAAACTTCGTAACTCCAAGAATTTCTTGAAAACAATGGACGAAATCATCCGTGACATTCGTTCCATCTGTAACGCAAAATACTGCTGTGTCTTATTGACTGATTTCAAGGAACGTTCCTGTTCATTGCTAAGCGAAAGTGCTGACCCAAAAAGTGGACGTACTTCGTTCAAACCGTACTTGACAGATACTTTTATCGACTATGCAAAGTCTTGGCTAGAAACCATTGCCGGGAGCAATTGCCTGATTATCAAAGACAGCGATGACATGCAAGAAGTCAAGCACAGGAATCCGAGTTGGTACCGGTCCTTGCAAGCTTCGAAGGTCGAAAGCCTGGTCCTTTTCCCGCTTCGGTATGGCGACGAAGTCATCGGCTTTATCTGGGCGACCGATTTTGACACCAAGGACACGGATCGAATCAAGGAAACACTCGAACTTACGACCTTCTTTATCGCATCCGAAATCGCGAACTATCAGTTGTTGCAGCGTCTTGAAATGCTGAGTTCAACTGATATGTTGACGGGCGTGCTAAACCGTAACGCCATGAATAATCGCGTTCTTCGCTTGGTATCTGGCCGTGAACGTCCGCCGGAATCCATAGGCATCGTATTCGCCGATTTGAACGGACTCAAGCCTGTGAACGACAACGAAGGCCACAATGCGGGTGACTGCATGCTTAAAGAAGCGGCCTTTATCCTCAAGTCCACGTTCGAAGGATGCGAAATTTACCGTGCTGGCGGTGATGAATTCGTAATCGTAGCCTTGGACAAGCCTAAAAATGAGCTCGAAACGCTTGTTGAAAAATTGCGCAAGGACTCTGCAAATCCCGAAAATGTTAGTTTTGCAGTAGGATTTTACTTCGACGATAAAGGCGGAGACATTCGTGTCGCCATGCGTGAAGCCGATGCCAATATGTACGAAGACAAGAAACGGTTCTATGACCGTTTCCCGGAATCGAGGTTTAGATGAAAAAAGAAGAATTGCAACAGTTCGTTGAATCTTTTCCGACCATGACTAGCATTCTGTCGGTAGAAAAGCGTGCCGATGAGAAAATCGGGACTATCCGCATTGAAGTGGCTAACCGAGCTTATATCCAGTCTATGGAAGCGAATCGCAGCGATGGCAATTC
The DNA here is from genome assembly GCA_017550445.1 of Fibrobacter sp. The sequence continues at coordinate 14,336 of JAFZOV010000164.1, forward strand.
TGTTTTCAGCCAGTCCTTTGTTCCTGGTTCCAATTACGAACGCTACATGGAAAAGGAACTGAATTTTGAAAAGTTCGTTTACCAGAGCGCCATTCTGCAGAAACCGCTCCACGCCTACATTCGTCCGGAAAGATTCAATTTCTGCATTAATCAGTTCATGATGCCCATCGATGTCGAAGACGACGAAAAGGGCTATTGCACCTTTACGCTTGAAATGCAGCCTGAAGAAGATCTTGATACATCGACAAGACTATCTTCTGAAATTTCTCAGAACGTACTCAAGGCGTGTATCAAGTTGCGTGGCGCTAAAGATTTCAAGATAGCCATGGACGAAGTGCTCGGGGATATCCGAACAATTTGCAAGGCTAGCACCTGCAGCGTTCTGTTGACAGACTTCAAGGAGAGGACCTGCTCCATTTTGTCTTGCGCCCGCGAAGAATCCTTACCTCCACTTCCCCTTGAAGATATATTCAACAACGAGTATATCTACATCGCCGAATCCTGGATAGAAACGCTTAAGGGCAGCAACTGCCTGATTATCCAGAACGATGCGGACATGGAAATTATCCACCAGAGAAACCCGCACTGGTACGAAACGTTGAAAGAGGCGGGTGTCGAAAGCCTGGTGCTGTTGCCCCTGCTTCATAATAACGAATTTATCGGATTCATTTGGGTAACCAACTTTGACACCTCCAAGGCACTCCGCATTAAAGAGACGCTTGAATTGGTGACTTTCTTTATTGCGTCTGAAGTGGCAAGCTACAAACTGGTACAGCGCCTTAGATTCTTGAGCAACGAAGACTTGTTGACAGGAGTCAACAACCGCAACGCCATGAACAACAGGGTGCTTCAATTTGTAAGCGGCGAGGTCAATTACAGAACGATTTCTGTGGTATTCGCTGACTTGAACGGCCTAAAACCCATTAACGATAACGAAGGTCATAACGCCGGAGACGCCCTCTTGAAGAGTGCCGCAGAAATTCTAAAGGAAACATTCCGTGATTGCGAAATCTACCGTGCAGGCGGTGACGAATTTGTGGTAGTGGCAATCGATGTTCCCAAAGATAGCCTTGAAGCCAGAGTCGAAAAGCTCCGGCAGAAATCCAAGGTTAAGGGCAATGTCAGCTACGCCATTGGATTCTACCATGACGACAATGGGGGAGATATCCGTAAGGCGATGCGCGAAGCGGACGCCCTCATGTACGAAGACAAGAAGAATAACTACGCCCACAGCCGTGGTTGATTGTTTTTTCATGATACATTTTTTATCCCTCGGATGACGTCCGGGGGATTTTTCGTTGACCCGTATCATCGTTTTTTGCATGTTTGTATCATAGAAAAATCGCGTTTTTCTAATTAAAAATAAAGAAAATTGCAAAATATTAAGAAAATTCAACTTTTTGTATCATAGTCTATTGACTTTGTAACTAAAAGAATATATATTACGGAGTATGAAACCTGTAATGGAATACACAAGCTATCGCGTCTATATTCGCGACTACTATGCCGAGCGCAAGGAACGCTACGGTTTTACGTGGCGTGATTTTGCGAAATCTGCAGGGTATTCCTCACCGGTGTTCTTGAAACTGGTCTGCGACAGCAAGGCGAACCTGAGCGAGGCTGGGATTGAACGCGTCGCCTCCGCAATGGGGCTTGTGGGCGTAGACTTACAGTATTTCCGGCAGCTCGTGGCATTCAACCAGGAAAAGTCCTCTGCCGCAAAGAAAAAGATTTTTGCCGAAATGCGCAAGCTTGCCAACGAGAACTCCTTTGCGTTGGTAGGCGAAGACCAGTACGATTATTACGGAAGCTGGCTGAATCCGGTAATGCGCGAAATGGCCCCGCGCCTGAATGGCGCGACACCCGCCCAGATGGCGGGGGAGCTCGTCTTTGACAGCGACGCATCACACGTCAAGAATTCGTTGAAATTACTCGAAAAAAATGGTCTTCTGGAAAAAGACGAGCAGGGCCGTTACAGCCAAAGCAGCCGTTCTGTGACTACGGGCAATCTCGACGTCACCTCGCTCGCCATTCGCGAAATGCACCGTCAAATGGGCGAGCTCGGCGTACAGAGCCTCGACCAGGTACCCGTTAACGAACGAGACATTTCCGGCTTGACCATCGGTATCTCCGAGAGCGCTTTCGAAAAAATTTCCAAGGAAATTGCAGATTTCCGCCGCCGTATCAGCGCCATTGTCATGGAAGATTCTGGCGAAGAACGGGTCTACCGCTTAAACGTGCAGCTTTTCCCCCTTACACGCACATTGCCGAAGGAGGATCGCCATGTTTAAGATGCATAAAATAGCGGGCCGCAAAATAGCTTGCCGTATAGAGCTTTGGGCACTCGCCTTTGCCGCATTCACCATGTCGGCATGCGGTACCTTTTGGGCCGGTGGCGTGGACGAAGAAACCAATACCGTTGCAGCCGCAGATACAAATAACAACCATGACATGATTTCTTCGGCCGATAGTCTTATTGTCCGTGTAGACACCTCATTCTTCTACGACGAACCTCACGAAATCATGATGCCGCCCAAAACGGGAAACCAAATCGTAATTGAAGACAGAGGCTCTCTTAGTGAAGAATCTCCTTCCCCATTCGCTCCAGTCTACGATACGGAACCGGAATTGCACAGCTTTACAGGCAAGCTGAACAATGTCGATGGAGCATCCTTAAACATTACGGTCAAGGTCAATGGTGGCAACGTGACTACAAAAACCGATGTTTCTGGTTACTTCCAGCTTGAAGGTTTACCTGTTGGTGTTTATCCGCTGATTGTTTCTTCCGGCAATTCTGACGGTGTCGCTTATTTGCTAAAGAATTCCTCGGATGATGTGGATTTGCTTGGCCCTGTTCCCTCATCGGCAATCGGATCGGTAAACGAAGATGATTTCGAAGAACCCGCTTTACAGAACTTCATTTATGACGATGGTCCTGTCGCAGGAAATCCAGATCCGCAACCCGAGCCACTTCCGGAATCTTCTGATTCTAACCAACCGTCAAGTTCGTCCAGCAAGATTATCTATCTGAGTTCGGAATCAAACGGTGTGGCAACAAACGAACTGCCTCATGATGTTGACTACGGCGTAATCTACCACTGGGAATCAGTCGCTGGAAACGGCTCCACCGAAGATAACTCGAATAAGGAGAGCTGGTACTCCGAATGGACCGTCGAAGTAAGCTTTGAACTGGAATCTATTGATACCGACAATAGATACCGCAGGAATATCTTCGGAAAGTTCAGGGGCGCTGATGGCGTATTTGCGCTTACAATCATCAACGGAGACTGCGGAACCGAAGCTCCATCCTACGCACTCTTTGCTCTCCGTTACCAAGGCTTCAACTGCCGCGAGGCTGTAATTTCTACAGCCGAAGTCGAAACCGGCAAAAAAGTTTCCCTCACCGGAGTATACAAAGGACAGAGCTTGACTCTGTATAAGGACGGATTCAAGATTGCTGAAAAAGCCTTAGACTACAAGACACCGCAGGATATAAACACGTCGCCGTTTGTATTCGGGGACGAAGATCTGAATTTGAAACTGAAGGATGTGCGATTGGGTGAAAAAGCAATCACTTCAGCCGATGTACTGTACAGGTACTATCAACAAGGAGGCGCACAATGATGAACACTATCGATCTTGCATATTTCGAAGTTAATGAACATGGCCGCCTCCTCAGCGGTAACAGGCGCTTTTGCCGCATGTTCGGCTTTGAACAGTCGGAACTCCAATGGCATTACGTGACGGACTTGTACCGTTACATAAGCGATTGGGAAAAGTTCCGCAACGATACGGTCAATTCAAGCTTCAACACCCGCATGCGCAACCGTCGCGGGCGCAGCTTCGAGTGCTGTATCGTACGTGAAATCGTGCAGAATGCCGACGGAGAAATCATTTTCCGCAATACAGTTCGCAGGGTAGGCGAGGGCGTCAACACCGAAAACCAGACGGCTCCGTTGTCTATGGTTTTCTTGGCCAAGTGCGCCGACTGCGGAGCGCAGATCCGGGTGACATCTGTCGCCGAGACCAGACTCCGTATGCTTTGCAACCATTGCGCCGCCAAGGCGTTCCCCGAGGCGTTCTACCAGAAAACCGCGCAGGTGTAATGCCGAGCGCGAGCGGTATCTGTGAGCCGCAAGCGACACATCTTAATGTGTCGCGACGGCGAGAGCGAGCGCTTCTGGTAAGTACTTAGGGGACTAGGCGCGAGCGGTCTTAAAAGGGGAGGGAGAAAAAAAGAAAAGCGGCTCAGTGAGCCGCTTTTCAAATTTTCGTGCTTGGTTCTAGCAATTATGCGCCGAAGGCGTCATCAGCTGCTGCAGAAACCTGAGCCACGTTTTCAGAAGTCATTTCCGGTTCATTGGCGGCAACGGCTTCAGCCTGATCGTTAGCCTTCTTATCGGAGATAGAAAGCTTGCCTTCCTTGAACTTGTACATGGCGATGGTGGTCGGCTTCTTGGTAAGAGTGATATAACCCTGAGTAGCCTGCTTGTTAACGAAGCGGGCTTCCTGGGCCATCATGACCACTGCGCGGAAAACGGAGCCTTGACATTGTTCGTTTGCGTAAATGTCATCAAGATAGACTCTCTGTTCTTCAGCCATTAAGGTACCTCTGAAAATGTTTTAGAAGAGGGAGAGGGATTCGAACCCTCGTTACCGTGAGGTAAACACGCTTTCCAAGCGTGCGCCTTCAACCACTCGGCCATCCCTCCAGGATGTGCGCCAAATATAGGTTATTCTTTTTAGTTTGTCAAGCGGTTTTGCCGTTTTTTTGCAATTTTTTGCAAAAAAAAGCATTTTTTTCTCTCGTCTTTCGTCTGTAGGCTCGAAGAGCCGTTCTTTCGTCTAATTCAACTCGTCCCACACGACTTGCATCAACGGTTCGATAGTCTTCGCGGTGAAGTCAAACTTGATGTTGGCTGCGGCAAAAAGCTCCGGCAGGGGGCGTGAATCACCCAAACTTTCGGCGTAGAACAGGTCGTCAATGGCCTTTTTCGGGTCTTTTTTGAAGTTTGCCCACACCTGGAGCGCTCCGAGCTGGGCGATTCCGTATTCGATGTAGTAGAACGGGCATTCGAACAGGTGCAACTGCTTCTGCCACATGTTGTTGCGTACAGCTTCAAAGCCAGTGTAGTCTACGCCAGCATCGTAGCGGTCCATAATACCCTTCCAGATTTCTTCGCGGTCCTTGGCGGTATGGTTCGGACGACTGTAGAGTTCATGCTGGAAACTATCGATGCTTGCTACCCACGGGAACAGCCAAATCACGTCTTCCAGTTCGCCTTCGATACTGCGGCGGATAGCCTCTTCATCGTTGCCATAGAAAGGCTTCAAGTTGCTTGTACCGATGAGTTCCATGCTCATGCTGGCCACTTCGGCAAATTCAGACGGAACGTCGCGGTAAGCCAAAATCGGCTGATTAGCTAGCGCATACTGATGGAAGGAATGGCCCGATTCATGCAGCAACGTGTAGATGTCGCGGTCGGTTTCCGCCGAATTCATGAAAATGAAGGGGAGACGGCTTTCATCGAAGCCAATCTGATAACCACCGGGTGCCTTGCCGAGCCTGCTATCCGGATCTATAAGCTTTTTCGCCTGCATTTCGCGGGCCCATTTGCCTGCCTGCGGGTGAATCGATTCAAAAATCTGATCCACCTTCTCGATGAGCTCATCACCGTTGCTGTAAGGCTTTAACGGAGCGCGATTCAGGGGATCTACGCTCAAATCCCAGGGGCGAAGTGTCTTGAGCCCCATCTTCTGCGCGCGCTTCTTGTAGATTTCTTTAAGGAGCGGAAGCACCAGCTTTTCGATGCTTTCGTGGAAGTTTTTGCAATCGGCCGGAGTGTAGTCGAAACGACGCTTGGCCAAGAAAATATAGTCGATAAAGTTCTTGCAGTGGGAATTTTTCGCAATCTTGTTGCGGATCTGGAAAAGCTTGTCAAAAGAAGCGTCAAGAGCATCCTTGTCCCTGAGGCGACGGTCCCACATGGTGCGGAAGGCGCGTTCGCGGAGGTCGCGGTCGGTCTTTTCAAGGTAAGCACCCAACTGTTGCATCGTCTTGACGCCACCATCGAATTCCACGCTCATGCCGCCGGTAATCTTCTGGTAGGCCTGGATGGCGATGGTTTCTTCTGTTTCAAGGGGAATGTTGGCGGGGGAGAACAGGTCTAAAGACACCTGCACGCTCTTGAACCACACGCCGAATTCATCTTTCAGCTGGTCCTTGGCGGGGTGGGCCATCAACTTCTTATTCAGCTTGTCGCTGAATTCATTGGAAACCGGGTCAACGTTACTAACAAAGTCTTCGTAGGCCTTGGCAGCGGCTTCGTCCTTGGTGTTCACGGTCATTGCCACATAACGGCGGCAAGAAACTTCCGAAAGCACCGAACCCAGCTCGCTCCACTTCAAAATCCAGGCGCGGAGTGCATCAGGGGAGTTCGGAATTTCTTCGTTCAAAAGGCTCTGGTAAAGCGCCTTGACTTCTTCTATGTTGTCTACGTTAAAATTTTCAGGTACAAAAGTGCGTTTCATAATTAAAATCCGATTGCTCCTACCCAATCGCTAACAATGTTGTCCAGAACCGAGGTGCGAGCCTTGTCGGCAAGCGCCTGCTTTTCTTCCTGGCTGATTTTACGATCCATATCAAAATCCAACGTAAACGCTTCGGCCTGAGCCTTCAGAGCCACGTCCATACGGCCCACGATGTGAACCACGTTTACATCCATGAGCTTAAAAATGCGACGGTCAATGGGCATTTCGGTCACCAGAACCACTTGGTTGTCACCGGGAACCAGCTTTACGGAATCACGAAGCGCAACGGGAAGTTCCATCAGCGAATCCAACACCAGATTCGCCATCAAGCCCCTGATCCAGAGCGTATCTTGCCCTTGGTTCTTGGCGTTGAGCCCGACAGTTAAATAAGCCTTGCCAATTTCTTTCTCGAGGATTCCACGGGCAAAATCCTGCACCAGGGCAACCACATGCGGATTCGGCAAAAGCCCCTTCATCAAGTCGTCCGACTTAGGGAAAAGATCCTTGTTGAGAGTCGCCGAATCCAAGGACAAGCTCACGAATTCGAGCTTTGTCTTGGAAAGGATATCTGCCGCAGAAAGTTTCTTGGCTGCCGCACAGCCCGAGAAAAAGAGAGCTGCGCAGGCGAAGGCTGCAATCAGGCCGCAAATCATTTTAGGCTTGATTTTTCTAAAAGAATCCATATTGTTTTTCATTTAGGTTTATAACGCTATTTGAAAAACAATATAATAAAATACCCCTTCCCTGTCTTTTTATACATTATTGCCGATAATGCGGAATTTGTAAACAAGGGTAGAACCCTAAAAATAGTGCGCTCATGCTTGCGCCTATGTGACCAATTATAGTTTATTTTCGGTCAAAAAGATGATTTTTTTTTGTAAAAAATCCTTTACTTCGGTCTCGTAGACTCGTACCTTTTCCAAAAATCCGAATCCGACTCGCGTCCAGCCTTACTCGCAGTAGGGCTAGACGATGATGGTGCACGTCTCTCCTGGTTTTCCATGCGGTCCAAACGGCGGGAGAGACGCCGTATCTTGACGTGTGCCGACACAAGGAGCCACACGACCGCGAGCGTCCAGAGGACGTCATGTAATGCCACGCTTTCCATGGCCAGGAATGTAGTAATTCCGGCCACGCGTGTCAATATTTCCTTTATAGTCGAGTCAAACGCCCTGGCGGGCGAGCCGCTGTCGCGGCAGGCGCTCCGCGCTGCGGGCCCTCGCGCGTCGCTTCTCACGGGAAATGTTCTCAAAATTTAGATTC
>JAFZOV010000165.1 GCA_017550445.1 Fibrobacter sp.
ATCAAGGAAGTCCGCGTGTCTAGCCGCCTCAAAGACAGCCCTTGCTGCCTCGTGACCAGCGAAGACGCTATGAGCGCCCAGATGGAACGCATGATGAAGGCCATGGGCCAGAAGAACTTGCCGAAGAGCAAGCGCATTCTGGAAATCAACCCGACGCACCCGATCTGCGAAATGCTCAAGAAAAAAGCCGAAGCCAAGGAAGATCTTGGCGATTGGCCGAAGGCCCTTTACGGTCAGGCTTTGCTTGCCGAAGGCTCTCCGCTCCCGAACCCGGCAGAATACGTCGCAGCAGTAACAAGACTGCTCGGCCTTGCTGCTAACAAGTAAAGTGAGGTTGAGGCCTCGCTCTCGTTGCCACGCCCAGTTGATACTGGGCGTTTGCAGCTCACGACAAAGCTGCTGACCGCCAGCGTGAAGTGACGCACAACGCGAAAGCGTTTTGTGTCATCCTGAGCGGAGTGCCGTAAGGCACGAAGTCGAAGGATCTAGACCTGAATGAAAAAGACCGCGATTCATTCGCGGCCTTTTTTGTTTCAAACTTATTGCTAGAACGATTCTCTCAAGTCAATCGTAATGCCGATATGCTTGCCGTCGACAAGCGAAATGTCTCCGCGGGCGTGTAGTTTTTCGCTCTTGTTGAGCGCGAGACGCCCGCCAAAGCCAACAGCGTAATGCACTTGCCGTTTGAAGAGTTCGCTAAAGTAGGGCGCCGATTGCAAGGTTTCGCCAAAGATAACGCCGGCGAATCGCCAGAAAAGCGGACGGCGGAGTTCCATTTGCCAAATTAAGGCTTGTGTGTCACTCCAGATGCCGGATTCTACGCCGCGGAAACGCTTGGTGCCGTCGGGGCCTGAAAGGCGTCCGAGAGGAACGTTGTCGCCACGGCTTTGTTTTGCGTAAAGCCCGAGTGCGATGGAGGTTTCCCAAAACAGGGGCGCATAGAATCTGGCGTCGAGCGTTTCGGTATGGTAGCTAAAGTCACCGCCGAAAAAGATTTCTTCGAAGCTTGCGTAGTAACCTTTGGTAGGCCAGTTGTCGTTGTCTTTTTTGTCGAGAACAAACAGGTAGCCGCCGCCCAAATAAAAACCGTCTTGATAATTCTTGGGAACATCGTCGCCGAGTTCGTTATTTCGGGCTTCGCCTTCTAATACAACGCCGTAGCGCAAAGGAATGTTGTTCGGAATGCCGAAGTTCATTTCGAAGGGAATGCGGCTGTAGACAAAGGTGCTCTTGTATTCGTCAACCGGTTCAAAATCTCCGCGGGCGCCTCGTTCAAACAGCGAGTATTGCCACTTGTTCAAGTTGAGTTTTGCGGGAATGTGCAAGTGGTCGCCGAGTAGCCAAATGTTCGGGGCGTACTGGAATTGGAACTGTCCGCGCGTGGTTCCGCGTGCGATAAAGTCCATCGAAGAAATGTTTTCGCCGCCTTGGAACGGCCTAAAGAACAGGACAAATACAGCACCGTATTGGATTTTGGTTTCTTCGGTATAGGCGCCAAAGGGCAGTACCGAGAATCGTTGGAAGTTGTCTCTGGTTGTCGTGTCGCTAGAAACGGCCGTGCTGTCTGCGGCGCGTGCGAAAACGGTAAGTGCAAGGCACACGATAATGGTGTAGAACAACTTCATATGGATAAGTATAGAAAACATTTTTTGTTATATTTATAGAAAGAATTATTTATCCCAACAATTTATAACCTTTCACCTCAAAGGACCTTTGGTCCGCGCTCACACCTCGAAGCGAAGCGAGCAAATATGGCCGAACAAAACAAAGCAGAAAAATTCGTTTTCTACATGTACAAAATGACCAAGTCCTATCCGCCTAACAAAGAGGTGCTGAAGGACATTTCTTTGAGCTTCTACTATGGCGCAAAGATTGGTATTATCGGCCAGAACGGTGCCGGTAAGTCGACGCTCCTCCGCATTATGGCGGGTATCGACAAGGAGTTCCAGGGCGAAGCTTGGATTGAACCGGGCCGCACCGCAGGTTATCTGCCGCAGGAACCGCAGCTGGACCCGAACCTGACCGTTAAGGAAAACGTGATGCAGGCTGTCGCCAAGAAACAGGCGATTCTTGATCGTTTCAACGAGATCTCCATGAAGTTTGCTGAACCCATGGAAGACGACGAGATGAACAAGCTCCTCGACGAACAGGCAAAGCTTCAGGACATCATCGATGCTCAGGACTTGTGGAGCCTCGACCGCAATATCGAAATTGCAATGGATGCTCTCCGCTGCCCGCCGGGTGACTGGCCGGTGACGAACCTCTCCGGCGGTGAAAAGCGTCGTGTGGCTCTCTGCCGCTTGCTCCTCGAAGAACCGGATTTGTTGCTGCTTGACGAACCGACGAACCACTTGGATGCCGAAACGGTCGCTTGGCTCGAACGCCACCTCCGCGAATACAAGGGCTCCGTGATTCTCGTGACCCATGACCGTTACTTCCTCGACAATGTGACGAACTGGATTCTGGAAATCGACCGCGGTCGCGGCATTCCTTGGGAAGGCAATTACGCCCAGTGGCTTGACCAGAAGCTTGAACGCATGAAGAACGAAGAAAAGGGCGAATCTGATCGTCAGAAGCGCCTCGCTCGCGAACAGGAATGGGTCAAGGCATCTCCGAAGGCTCGCCAGGCCAAGAGCAAGGCCCGTTTGAAGGCTTACGAAGACTTGCTCGCCGAAGATTCTCGCGAACAGATCAAGGTTGCCCAGATTCACATTGCAAACGGCAAGCGTCTTGGCGATATCGTGATTCAGGCCGAACACTTGCAGAAGGCCTTTGGCGACAAGGTGCTCTTCGACGATTTGAACTTCAGCCTGCCGCGTTCGGGCATTGTGGGCATTATCGGTCCGAACGGTGCGGGTAAGACGACTTTGTTCAAGATGATTATGGGTCAGGAAAAGCCCGATGCCGGTACGCTCAAGATTGGCGAAACTGTTGAAATCATCAGTATGGAACAGGGCCGCGAAAGTCTCGACGATTCCAAGACCGTGTGGGAAGAAATTACTGGCGGTAACGACGAAATCATGGTGGGCGACCGCAAGATGAATGGTCGCGCCTACTGCGGTCTCTTCAACTTCACTGGTGCTGCCCAGCAGAAGAAACTCACCGCGCTCTCCGGTGGTGAACGCAACCGCGTGCTCATGGCTAAAAACTTGCAGAAGCCGGGCAACGTGCTGTTCCTTGACGAACCGACCAATGACCTCGACATCGAAACGCTGCAGGCTTTGGAACAGGCTATCCTCAAGTTCGCAGGCTGCGCCGTGATTATCTCCCATGACCGCTGGTTCCTCGACCGTATCGCAACCCACATCCTCGCTTACGAAGGTGACTCGAAGGTCGTTTGGTTCGAAGGTAACTGGAGCGAATACGAAGCTGATCGCCGCAAGCGCCTTGGCGAAGACGCCGACAATCCGAAGCCTATCAAGTACAAGACTCTCACGAGACAGTAATTAAAATGTGTAATGTGGGATGTGTAATGTGGAATGAATGATTATTCATTCCACATTGTGTCATTTCTTTATAACGCCCAAAAGACGCCGACGCCACCTAGGACCATCATTCCTATTCCTGCGCCGATGGCTATTTTGCTGTCCGTATGATTGTAATCTTCGTTATTAATTGTCGAACATCCTATTATCGTTAGCACAAATCCTGTAAGGCCGATTCCGATAGAAAATCCTCCAGCGAGATATCGAAAAGGAGAAAAATCGGGTTCTGCGTCGTTTGAATCAAAGTCAGCAGATGCCATGCTTCGGTCTTCTTGCATTTTCAAAACCATCGGTGGCGTAAGGGACACCGCAAAAGAGCTTGTTGCCATCAACGAAATGCTTAAAATAAATGCTGCTAAAAATTTCATGAAGATTTAGTAGGTCTCGTACTTGGCGTCGCGCTCCACTGGCGTGAGCCCTTCATTTAAAATCAAGGACTTCATGCGGTCGGGGCTCATGCCCACGGGAACCGTGGCGCCGGCGGCGTGCGTAATCTTTTCTTCGATAATCGTACCGTCCAAATCAGAGGCGCCGGCGTGGAGCGCCTTCATCGCGGTCTCGATTCCCATCTGAATCCAGTAGGCCTTAATGTGCGGGAAGTTGTCGAGGAAAAGTCTGGCGACAGCGACTGTACGCAGAATGTCTTCTTCGCTAGTGATATTCGGAACGATTTTATGCAAGGCATTATGTTCCGGATGGTACACGAGCGGAATGAAGGCGAAAAAGCCCGGTGCTTCGTCCTGCAAGTCGCGCAGCATTTTCATGTGCGCAATGCGGTCTTCAATCTTTTCGATGTGGCCAAAGAGCATGGTCGCATTCGTCGGAATTCCAATCTTGTGGGCCGCGCGGTGAACATCCAGCCATTCTTCGCCGGTTTCCTTGCCCGGGCAAATCTGGTCGCGAACATCTTGCACCAGAATTTCTGCGCCGCCACCGGGGAGCGCGTCGAGGCCAGCCTCTTTGAGCGTGCTCATGATTTGCAGCGGAGTCTGTCCCGAAATCTTTGCAAAGTGGCAAATTTCCACAGCGGTAAACGCCTTCAGGTTCACCTTCGGGAATTCCTTGCGCAGCTTGGCGAGCATTTCGATATAGTAATCGAAGGGGTGGTCCGGATGCAGGCCGCCTACAATGTGGAGTTCGCGGGCACCGCCTGCAATGGCTTCTGCAGCTTTGTTCCGAATGGTGTCGTAGTCCCAGTCGTAAGCGGTGGGGCTGTCCTTTTTGATTTTAGAGAACGCGCAGAACTTGCAGTGCAACACGCACACGTTGGTGTAGTTAATCTGGCGGTTGTTCACCCAATACACGGACTTCCCGTGCCTGCGTTCCTTTTCGGTATTGGCGCGGGCACAGAGTTCGTCGAGAGGTGCGTTTAAAAATAGGTCTAATGCTTCAGCTTCGGTTAGACGAGCCATATTACATTTCGGGGATGTCTACGTTATAGCTAGCTTTGTGACCGGCTTCGTCAACAATCTTGATGGTGATAGAACCTTCTTCCGGAATCTGGGCGCCTTCGATGACGATTTCGCGCGGTTCGGAATCGTATTCTGCAGCGACCCATTTTTTGCCGACCATTACCGTAATGGCGTTGCCGTCAGGAATGCCGTCGTACTTGAACAATACCGGAATCTTGAGTGCGGGTTGATGTACGCCGCTAATCATCATGTCAGACCAGTAGGGGAATCCAAGCGTCGGAGCTTCGGTATTTTCGATGTTGGCGATATCGCGGATTTCGTTTGTGGTGGCGCAGCGGTTCTTGCCCTTGGTTTGCTTGCTGAAGATGAACCAGTTGCGGGTGGTTTCGCCGAGCCAGTAAAGCGGCTGGTTGTTTTCGGGGTTGTCAATGCAAACCGTCCAGTTGCCGAGCTGCATGCCCTTGGGGTGGAATTCAAAGAAATCCAGACTGTCGGTGTGCGTGCGAGTGACTGCGAGAATTTGCTTGGTGGTGTCGCGACCGGTGGGGATACCTGTAATCTTCTGCGTGATGCCCACGTTTCCGATCTTGGTGGACCAGTTGACGCTTCTCTGATACTGGTTGAAGGAGTAAAGCTCGATGGTTTCGTCAGCAGCCTTGCCATCGCCTGTAATGCTTGCGTCGGCGGAGTAGTGAATGCTTGTCATTTCAGGATAAATTTCAAGGAGGCGGCCAATGGTAATCGGGGCCGGCTTGAATGCCTTACACATGTCTTCTTCAATCACCTTGTCGCCAGTCATTGCGGTGAACTTCATGCCGTTCTTGCAACGGAACAAGTCAAGCATCGGACGCTTCAGGAATGTAAACAACGGAGTTGTCTGGTTCTTGAACAGCTGCATGGGCTTGTCGCTCTTGCAGCGCGGGTGGAATGTGAACTTCTTGCTTACCTTATTGCCGCTAAAGTCTTCCGCTTCGATGGTGTAGGTCGAAAGGGGTGCGAGTTTAGCGTTAATAAAGTGCCAGTCACCGGCCGTGTCGGCTTCTTCGGCCCACAAGAGCTGGTCGCGAATAAGGGACATCTTGCTGTAGCGCAGGGTGTCGAGAATTTCTTCAAAAACTTTTTCGTCGTAGCGCCAAACAGTAAGGCGGCGTACAGACATCGGATTGTCCTTGGGTTCGCGGCTGTAGTCAGCAATCTTTACGGCCATGCTCAAGTTGAATTCATTTTTCACCGGCGTTTCGACACAACCCTTGTTCAAAGCCTCGGGGTTGGTGATTGCCATGTGGTTGCCCTGCCAAACGGCGACGCCAAAAATCTGCGGAGCGATGGTGTCGGTAATGACGACTCCTGCCTGCACAGGGTTAATGATGCGGTCGTTGTCGAGACGGACTTCCAAATGCAAGTGCGGGTTTCCGATGCCGGTGCTGCCGGCGAATGTGAGCGTGTCACCCTTCTTGTAACTTGCGTTGGTCTTGATGGTGACATCGTTCTTCTTGGAGGAATACTGTTTCTTGATCACCTGCTCGTCAAGCTTGCCAAAGCTGCTCTGGTGCGCGAAAGCCCATGTCTTGCCGCTGTTGCCCTTGAATAGCATCAGCTTTCCGTAGTGGAACGGGGAAACCCTGAGTTCTACAACCTTGCCATCTTCGGGGGCGTAAATGGGCCAGCCTTCTTCCATTTGGGTGGAATAGTCAAAACCGGCATGATAACGCGTGCCGCGGTTCTCGCCAAAACTGGATGTCAAGTAGGCGTCGCGGTCGAAGGGACGGTAAGTCGGCTTTTCCGGTTCGAGAACCTTCTTTTGCTGCATACCGTCGGCGTTGTCGATGCCGCTTGCACCGAAGTTGTCGTTAGATACTTTTGCGCCGGCTTGAGCGTTGATGCAGTCTTCATAGGCGAAGGCGTCCATCGTTTTTTCGTTGCATTCGGCGGCAAATGCGGTGGGCATCATGGTGAAACTTGCCATTGTACCCAAGAACATTCCCTTGCGGGTGATTTTAGCGAGTTTGTTCAAGATTGTATCCATATCATAAAAAATACAAAATTATTACAAACTAGCGGAAGAGGTTCGCAATTTTGCGGGTTTTATGTGATATGAAAAAAAAGACCCGCTTCTTCAAGCGAGTCTTTTTCAGTGGAGCTAAGGAGAGTCGAACTCCTGACCTCCTGCATGCCATGCAGGCGCTCTACCAACTGAGCTATAACCCCGAGGGCTGGCCCAAATATAGAAGAACTAATTTGGATTGTCAAGGGCTTTACATGAAAAAAAATAAAATTTTTTTTCATGTAATTCGGAATTCGGATTTCAGAGTTCAGAATTAAACATTTCAACTCCGAATTCAGAATTCCGAATTCTGAATTTGATTAGGCTTTTTCGATCGTTACGGATTCGATGATCACGTCTTCGTACGGGGCGTCGCGGCGGTCGGTCTTGACACCTGCGATTTCGTCGAGGACTTCGAAACCTTCGTAAAGCTGGCCGAATACGGAGTAGCCGTCAGCCGGGCCGGGGCCAACCTGGTCGTGGTCCAAGAAGTGTACGTTGTCGCCGTGAACAATGAAGAACTGGCTGCCGATAGAGTTCGGCATGGCGGTCTTTGCCCAGCTGAGGGCGCCGCGCATGTGGGTGAGGCGCGGGTCGTACTTGTCACCGATGGTGGTGCCGGGGCCCTTGGCGGAGTGGCCACCCGTGCCGTTTCTGCGGGTAAAGTCGCCACCCTGGATCATGAAGTTCTTGATAATGCGGTGGAACGGAGCGCCGTCGTACTTGCCCTGCTTGGCGAGTTCAACGAAGTTCGTGGCGCATTCGCCGACGATATCTTCGAAAATGCGCAGCTTCATGGTGCCGTGGTTGGTCTTCATGATGGCGATGGTTTCGCCTGCTTCGGGTTTACCCAGCTGATTGAACATAAAATCTCCTATTAATGTCCCGACAGGCTGCTGCCGGGGTTTGATGTTTCTTTGCTTATATATACAAATATTGCGAGTGTTTTTAGAAATATTTTCGACAAATACACCCAAAAAAAGCTAGATTCAAGTAAAAAAAGTTACGAGTTCTAAGTTCTGAGTTACTAGAATTTCATATTGGAAATCTCTATTAGCTAGAATCTAGTAACTAGTAACTAGAAACTAGCCCCGCAGGGGCGTAACTGCGCCGAAGGCGCCTTAAGTATGAAAGACAACTGTAAAAAAATCAGAGAGCTTCTGTCTGCCCAGGCAATGGAATTCGCTCTCGACGAAATGGCGGCAAAATTGGCCAAGATGCATCCGACTGCTAATGACATGGTGGTGCTCGGCATGGCAAGCCGCGGAATCCCTCTCGCTAAAAAGATTTGCGAGCGCTTAAGTCAAAAGTTTAACAAGAACGTCCCGATGGGAAGCCTCGATGCAAGCTTTTACCGCGACGACTTCCATTACCGTAAACATGTCGGTACTACCGAAATCCGCGTCACCGAAATGCCGGCCTCGGTCGAGGGCAAAACGGTGATTTTGGTGGACGATGTGCTTTATACGGGCCGCTCGGTGCGTGCAGCCATGCAGGCCATTCTGGACCTCGGACGTCCGGCCGCAATCCGCCTTTGCGTGCTCGTGGACCGCGGTCACCGCGAACTCCCGATTGCGCCCGACTGTGTCGGACTGACTGTTGAAACCGCACAGGACCAGGAAGTCCGCGTGCAGATTGAGCCGATTGATAAAGAAAATTCCGTTTATCTTGTAGAGGTGGAGGCCTAAGATGAGCGCGCTTCAGATCAAGCATTTGTTCGGACTTCAGGGAGTATCCAAGTCCGATATTCGTACTATTTTGGATAATGCCAAGCAGTTCCGTGAAATTTTGGAACGCCCGGTCAAGAAGGTGCCTAGCCTTCGCGGTATGACGGTTGTGAACCTGTTCTTCGAAAACAGCACCCGCACCCGCACCAGTTTTGAACTCGCCGAAAAGCGTCTCTCTGCCGATACGGTGAATTTTGCAAGCTCGAACTCCAGTGTGAAGAAGGGCGAAACTCTGGTCGATACGCTCCGCAATATCGAATCGATGAAGATTGATATCGTGGTGGTCCGCCACAAGGGGACTGGGGTTCCCAAGTTCCTTGCCGAACACAGCAACGCCATTATCGTGAATGCCGGTGACGGTGCCCACGAACACCCGACGCAGTCCCTGTTGGACATGCTTACGGTCGAAGAAAAACTTGGAACGCTCGAAGGCAAGAAGGTGGCAATCGTAGGCGATATTCGCCACAGCCGCGTGGCCCGCAGTAACATCTGGGGCATGACCACGATGGGTGCCCATGTAACGCTTTGTGGCCCGAGCACTTTGGTGCCCCGCAATACCGAACTTCTGCAGTACAAGGAACTCGCCGGTAGCGTCTCCTGGGAAACCGATGTCTACAAGGCGGTCGAAGACGCCGACGCCGTGATTGCGCTCCGCCTGCAAAAGGAACGCATGGACGACGCTCTTCTTCCGAGTATGCGCGAATACCGCAACTTCTTCGGTATCACCGAGAAGGTTCTTTCTGAAGCCAAGGACAAGGTCATCTTGATGCACCCGGGTCCGATCAACCGCGGCGTGGAACTCGATAGCGATATCGCTGACGGTGAACATTCCGTGATTTTGGATCAGGTGACTAACGGCGTCGCCGTGCGTATGGCGGTGCTTTACCTTTTGGCTGGAGGTCGTGCAAATGAAAATGCATAAGGAAATGAATATCAAGAATCTTGTGCTCAAGAATGCAAAAGTTTGGAACGGCAAGTCTTTTGAAGATCGTAGCGAAGTCGCTTTTGAACAGGGTAAGGGCCTAGCTACCGAAGAATTTGATTGTGGTGGCGCCTTGGTAATGCCGGCCTTGTTTGGCTTGGGCGTTGATTTTATGGAACCGCTCCGCGACGACGTTTACACGTTTGCAGACGGTCTCGAAGCTTTGCACCGTGGCGGTTTCTGCGGCGCCTTGTATGAAAGTGCTGCCAATCCAATTGACGATGCGGACAAGCTTTCGGCAATGAAGTTCCGCGTGAACTCTCCAGATTTGGAATATAACTTTGCCAACCGTTTCGATATCAAGTTCCTGGGCGCTTATAGCAAGGGCTTTGGTTCCGATAGCCTCGCCGAAATGATGGAACTTGCCGAAGACAACAGCGTTGCAGGTTTCGGTGACGGTAACGAAGCGATTCCTACGACACGCTTTATTCGCCTTGCCATGGAATATGGCAAGATGACCGGCAAGCGCTTCTTCTTCCAGCCGATGGACAAGTCGCTCCGCAAGCACGGCTGCGTCCATGAAGGAGCCTATTCCGATATGCTCGGCATGAAGGGCATTCCGCGCATTGCAGAAACGATTGCGGCCCATACGGTGCTTGAAATGGCTCGCTTCTTGCAGGTGCCGGTGCATTTTAAGCAGGTGACTTGCGGCGAAACGCTCGACCTCGTGCGCGAAGCCCGCAAGAAGGGTATCGATGTCACTTGCGATGTCGGCTTGTATCACTTGCTCTTGGATGATTCCTGCCTCGAAACTCTGGATTCTGCATACCACATTCTGCCTCCGATTCGCTCGGCGGCTGACCGCGAAGCCTTGTGGAAGGGCCTTGAAGACGGTACGGTGAATGCGATTAGCATGAACCATACGCCGGTGCTTGGCCAGGATACCGAAGTGAACTTCGAAGATTCTGTGCCGGGTGCGCTTTCTCTTGAAGTTGCTCTCCCGGCTATTTGGAAGGAACTTAGCTCCAGAGTGGGCGAGGCTCGCGCGATTGAACTCTTGTCGATTGCTCCTGCAAAACTCGTCGGTGCAAAGTCCGCTTTTGATGATCAAAAGATGACTAACGTCGTGATTCTCGATCCGAACAAGCCGCACGAAGTTTCCAAGAAGGATTTTGCTGGCCACGTGAGCAATTCTCCGTTGCTTGGCAAGACTCTTCCGTCTTCGATTTTGGCTACATTCGTTAGCGGTGTGTGGACAAAGCTCTAGGATTCATAGATGATTGACCCGCTTCAGTTAGTTTGGTTTGCATTTGTCATATGCTTGTGCATAGCGCTTTTGGTGCTGTTGGAAGTCCACCGCATCAATGACCGCCGTGAAAACGAGGATATGTTTGGAACCCAAGCTTTTGATGATAGGGTTGCAGAACTCGGCTTTTCTGCCAAAGAAAAAAGGACTTTGGACAAAATAATTAGAACGTCCTCTTTTGAAAATAAAGATGCCATTCTAAATTCGTCGGGTCTCTTTGAGCAGGCTGTTGCTGCGTTCTACTATATTCGCGATGTATTCGATGTCCGTGATGAAACTCTTGCCGCAGTGGAAGCGCTGCGGCATAAGATGAATTTTACGGCATCGAATCCTTTGTCTGAAATCTATTCTACCAGACAGTTTAATGTGGGCGACCGCATTGACCTGATTCCTGAAAACGGAACGCTGATTAAGCATTCCGATATCGTGTGGCGCACTGAAAAGGAATGGGCCATTTCTTACGATGGTAGTGACGGGCCGGCTGCTTCGCTGGTGGGGCGTTCTATTCGAATCCGCTGGACTCGACCCGATGACGCCATCTATTCTACAACGGTTCCTGTTCGACGTGTGGATGAAACCAATAATCTTGTTCTGATTCATTCCTCTTCCCTGGATAAGCGCCAGTTGCGTCGTTGGGTTCGTGAACAGGTTGCGTTCCCTGTGACGGCCGTATTTGAAAACGGAAGTTCCATTGGAGGTACCCTGCTGGACCTTTCTGCAGGCGGTATCATGATCGGATTGCCCCAGGAATGCTATCCGGGACAGCATTTACGTATCCAGTTTGAGCTTCCGAGCTTCGGTGATGAGGACGTGGAAATTGAGATTTTGCGCAATTTAGGCCAAAAAAACAAGGATTTCCCCAGCTACTATTGCCTTACCGCCTCTTTCCGTGGAACCTTCGGTTGGACCCAGGAAAGGGTGCTCCAGTACCTGTTTGAACTAAGCAAGTCAAAAAAACAGGCGAAAAAGTTGGCCAAACAGGCCTAAGTAGTTCATTTTCAATGACTTAGATGAATTTTTCGCTTGACATTCTGCTTTTATAAAGGTAGAATTAGTAAGGAAATGTTTTACAATCGGAGTTAACTTTGGCTTTAGGATTGATTTCTAAAATCCGTGGCTTGCGCGAGACAGTCGGCATTGATGTTGGCCATTACAGCATCAAGTATGTCAAGGTCTTGCATGGCGCGAGCGGAAACAAGATTGTTTTAGACGCCGACTTGGAACGGGTGCCTGATGGATGTATCGTCAATGGCGAAATTCAGGTGCGTGAAGGGGATGCTCCCACCGATAAGGACGGCAAACGCGAAAAGGATGGGGCTGAACTGCTCGCCGAGGCTATGGCGAAACTGCTGATTCGTCACCCCATCGACGATTCTTGCGATATTGTTGCATCGGTAAACTGTGGCGCCGGCGCCGGTGGTGTGCTGGTGGACCGTGTGTCGGTCAAGGTACCGAAAAACGGAAATGAAGCTGCCATTATTCTTCAGACCGCACAGTCCCGTCCGCCCTTCGATGACCAGGACAACGTGATTGACTACGAGATTTATTCCCGCGAAAATGAAGACGTCAAGGTGAACGTGGTGGCCGCAAAGAGCGCCCTGTTGGACTCCTGGGCGCAGTTCTTCAATCGCCGCGGACTCAAACTGTCGGCGCTGGATGTCGATATCTTCGGCATGCTGAATGCTTATGTGGCGACAGTCGAAGATGCAGAAAGAGAAAAGACCGTTGCAATCTTCAATATCGGTGAAAAGAAGATGAGCGTGGCCTTTGTGCAGGACGGCCAGTTCCATTCCATGCGTGCCATGGCCGGTGGTTCCTTGGATATGGTGGTCAGCAAGACCTGCATGAACCTGGGCATTGATTCTGAAAAATGCCACGAAATTTTAGCGAAGGGTGACCTGTCCGTGGTGGACGGCTTCTCTGAAGCGGAAGTCGAAGCCGCGCTCCGACTGGCATACGAGGACCTGATGGCGCAGATCGATATCGGTATCCGCTATTTCTCGTCTTCGGAAGATTCCAAACCGCTCGACAAAATCTTGTTGGGTGGAGGTGGAGCCGCCGCCCCTGGTCTGAGGGAATTTATCGCAGAACACTCCGGTATCGAAACGGATACGGTGAATCCGTTCAGGCTCGTGCCTTGTGATTCCAAGGTGTTTGGCGAGAGTGGTCTCTCGGTTGCTCTTTCCAATATTTATGCCCCTGCGTTGGGCTTGGCAATGAGGAAGTTCTAATGGCGTCTACGAAAAAAGAACCCACAAGAAATGCCTTGGCCATTTCCATCAACTTGCTTCCGCCGGAATTCCGCAAGAAGCAGAAAGACTTTTCATGGGTCACGGACCGTCGCATCATTTGGCCTACCGTTGCATTGCTCGTTGCAATCGTCGCTGTGGTTATGTTGCAAGGCTATGTCAGTGAAACCATTAACAGTTTGAGCCAAGAATTGAGCCGTGTTCAGGAAGAGGTTGAACGCGAACGTCCGCTGCTTTCCAAGATTGCCGACCTGGAACAGAAACAGGGCGTGGTCAACACAAAGATCAACGCACTCAAGTCCATTCAGGTGAGCAAGAAACGTTGGGTTATTTTGTTCGAAAACATCTCGTCGGTGCTTCCGCCTAACATGTGGATTACGAGCATCAACCAGATGGGTGAATTCGATCTTGAAATGCGCGGTGTCACTTACGACTTCTCGGAAGTAGCCGAATACATGGTGAAACTCGAAAAGCAGGTGAGTATCCAATCGGTTTCGCTGGTGACCATCTCTACTGCAAAAGTGGATGGAAAAGAAGCCTATAATTTCACCATCAAGATAGTTCTCAAGCGAGATCTTGGGGAGGGTGATAATGGGTAAGATAGATCTAAAAGACAAACGAAACGTCTATGCCATAGTCGTGTGCCTCTTGATTATGGCTGCAGCCCATTTAGTGTATAACTATGTATGGGATCCGTTTACGTATCAGCGTGAATCCTTGGAACGTGATCTCCAGTCGGCTCAGGCTGAACTGGACAAGATCAACGCCAAGAAGCATCGCGTGGCAGAACTCGAAATGCAGTTGGCTCAGGCCGAAAAGGATTTCGAAAAGCTGAAGGAAATGTTCCCCGAAGAAGAAAAGGTGCCGCTGCGCTTGCAGGACCTTTATGCGGTTATCCGCAGCTCCATGGTGCAAATCCAGAAGTTCAATCCCGAAGGTCGCTCCGAAAAGGAACACTACATCGAAAACCGCTATTCCATTGCGGTCAATTCGGGTTACCACATGCTGGGTTACCTGTTTGCAGAAATTGCAAACTTCAATTACCCGACTGCCATTACGAACCTTCGCCTGAACCGTTATTCGGGTATCAAGGCTGAAGTGGAAAAGTCTGAAACTCACGGTTGGACGCCGATTACTATGTCGGTGACTTTCAACCTGACAACTTACACGTCTAAGAAGGTGGGCAAATGATGAAAATGAAGATTCTTCTTTTGTTGCTTGCCTTTACGGCTTTTGCTAGTGCCGCCCAGATTAAGGATGTACGTTTTGATTGCAGTGCAAAGGGCTGCCAGGTGGTATTTGCCTTTGCGTCTGACAAGAACCTGCCGACATTCTTCCAGAAGTACGATGCTGCTTCCAAGAAGCTCACGGTGGGTTTCTCTGAAACGACATTTGCTCTTGGCGAAGGTAATTACGACATCGACGCCAATTCCAAGTTCGTTAAGTCCATGAAGGTGTTCAAGGATGCGTACAAGGGTACGGCATTCTTGAAGATCGAAATGGACGTGGGCGCCTCTATCGCTACGGATAAAAACGAAATTGCTCTGGACAAGTCCAACTTCTTGATCAAGCTCAAGAACAAGGGCGGAAAGTCCTGGACGCTTTCGAAGCTTTTTGCAGAACGCAAGAAGGCTGCCGAAAAGCAGGATGCTCTTGACAAGAAGGCTGCCGCCAAGGCCGCCCTCGAAGAAAAGAAGCGCCTGGCCGAAGAGAAAAAGGCTGCCGACAAGCGAGCTCTTGAAGAAAAGAAAGCTGCTGAAAAGCAGGCCGCTCTCGACAAGAAGGCTGCTGCTAAGGCCGCTGCCGAAGAGAAAAAGGCTGCCGAGAAAGCTGCTGCCGAAGAAAAGAAACGTTTAGCTGCCGAAAAGAAAGAAGCGGAACGTCGCGCTCTTGAAGAAAAGAAGGCTGCCGAAAAGGCCGCTCTCGAAGAAAAGAAGCGTTTGGCAGAAGAAAAGAAAGCCGCAGAAAAGGCTGCCCGTGAAGCAGAAAAGCTCATGGCCGAACAGCAGAAGCAGATTGACAAGGCTATTCTTGAAGGTGGTGCCATCTCCGCTCTGCTTCCGGGACTTAAAGAAATGACGGTGCTCATTGGCTCTGGCTTGGAACAGTTCCGTATT
Organism: Fibrobacter sp.; assembly: GCA_017550445.1. Next base: position 15,263 of record JAFZOV010000165.1, read on the forward strand.
GTGGCTGACGAAGCGATTAACATACAGAATGTCTCTAGCGTCGATAAGAACAATACCATTACGATTGGCCTTGCCGGTCCCCAGAAGTCTCCCATTTTCAGGATTGGAGCCGGTTCCTTGGTGAAGGCTGTAACTTGGGGCGCTAATGGCCTTAAGGTTCAGTTGAAGGGTTCTGTGCAGCCTGCCGTTTTGGTGCAAGATGGCGTGTTTGTTTTGCAGATTGCCGAAAAGGGAATCAACAAGGACGGCTTTATGTTCTGGTCTGCGCAACCCAAGGGAATCTTTATTCGCGACTGGATGAAGGTTGCAGAAGACAAGCCTAATTTCGATGCCTTCGTCAAGAATCTTGACAAGGGCAGTAAGAAGATTATTTCGGGTTCCCAGACATTCCACTTGCGTCCGGTTGTTCGCGAACTAATCGTGGTTGCCGACGAAACGGAATTCTACGCCGCACCCAATGAAAATTCCCAGGTGATGCAGCGCCTTGTGTTTGGTGACCGTCTGGTGAGCCTTGACATGAAGGGCTTGTATCGCAAAGTCCAGTATGGTAATAGGGTAGGCTATGTGGATCGCCGCGCTGTCGGCTTCTTTGACGAGCTTTCGTCTGTGCAGGAAGAACGCCTGAAACAGGTGGACAAGGAACGCGGCACGAATCTTACGACCAATACTCCGCAGATTGGTAGCCAGCTCGATGGCCTCTACGAAGACCGCGTGACTTATAGCTCCTTTGGCCGCCGCGACCCGTTTGTCGAAGTCGATGGCCTTGTAGAAGAAGGCATCAATATTGACCAGGTTGAACTGGTGGGTATCATTTGGGAATCGGATGTACCGGTAGCCATTCTTGTTGAATCCAAGAATCCGTCTATTTCGTACACCGTTAAAGAAGGTGACAAGATTCTCAACGGTAAAGTTTTAAAAATCACACAAACTGACGTACTCTTCCTGATTCAGGAATTCGGGGTGAGCCGTCGCTACTCCATGGGTCTTCCCGATAAACTTGGGGGTCAAAAGTGAAAAATATGACAAAAATCCTTACTATTCTTCTCTTGGTGGTGGGTCTCACTACTGCATGGAGTGCTCCTGCTGAAGGTTCTGTATCGACTCCGAATAAGAAGTTGTACGATTTCAGTTTCGTTGACATGAACTTCGAAGCTGTGTTCAGCTCTGTTTCCGTAATTGCCGGTGTGGACATTATCCTTGCTCCCGAAGTCAAGGGTAAGACTAGCCTCAAGGTGACCAAGAAAACTTGGCAAGAAACGCTCGACATCATTTGTAGCATGAACGACTTGACTTGGATTATCGAAGACAAGTACATCCTGATTCAGCGTTCTGCCACATATCAGGCAAAGCAGAAGAAGATTGCTGACGAAGAAGCGCAGGCCGAACAGAATGCACCGCTTGTTCGTAAGAACTTCCAGGTTCACCATGCCAAGGCCGAAGAACTGGTGAAGGTGCTTGAAAGCATGAAGTCTAACCGCGGCCGTATTACCACGGTGGAACGTACCAACTCCATCATCGTGTATGATACCGATGGCAAGATCGAGCAGATGGAAAAGGCCCTGACCGAACTTGACGTGGAAACCCTCCAGATCATGATTACGGCAAAGCTCGTGGTCGTGAACAGCGAACGTGCTCGTGAACTCGGCGTGGACTGGACCGCAAGAATGGGTACTACGGCTCTGACTCCGGGAACGGTGTCAACTCCGCAGGGTAGTGGTGCTGGCGATACCCGTACCAGCGCAGCAATCCATTCTTTGCCGAATGGCGGTTCTTCTCCGGCTGTGGGGTCTGCAACGACTGCTATTACCGCAAGCCTGTTGGACAACAACTTGCAGATCGCTATTTCGAATATCATGGGTGACGCTTCTACTGAAGTGCTTGCAAGCCCCCAGGTTTCTACGCTCGACAACACCGAAGCACAGGTGTTCATGGGTGACAAGGTGTCTATCCGTGTGATTGACGATAGCGGTGAATCTTCTACGCAGTTGGTGGAAACCGGTATCAAGCTGACGGTGACTCCGCATGTTTCTGGCGACAACCGCATCTTGCTTGACCTGCACCCCGAAAACAACTCTTATGGCTATGACGAAAAGGGCCAGGTAGTGATCAGTACCCAGGAAGCCAAGACCAAGGTCGTGGTGGCTGACGGTGAAACGGTCGTGATCGGTGGCCTTACCCGTAACGAAAATACCGAAAGTGAATCCGGTATTCCGTTCCTCAAGGATATTCCGCTCCTGGGCAACCTTTTCAAGTACACCCGTAAGGCTGTGACCAAGCGTGACCTGATTATCTTCGTGACGCCGCGCATTATCCGCAACTATGTGGGCTCTGTGGAACTTTCTGAAGCTTCCGATACCTTGGAAGGTGGCGCTCCGCAGGCCAAGAAGGTGGAACAGACTCCGTCTGCCGAAGCTGCCGATGGCGAAACCCCGATTGTGGAACCTAAGCCGAAGCAGGAACCTGCCAAGGAAAAGCCCGCAGAAAAGGCTGCATCTTCTGATAAGTCTGCTGCCCCGGCACCTGCCGCTCCGGCTCCCGCTGAAGAAGAGGAAGAAGGCTGGAACTAAGAAAATTCAGATTTCGGAGTTATGAATTCAGAGAAAAAAGACGGACTTCAGCCCGTCTTTTTTTATAAAGAAAATTTAGAGTGTTGTTTTCACGAATCTATTAGATGTGTTACGAAAAAAAGAATTTGAAATCAAAATTCCGAATTCTGAAATCCGAATTCCGAACTACCTAACCACGAGTGCGGCGAGGGCGAGTTCCTGGCTGGTAACGGTCCAGCTACTGCTCTTGAATTCGTAGTTGAGGTCGGCGAGGCGGCGAATGACGCGGCAGAGGAGCGGCTTGCCCCAGCGGCGGCAGCATTCGGCGGCGTTGCCTTGCTTGCAGAACATGAAGTAGTTTTTGCCTAAGGCCTGGGCGGCGTCTTCGGCGCTCATCTTCTTGGCGGTAAGCGACATGAAGTTGAGCAAGTCTACCGCGTGGCCATAAAGGGCATTCACGATGCGGATGGCGTCGTTGTCCTTGTTGCCGTAAAGAATTTCGTGCAGTTTGCGGGTGTAACCCACGGCGTCACGCATCCCGAAGTAGTTCAGAATCTCGTAAGGCGGAATTTCACGGCGAGGCGTAATCATGGTCTTCACGAGATCGAATGTGATTTTGGCGCAATCGGGATCGTAGATTAAAGCCTTTTCCAGTTCCTCGCAAACCAGCTTGGTGTTGGTGCCGAGAGCATCGGCAAGGTACTGGCTTGCGGCGGGCTCAATGGGCTTTCCGAAGTGGGCGGGTACGTTGGATGCAATCCATTCTTGCATCTTGTACTGCTTGGGCTCTTCATACTTTTCGACTTTACCGACCTTTGAGAGAATTTTGTAGAGTTCCGATGTAGCTCGGAGTTCGTCAAAATCGAGCAACAGCTTGCAGTCGGGGGCGTCTTTAAGCCAGCGGGCGAGCGCCTTGGATTCATCGGCTTTCATGGCGTCGGCATTGCGGACGACCACCGCCTGTTCTGGAGCAAACATCGAAACGGCGCCGCAGCTTTCCATAATAAGCCCGGCCACCGAGGGTATGTTGGTATCAGAGGCGTACACAATCTGCTTCGAAAGCGGATCGTTCTTGCGGTCTCCAAGGGCTTCGGTCAGAAACTTGTCTGTCTGCTTGTCCTTGGAGAACTGGTCTTTGCCGATGAGGGCTAGAATCATAGCTTACTTGAAATCAACGATTTCGAAACGGTTCTTGCCCTTGGGGGTCACGACTTCGACGATTTCGCCCTTCTTTTTGCCCATGAACGCAGAACCCATGGGACTCTTGAAGCTGATTTTGCCGTTCATCGGGTCAACGCCTTCGGGGCTCACCAACTGATAGACCACTTCTTTCTTGGTGGCGAGGTTTTTGGCGGTGACGGTGGCACCAAAACGGACGGTGTCGGAGTTAGCGTCAAATTCTACGATAATTGCATTCGAAATCTGGTCTTCCAGCTTGGGAAGTTCCAAATCGATATGAGCCAGCATTTCCTTGGCGGCGTGGTATTCGGCGTTTTCGCTCAGGTCGCCTTGCTTGCGGGCTTCTTCCATTTCATCTACTACGCGGGGACGTTCGACCTTTTTGAGGAAGGTGTAACGTTCAACCATTTTGTCGTAAGTTTCTTTAGTACAGGGTGTTTTAGCCATGACTTTAAATTAGAATTTTTTTGCAGGGCGGAAACGGGTAGTGGTCAACATAGTCGCATTTTTTCTATAATTTAGCACGTTAAAAACAATAGGAGATACAATGTACACTGTATTGGAAAAAGGCGGCGTTTGTTCCCCGAAAGGGTTCACCGCGTCTGGTATTTGCGCTGGCATTAAGGCTAGCGGCAACGCCGATATGGCGCTTTTGAAGAGTGAAAAGGCTGCACGTTGCTTTGCCGTGTTTACAACGAACAAGGTGAAGGCTGCTCCGGTGCTTTACGACAAAGCTGCTTTGGAACATGCTCACTTTGCATCTGCTGTGGTGGTGAATAGCGGTAACGCGAACGCTTGCACCGGCGAACAGGGTTACAAGGATGCTGAACGCATGGCCGCCCTTACCGAAGAAGCCTTGAAGCTGACTCCGAAGAGTGTGCTCGTTTGCAGCACGGGCGTGATTGGCCACCTGATGCCGATGGACAAGATTGAAGCTGGTATTCCGAAGTTGGTGGAAAAGCTCCGCGCCGATGCTTCCGAAGAATTTGGTCGCGCAATCCTCACGACTGACCTTGCTCTCAAGAGTCATGCTGTTGAAATCCAGACCGAAAAGGGTGTGGTGACGATCGGTGGTGCCTGCAAGGGTTCGGGCATGATTCACCCGAACATGGCCACCATGCTCGCCTTTATTACCACTGACTTGGCTTTGCCCATTGACTTCTTTGCTGAATTCCGCGCCGACATCGCTGATTCCTTCAATGCAATCACGGTGGATGGCGACACCAGCACCAACGACACCTGCATTCTCCTTGCTAACGGCATGAGCGGACTCAAGTACGAAGACTTGACCCTCACCGAACAGGGCGAATTCCGCGCAGCATTGATGCTTGTGATGAAGGAACTTGCCAAGGACATCGTGCGTGACGGTGAAGGTGCTACCAAGCTGATTGAACTTTGCATTGAAAAGGCCGAAAGCCACGAAGAGGCTTTGCGCATGGCCCGCTTCATTGGTACTTCTAACTTGGCCAAGTGCGCTATGTTCGGCGAAGACCCGAACTGGGGCCGTATCCTTAGTAGTGCCGGTTCGAGCGGTTGCAACATGGTCGCCGAACATACGGACCTTTTCTTCGGCGATGTGCAGGTGCTGTCTAACGGCCGCCCGGTGCAGCTGAACGAAGAACAGACCAAGGCTCTGCATGCGGTAGTCCGCCAGCGTGAATACAAAGTAACGCTCGTGCTCAACATCGGGCATGCTAGCGCAAGCGCATTCACGTGCGACTTGAGCTACGACTACGTTAAGATCAACGCCGAGTATACGACGTAATAAGACCGTTCGCGGGACCTCTTGGTTTCCGGTGTGAACAACTTTTACGAGAAAATCCTGCTTTCGGGCGGGATTTTCTTTTATTTTTAGGGATAACAAGAGGAAAAACATGGACAACTTTAATTTTTACAGCCCGACAGAATTTGTATTTGGTAAAGACCGCGAAAATGAATGCGGTGAGCTCGTGAAAAAGTATGGCGGCACCAAGGTGCTGATTCATTACGGTGGCGGATCTGCTGTGCGTTCGGGACTGATTGACCGCGTGAAGGCGTCGCTCGATGCGGCTGGAATTGCCCATGTGGAACTTGGCGGCGTGAAGCCGAACCCGCGTGACACGCTCATTTACAAGGGCATCGAGATGGTCCGCGCAAACGGCGTAGACTTTATTTTGGCGGTGGGCGGCGGTTCTACGATTGATAGCTCCAAGGGAATAGCCGTGGGTAGCCTCTACGATGGCGATTTCTGGGACTTTTATGCGAAAAAGCTGCCGGTCACAAGGGCGCTCCCGATTGGGGTGGTGCAGACGATTGCGGCTGCGGGCTCCGAGGGCAGCGGTGATTCTGTTGTGACGAAAGAAGAGGGAATGCTCAAGCGCGATATTGGCGCTGATGTGATTCGCCCGAGATTTGTGGTGCAGAATCCGGCGCTACAGTGCACGTTGCCTGCTTATCAGACGGCTTGCGGCATTACGGATATCATGGCTCACGTTTTTGAGCGCTACTTCACGAATACGCTTGAGGTCGAAACGACGGACCGCCTTTGTGAAGCTTTGCTCATCACGATGCTCAAGGAAGGCCCGCGCGTCATGGCCGACCCCGCCAATTATCAGGCCCGTGCAAACATCATGTGGGCGGGGACGGTGGCCCACAATGGTCTTGTGGGCTGCGGGCGCAGTCAGGACTGGAACAGCCACGCTATTGAACATGAACTCTCGGGACTCTATGACTGCGCCCATGGCGCGGGCCTCGCGGTGATTATGCCGGCATGGATGGAATACGTGGTCGATCATAACGTGATGCGCTTTGCGCAGATGGCGACTCGCGTATTCGGCTGTCAGATGAATTTTGAAAATCCGAAGGCTACCGCCCTCGAGGGTATCAAGGCTTTCCGCAAGTTCCTGCATTCCATCGGCATGCCCATCAACTTTGCTGAACTCGGCGCCAAGGAAGAAGATATCCCGAAGCTCGTTGAAAAACTGAATCCGGGTGACGGCTGGGGATTTGTGCCGCTCAAGGCCAAGGACGTGACTGCGATTTACACCATCGCTGCGCACGCGACGCTATAACTAATGTGGAATGTGGGATGTGGAGTGTGAAATTGAAGGCCGCGTTCCGCTAAAATTATCTGCTTAATTCCACCACGTAGTCGGCGGCGTTGACGAAGTCTTGCGCGTGCTCGATGGCGATGACGGTGTGGCCTGCTTCGGTGAGGTCGCGAATCAGTTTGAGCAGGTGCTCGATATCGGTTCTGTGAAGGCCGCGGGCGGGCTCGTCGAACAAGAACAATGTGTTGGGCGCCTTGGCGCGGGCGAGTGCTATAGAAAGGCGCAAGCGGGCGCGTTCACCGCCGGAGAGGTGCGACGTGGTTTGTCCGAGGCGCAAGTAGTCGAGCCCGGTATCAATCAGGGGCTTCAACTTGTCGGCGAAAGGCTTCATGTTGATAAACAACTTGTAGGCTTCGCCGATTTCCAAATCTAAAATGTCTGCAATCGAAAGCGACTTGAAGCGGACTTCGAGAATTTCGTCTTTGAAGCGCCTGCCGAGGCATACGGGGCATTCTGTTTCTTCGTAGCCGGCGGGGTCGTAGAGTACGCCTTCGCCTTTGCAATTTTCGCAGCGGCCTCCGGGTGCGTGCGTTGCGAATTTGCTTGCGTTGTAGCCTCGGACTTTGCTTTCGGGGAGCTTGGCGAACAGGTCGCGCAGTTGCGTGTTCAAATTGATGGCCGAGGCCACGGTGCTTCGGCGGTTGCCGTGGAAGTCTCCTGTCGAAAGAATAGAGAGCGCCTTGATGCCGAGGCTTTCGAATTCGCCTTTGCTTGCGCGAGGGGCGAGGTTCTTGAAGAGCAGGGTAGATTTGCCGCTACCGCTCGCGCCCGTGATGACGCTGAACTTTTGCACCGGAAATTCTGCCGAAACCGGCTTCATGTCGAACAGCGCAAAGTTCTTGATGGCGATAGTCGGCGCATTCTTCTTTAATGGGCCTTTTGTCTTCGCTGCTTTGCACTCTGTCTTCCCCGGCTCCGACTGGGAATCTCCTTTTTTCGCTTTGGAAAGGAGGTCCCCGCTTTCGCGGGGAAGACATTTAGAGAGAAACCTTATCCATTCTCCTGTGGGTGAAACGGGATTCCCAAGCACTTCTTTCGCGGTTCCCTGGAACAGGATTTCTCCGCCTTTTTCACCGGCGCCCGGCCCCATTTCAATCACCCAGTCGGCCTTCTTGATAAGGGCTGGATTGTGATCGATAAGTACGAGCGTATTCCCGCGGGACTGAACCTTCTTAAGGACTTTCCAGAGGGATTCTACATCGCAATGGTGCAGGCCGCTGGCTGGTTCGTCAAGTACAATCAGCAAGTTGTTCAAGTGCCCGGTAGAAAGGCTTGAAAGTCGAAGTCGCTGGATCTCGCCGCCAGAAAGGGTCGCTGCAGATCTACCGGCGGTCAAATAACCGATACCGAGTTCATTGATAGCTTCGATTCTGTCGAGTAGCGCGTTGAAGGCTGGCTTCTGGTTCGCGTTCAAGCGGTTGTCGAAAAGCTTGTGCAGCAGCGTTTCTAGGTTTGCAAAAGAAGTTTCGAGCAAGTCTTGCCAAGTGGTATTATCGATAATCGCTTGTAGAACATTCTGCTTCAGGCGCAGTCCCTTGCAGTCGGGGCAATCTTCGGTGCTGTCGACTTCATCGCTTTCGAACATTCCTGTGCCGCCGCAAGTAGGGCAGGCGCTGGTGCGGCTATAAGGCGACATGTCTTCGGACTGGAGCGGGCGAGACTGCTGTTCTCCATGCTCGGGACAACTCGGTGCCGTGCTGAAAATCTTGCGGCTTCCGTTAATATCGAGAATCAGTTCGCCGTGGGTGAGTTTCAGAACTCCATCGACGGCTTCGGCGATTCTTGTGCGAGTGTTGTCGCGGACAATGATTCTGTCTACGACAATAAAGAATTCTTGCGGTACGATTTCGCGTTCGTTTGCCGTCAAGTCTGCAAGCGAATAGCTGACGCCATCGGCCATCGCACGCGTAAAACCTTGCGCCAGGAACACCGCCGAAAGTTTATCAAGGGGCGCGTGTCTCTCGCCACTCTTGCCTTTTGCTTTGTCATGCCCGGCTTGACCGGGCATCTCCTTCTCGTTGTTACTTGTCTTAATGCGGGCGAAAAACTGCAGCTTACTCCCTTGCGGCAAGCTCGCAATCTCGCGGATGATTTCTTCGCGGCTCTGGCTCGCCATGGGCTTTCCGCAAATGGGGCAGGCGGGCCTTGCAAACTTCGCGAATAAACCCCGCAGCGTGTTGTCGCATTCCGAGATGCTCAAAGCGTATGCTTTCGCAGGCGCTTCACCATGGCTTGGGCCTACGGCAAGGCTTGCTGGCAATCCTTCGGCACTGTCCAGCGGAATAATGCGGCGACCGCCCAAAAGTTCGGCGGCAAACGGCGAGAGTGTTTCCAAATAGCGGCGCTTGGATTCCCCGTGCAAGGTGTCAAGCACAAGCGTCGACTTTCCGCAGCCCGAAGGCCCGCACACAACGGTAATCTTACCCAGCGGAAACTGGGCGTCAACATTCTTCAGGTTGTGCAGGCGACAGCCGCGTATGGAAATAAAGTTATTCAACAATTACCTTTTGCAAGCTCTTTCCGACACGAATGAGATACGTTCCTGCTCTTGGTACTGCAATTTGCATGTTGCCTTTTTCTAGGGCACCTGCAGAAACCATTTTGCCTTGCATGTCGAATAGGGCGTAGTTTGCATACCCCTGAACGTTTGTGAGCAAAATCGTTCTTCCAGAAACTTCGAGCGAGAAGTTGAGACCATTGCTGTTCGGACTGATTGCGTCTTTGCCCTTGCTGCTCGAAGATTTTGCGCTGCTAGACGACGTTGCCTCAGAGCTAGAGGATTTGGCTTGCGAACTGGAGCTAGATTTAACGCTAGAACTTGAACTTGCCGGCGTGCTGGAACTGGATTTAGCCTCAGAGCTAGAAGATTCAGCCTGCGAACTGGAACTTGCAATGACCGGAGTCGGATTTTCGCTGAATACTGGATAGCCGCCGTTGCGTGTCCATATACCGCTGCTTTCCTTCGTGTTGTTTGAAGTATTCAATATATTGACAAATTTGTCGCTTTTCATCGTCTCCGTATTCATGGGAGTTATAGCGACGCGTGCTGAATACATGCTGACTTTGTCTGCGGTGTCGCGAACGAATGTGGAATCGTAGAAGATACTGGTGGTGGTATCTTTAAACGTGCGATATTCATAATATTCTACAGGTTCGATGGGACCCACATAAGAACCCTTTACAGGAGCCGCATTATAGACGTTTTCGTAATAGTTGTTGTAACTGTATTTTCGGCCAACAATGCCACCTGCTGCGGAATCGGATTCTATTTCGCCCCAGTTATAGACGTTAATGAAGTTGTTGTATTTTGAATAGCCGACAATGCCGCCGGAATAGGCTTCCTTTCCGTTTGCCGAAATAGAAGCTGTATTCGAAACAACGCTTAGATCGATGTATTCGGCGTATCCGCATATTCCGCCTGCATAACTAGTGGTAGTGTCTTTTTCGGTTGCAACCGCTGTAACTTCGCCTTCGTTAAAGGCGTGGCTAATGCCGTTGTTTTTGCTAGATAATCCGGCAATTCCTCCAACATAAGTTGCTGGTCCTGTTGAACGGGTTGTAGGACCGCGATAGGCTTTAATATTCCCGAAATTGCGGACGTTTTTAATGTTTCCGGTTCCCTGTCCCATTATGCCGCCCACATTAATGAACCCTTCGATATCACCCTTGTTTGTACAAGAATCAACATCGATTTTTTCTGATCCATAAATTCCGCCTGAAAGAATTCCTGCAAATCTTACATGAACCCATGTGGCAGAGGTTGTGTCTATAGCCGAAATGTTGCCCTCGTTTGTAGAATTCTTGACGGAGCCCTCAAGGGCGATGCCTCCAATTACGAGTGCATTTTTTTGAGCGATGCTATCAGCGATGTCTACCTTGATTGAACCTAGGTTTATGCTTGAATCAATGGTGGCCTTTCCGCTGGAGATGCCTCCAATCCTAACATCCAATTCACTTTTGGTATAGTTGAATGTGATATTTCCTTCGTTCCTGGAATTTTTGATGGTGCCGCCACTATTTGCAATGCCTGCAATTTGCATATACTGTACATTGACGGAGCTTTCACGGGCGCTTTCGCCGAAAATGTTACCCTTGTTTATGGCTTTTTCAATCACGCCGGTATTGGATTGGACTATCCCGGCAATATATACAGGTTGTGTGTACGATAAATCTTCTATGTTGCTGTCGTAGGGATGGCTGATGTTCCCGTAGTTTGTGACGTTCTTGATTAATCCTCCATTGTACCCAACAAATCCTGTGATAGACTGGACGTATTTGGTTCCTTCTGTGAAATCGCTGTAGTTTTCGCAGTTTTCGATGATTCCCCTTTCTTTATTGCTTCCAACAAAAGCATATATTTCTGTTGCCGTAGAATCAACAAAAGCATTACGGAGAGAACTGTTTTGAATGGTGCCTGCGTTGCTGTATGCGAACGCACTGGCGGTGGATGTTTTATATCCACTTGATGGATTCATGAAGATATTTACCAAGCTGACGTTGCGGATAACAGCTCCTTTTGAGACATCACGGAACATCCTGCCGTTTAATCCATAAATACTGTGCCCTGCTCCATCGAAAACATAGTTCGTTGCGAGATTACCTGTCAGGTAATTTTCGGATAAAAACTTTGTTGTGTCCTTGGCCAGATAAATGTCGTTTGCGAGAATGACATTGTCAACGAACGGATTCACTCCGGATGTCCTGTAGTTGGTATTCTTAATGTACCATGCATACTCGCCCGGGGTAGAAATCACCTGGTAGAGCGAAGAGTCCTTGTGCATCTTCAATACGGGTTCGCTGTATTCGCCGTTCCATCCGATAACGGGTTCCTTGGTCGTGGCTGAGTCGGTAAATACGACAAGGCTGGAATCGGTAAAGGTGTTGGAATATTTGGCGTAAACGGTCTGGCTGTCAGTGAATACCGTTGTGCTTGTTACGGGAGTGCCTGCCGAATCAATCCAGCCTTCAAAATAGCGACCCTCTTTAGATAATGGCAAAGGTGTATTTGTCAAATGTCCTTTGGAATCGGTGTAGACTGTTTTTACGTAAAGGCTGTCATCGAGGAAAATCTTTTGAATGGGTAAATTGACGGAATCTGCAAAGAAGGGGTATGAACCGGTTGTTGTCCATAGATGCGGAGAACCAACGAAACTGCTGCCTGCAATTGGGACCCCGTTTCTTTCGATTTCATTTAGCTTATTTGCAAATTCGATGGTTTGCATGTCCTTGGTAGGCAAACCCTGCATTTCCCATTTGACTGTTGTTGCGCTATCTTTTGCGATAGGTTGAGTGCTGGGCAACTTACTAGAATCAAAGAAACTTCCTATAATCTGTCCTGCGTTGATTGCGACTATGCCGCCTGTCGTTACATTCCCTTTAGCTTTATCTGTATAAGATAGCGATGTGCCTATGAGTGCCATATTGTATCCGCAGATGCCTCCGACATTTTTTCCTTCTAGGGAACCTTTGTTGACAGATGACATAACGTAATAGCTACAAACTCCGCCGATTCCTCCTGCATAAAGAGTGCCTTTTACGCTACCGTCATTTATTGATTTACGGGCTGCGGAGATTCTTCCTGCAAGTCCGCCTGCGATTTCTCCGTCAACAAGACCCGTGTTGGTGCTGTTCATTATGTTGCCGGATGTGCCAGCGATTCCGCCGACAAAAGAAGAATCCATATTACTTTGAGCTAAGTAATTATTTGTGATCGAACCGGAATTCTCGCAGAAATCAAATATGCTTCCTTCGCCAGCAATCCCTCCAACACGATATCCGGTAGACGAAATTGTTCCGCTGTTTTTACAGTTCAAGATGGTTCTTTGTTCACCGTTTTTTCCTGCAATGCCGCCGACGAAAACTCCATACTTTCCAACGGAGCCGGTGTTGGAAATATTTCCAACATTGCTGCTGTTGCTTATAGAGGCGTCGTAAGCATAGCCGACGATGCCGCCTAAGTATGCTTCCCAAATCCAATCGAGAACGGCGGTGATGTTGCTGGAATTTGTGCAGCTGTCAATTTGACCTTGGTGTTTTCCGACGATTCCTCCGATATAAATTTCTCTTCTGTATTTTTTGTTTAGCGAATCATTGTAAGTAATAGTATTGGCTTGGTTGTGGATGTTTTTGAGCGTTGCTTTTGCTTGTCCCGCGAATAGGCCTGCGTAGATAGAGCCATGTGATGCGGATGAATCGCTTTTGTAACTCAGTTTTGAGTTGGCTATCGTTAATCTTTCGGCGGTTCCCTTAAAAAAATCGAATAAACCTAATGCAGAATCCGAAGCAGCAATGTTCAAACCGGAGATTGTATGGCCGTTTCCTTCGAAAGTACCACTAAATTTTTTTATCGGCTTCCATTCGAATTCAGAAACACTTTTCGCGTCCTCACCGAAAACAATGTCGTCTGTAAGCGTCAGGTTGACTGTCGGAACTTCTGCCAGAGTGTCGAGTATCTCGGCCAGTCCGGCAAGCTGTTCCGGAGTAGAAACCTCGCACAGGTAAATGCCGTACGAGGTTAAGGCCTCTTCGTTACATAGCGGTTTTTCCGCCTTGCCGCTCCATGCGGCAAGACAAGCGGAAGTTGCAAGAAGACAGATAGTGCTATAAATTTTTGCTGAACTCATGATTTTCTCCTTTTTAATCCCAAACGGAGCTATTCCCTAATGGTGAATCGCAGTTCACCAAACGGGGTGCAGAAGTCAAGATTTTCGAGGTTGTTCGTCTCGATGCCGGAGAACATGCGGTAGCCGCCACCGATAGACACTTCGAGCATCTTGGTCACGCGGTAGTTGAAGTGCACGGCCATGTCGGCCGTAAAGAAGTAATCTTCAGATTCGAAGGCTTCGTCGTCGGGTTCCATCACGTAGAGGGCGCCGCCGCCGATTTCAATCGGAACAGAAATTGAGAAATCGTTGATGCGCACCGGGAAAAGTTCCACGAATCCGCCGACAGACATGTACTTGATCATCTGCTTTTCGGCAACATTATAGTTGCGCACGTCGCTCAAGAGTCTAGACACCCACACACCCGTCGAAAGCAGAGGATTGATATCTAGACCGATGCGGAGGTTTGCAAAGATGGCGCCGTCGTCAGCCACGAGAACGTTGCCGCCGCTCACGCCGATAAATGCCTTCAGTCCGTCATCAGTTTTTTCTTCGGGAGTGTACTTCACGCTCTGAAGTTCGGCGTTTGCAAAAGCGGTGAGGGCTATCAGGAAAACAAAAAATTTCTTTATCATTTTATACCTCGTTTTGTATAAAATCTACTAAAAATATAAGACCCGGCGATAGCCTGGCCGCTAAGCGAACATTCCGGAACGGCCATGCGAGCGTGCGGAGCAGGCTGAGTCGGGTCTGAAACTAGGGGGAAACATCCCCCTCTTTAAAAATTAAAGACGGTCTTTCGTCATGTTCAGACCTTCGGCGGGGCTTCCTTCCCAGTTCCAGATGCGGTCCTTGGATTCAGGCCAGGTGCAAATTGTCCATACCACGGAATTACCGCAAAGAACGATTGTCCAAATGCCGAACACCAAGAAAAGAATGAGAGGAATGAAGGCGAGCGATCCGTAGAAGATTGACATACGGGTCACGAGCATGGTTTGGATAAGCATCAGGATCTTCACGTAGATGATAATGCAAATCCATGCGAGGACTGTAATGCCGATAGATGATACCAGCAGCTTCTTCTTGGTGTAGTTCTTGGGGTCCGGTCTTGCAGGGAGTGCATACAGGGTCAAGAAAATTACCAGGAGGAATGCCCCGTGGAAAGTCAGGTACCAGAATGCGTTGATGAGGGTCTTGAGAACCGACTGGTCAAAGTGTAGACCGTCGACGACAATGACCGAAAGCGCATTTTGCATGTGGTTCACAAAGCCGGCGTACAGACCGATGATTCCTGCGAAGATAAGCAGAAGCGGGGTGTAAATGCGAATCTGCTTGTGCAGCGGGCGAGAGACCTTGTTTTCCCACACCACGTTGAAGTTCGATTCCAGGCTGCCGAAAGCGAGAATGAACGTGATGAAAAGACCCATGGCGCCGATAAAGCCGAGCTTGCCGATAGGCACATGTTCGGCGTTCTGCACAATGGAAATAATGGGATCGATAGGCCAGTCCAGATCCAGGAACGTGACTAAGTGCGGCAAGTAGTCCGAAAAGAAATTGCCGAAGCCGACCGCAAGCGTAATCGAAGTCAGCAAAATCAGGAGCGGAACCACGGCCAGGAATGTCGTGTAGGTGAGGGCGGCAGCGCGGGTTAGTCCGTGGAAGTACAGGAAAGACTTTCCGGCGATGACTGCGACCTTCACTGGAGTAACGGAACGTTCGGCGATGGCGTCGAACATTCTTTCCCATGAGAACTCTTTAAACCAATTTGGCATTACAATCAAAAATTACTTGATGGTGCTGGTCAGGCGGAAGGCGAGACCCACATCGCTCATTTCGTTTTCGCTGTAGACGCTGAATTGAAGCTTGGACTTGCCAATGCTCTTGACGTAGGCGACGGTCCATGCCCAGTCGTCGTAGGTACCCTGCGGGGCACCGTAAAGGTTGTCGCGCTTGTTGATGTATTCCCATTCCACCATGAGGTGGCTCATGAGGGTGTTCATGATGCCGCTATTCGGGGCGAAGTCCAGGCCCAGGTAGAACGGCTGGTAGTAGATGCCCGGCTGGAAATACTTGGATTCGGGGGCGATGTAGTTTTCGGCGCTGACATCCAGGTCGTCATCCTGAGTGTAAATGCAGGCGTATTCACCGTAGGCACGGAGAATCGGGAGAAATCCGTAGCTGGCGTAGGCGGCCACGCGGTGGGTAATGTAGGCGGTGTTCTGCACCACGTCGATGGCGTTAGAACGGTAGGCGACCTTGACTTCCAGGGGGAAGGTGAACTTCATGTCGTCTTCGATACGCACATAGCCCTGGTTGGCGGTGCCGTTCTTGGTGGCTACCATGGCGTTCAACTGGTTGAGGCCGTTTTTCCAGCCCAGTTCAAGTGCGTTGTGGCTGTAGTCGCGCATCCACAAACCACGCTTGGTCAGATCCTTGTCGACATAGGTACCGAAGTTGGTGGACTGGGACCAGTCGGTCTTCCAGCGACCGATTTTCAGGTTCAAGAGGTTGTCTTCGCTAAGGTTCCACTTGTAGTTTACCCAGTAGAGGTCGGCCAGGATCTTGTCGTAGTAGGTGGTCTTTCCGTCTCCATCCTTGATCTTGTTGCCGAATTCCGGGGCGAAAATGCGGAGCATGATTAAACCATCCAAGTTTTCGCTCTTGTACTGACCGCCGATGTTGGCGCGAATCCAGCCGCTGCTGAAGTTGTTGTCTTCGTCGGCGATGGACTTGGTGACTTGGGTCTGTACGTTGCCCTTGAGGGTCATATTGTCGGTGGCGTCGGCGGCAAATGCAGAAATGCTCATGGCGAGTGCAGCCGCTGCGATTTTCCTGAACTTCATGAATTACTCCTTGGAGTGTTTTGTTTTTCGTGTCCAAATTTAGAAATATTTTTCTATTTTTCGGCCCGCTTTTTTAAGGAGTGTTCCGTGAAAATGTTTGGTTTCGGTTATTTGCCTGCTTTGGGGGCCGTTTTAATTGCAAATTTGGTGGTGACTCCCGTTTTTGCTCGAGATTTGCTTCCGAACAAGACCCATGCCGTGCTGACCGTGACTTATACCAACAATGACGATGTTCCCCAGGCGCATAAAAAACTGACTTTTGTGGGGCAGAACGATCCCCAGAAAAGGTTGACCGTGACTACGGATGCCGAAGGCGAGGTGACTTTCCATATTCCCCGCGAAGAAACCTATACAATCTATTGTGAAAGTGTGACGGGACCTTTTGAATGTGGTACATCGCCTTACGTTTCGTCTACGGCGAGTACGGGCGGTATTACGGTCGTGTTCGATGATACCCGTGTGGAACTGAAAGGTGTGAATTTTAAGGCCGGAAGCGCCGAACTGGAGCCGGAATCCATGGAAATATTGGATTCTGCCGTGGCGGGAATCAAGAAAAATCCCCAAGCCCGTATCGAAATTCAGGGCCATACGAGTTCCGAAGGCGATGATCAGTTCAACCAGACTCTTTCGGAACAGCGCGCCTATGCCGTATTCCTTTACATGGTCGATAAGGGGATTGACCGCGGCCGTCTTTCGGCAAGCGGTTACGGATCCAGCCAGCCCAGGGCGAGCAATGGTACCGAGGCAGGCCGCAAAAAGAATCGCCGTATCGAGCTTCGTGTGCTAAACGAAGACGAAGTCGAAGTGGAAGTTAAATGATGTGGAATGTGTAATGTGGGATGTGAAATGAATAATGAATAATTGACAAATCATTATTCATTGTTCATTATTAATTGATAATTGTTAATTCTTTCGGAATCCGTCGTCGCCGAGCACGATTTTTCCTTCGCGGAAGAGCGTGCCTAGAATCTTCTTGAAAGTCTTCTTGGACATGCCGAATTCACGGCGAATTTCTTCGGGATCGCTGTGGTCGCCGTAGGGCAAAAATCCGCCTGCTTCTTCAAGCTTTTGGAGAACTGCGGCGGGGCTTTCGCTCTTCATGAGTCCCTTGTAGCCCACGGGAGTAAGGTTCAAGGTGATTTTTCCGTCTTCGGTGAAACGTTGTATGTAGCCGGCCATGGTGTCGCCGATATAAATGCGCGGCGTGGCGGGCGAAATCATGAGGCGGCCCGTGTAGCGGAAATCCACTAGGAAGTCGATGTGGTCGCGGGTGACTTCGTAGGCGGCGAGCTGCACCTTTTGACCCAGGTGGAGCTCAGAGGTGTCGGTATCCAAGAAACTTTTGATTTTTTCGGTGGCCACGATGCGGTTGCTCTTGTCGTCTTCCAGAATGTAGACAACGCAGCGGTCACCGCGCCTGAGTTCACCCAGTTGCTGCTTGAATGGCAGGAACAGGTCCTTGTTCAGACCCCAGTCCAAGAATGCCCCGTAGCGGTTTACGTCCTTGACTTCGAGAACCGCAAATTCCCCTACGGTAGCGTAGGGCTTGTCGAGGGTGGCGATGGGGCGGTCTTCGGAATCCATGTAGACAAATACGTCCAGGACTTCGCCGACTTCCAGGGAAAATTCTTCTTTTTTGCCGGGGAGCAGCACGCGTCCGCCGGTTTCCAGTTCCAGGTAGTAACCCTGGGGCATGATTTCTTCGACCCGGGCGCGGTTGTATTTGCCTAATTCCATAAAAAAGACCTTCCGTTCAAGTGATGGTTCAATAATAGAAAATGTGAAGAACAGAAAAAAGGGGAGATTTTGAACTGTTTTTTCGATTTTGGCGTGTATATAGAGAGAACCTCTTAAAAAAAGGAATAACCATGTATCAAAATAAGCCTGTACAGTTGCCCCGTGATAATCAGTTGCCTCGTGAAAAAATCGAGAAAATGGGGGCTTCCGCCCTTTCCAACGAAGAGTTGCTTGCCTTAATTTTGGGAAGCGGAAACCAAGATTGTAACGTATTCGAGCTATCCCGCCACTTGGCGGATTTTCTTTCGAATCAAACTCAGGTGCCCTCATTGAGCAAAATCCGCGAAATTCGTGGACTTGGCAAGGTGAAATCGGCGCAGGTGCTTGCCTGCCTGGAACTTTCGGGGCGCTATATCTTGAGCGCCAAGTCGAATCCGGTGATGTCTCCCGATGACCTGATGTCGAGGCTTTCGTTCCTAAAATACGAGGAGCAGGAACATTTGGTGGTCGTAACCCTCAATTCGGTCAATTGTATCATCCGGGTTCATGAAATCACGACGGGGCTTGTCAACAAGACTCCTGTACACCCCCGCGAAGCCTTTGCGAAGGCCATAGAAGATCGTGCCGTATCGGTGGTTTTTGCCCATAATCACCCTTCGGGGTCGCTGGAGCCTAGTCTAGAGGATATGGCCATAACCCGGGTGCTTTGTGCTTCGGGGCGAATTTTGCAGATACCTGTGTTGGACCACATTATTGTGGGGAAAGGCGGCTTTTCCAGCATTTGTAGAATGCAACCGGAATTGTTCGAACGGACCTTCGAAACGGACTGAAAATAAATTTGTTGCGAAATTTTTACAGTCTGTTTGTTGTGTGATATTCATTAAATTAATAAAAAAAAGAGCATTTTTTTGTTGCTTTTTTGAGTAATAAGTTATATTTACAATAGTTAAATCGGGTAGCCTTGTTTGGTGGGCCGCCCACTATAAGGAGACGCTATGAATAAGGTAGCTATGGGTCTTGCCCTCGCTTTGGCAGCTTCTGCCTTTGCCGGACATCCCCAGACAATTAACAAGGAAGGCTTTGTGGGTGTAAACAAGACCCAGTCTGCCCAATCCCTTGGTCATTCCAAACTTGTATTTACCCTTTTGGGCGATGCTACGTTCGGTAACGACATGTTCCCGAATAATGATGCCACTGGTACTGCTCTTCACGAAGAAACTTACAATAGCGAAGGTAGTCTTCTTAGCAATAAGAATGCTCCGGTAGCTGACTTTGTGGGTGGAAGTGCCTATATCGGTTTTGCTATTGGCATTTGGCATTACTTTGACTTGGGCGTGACCATGCCGGTCTATTACGATCAGTTCAATGCAGAAGATGTTGGTGGTCAGGGTGCCATTCCCAACACCAAGATCGGCTATGTGGGCAACCTCAAGGCTGACTTGAAGGCTCGCTTCCCGCTGCCCGAAGATCAGATGTTCGATATTGCCGTGTTCGGTGGTGTGACTGCCGGTACCGCCAATACCGAAAAGCAGGGCTTGTGGATTCGTGAACCCGAATACATCAACAAGAAGAATGGTACCGCATATCCCTTCGGACACAAGATTACCACGATTAAGGGCGGTCTTGCTGTAACGATGGATGCAAGCAAGCTTGATGGCGGTGAAGGTTTCCCGTTCCTGTTGCACTTGAACGGTGGTTACCGTTATACGACTAATGCAGACTATCTGTCGCTCCCGTTCATGAGTGCCGCTGCTGAAATCTACTTTATGGATTTCATGTCGATATTCGTGGAATACTACTGGGATCTCCAGATGGATAAATACGAGTATTGCATTGGTGATGTGTGCGAAGACAATGGTGACGGCAAGCTTGACATGAAGCAGTTGACCGGTGCCTTGGTATTCCACCTGCCGGTTGGCGTTGATCTCCACATGGGTGCCTCTTACTACCTGGGTGGCGACAAGTTTGTGGCAAGCAGAGTTCTTGAAACCAGCGAACGTCCGAATGGTGTCGTTGCGGAACGTATCCGCGTGAACCCGCAGTACACCGTTTATGGCGGTATTACCTGGAGCGGCTTCCTCCTCGCTCAGGACCGCGACGGCGATGGCGTTACGGATGACGAAGACAAGTGCCCCGACGATATCGGTCACCGTTTGAACCAGGGTTGCCCGTTGGGTAATCCGGATGCTGACGAAGACGGCGTTTGCGATGCCTGGGTTGCCGAAAAGGGCTTTGAATCTGAATTTGCTGAAGTTTGCGAAGGCGTTGACCAGTGCCCGAACGAAGCTGGCGAAGGCGACGATGGTTGTCCGCTTGACAATCCGGATGCCGATGGTGACGGCGTTTGCGACCCGTGGGTTGCTCAGAAGAAGATGACCAAGAAGTTTGCTAATGTCTGCGAAGGCATCGACGATTGCCCGGCTCAGGCTGGTTCTCCGGCATTCAACGGTTGCCCGACCAAGCAGCCGGACCCGGATGGTGACGGTCTCTGCTCTCCGTGGGTGACTGACGAAGGCGCCATGAATGAATTCGCTGACATCTGTAAGGGTTACGATATGTGCCCGGGTGAAGCTGGTTCTGCTGCCAACAAGGGTTGCGCATGGGATGATCCGGATGCCGATAACGACGGCCTCTGCGACCCGTGGGTAACCGAAAAGAAGATGGGCTTCTACTTCGAAAAGGCTGCTGAAGATGAAAACATGGCTAAGGAATGGTTCATCGACAAGTCTTGTAAGGGTATCGATAAGTGCCCGACCGAACTCGGCCCGGCTACTAACGAAGGCTGCCCGCTCGGCAACCCGGATACCGACAAGGACGGCCTCTGCGATCCGTGGGTGACCGAAAAGAATATGCTTGACCAATACGATGGTATCTGCTCTGGCGTTGACAAGTGCCCGACCGAAGCCGGTGAAGCATTTGCTCAGGGTTGCCCGATGGAAAGCCCCGACCCGGATGGCGACTCCCTCTGCTCTCCGTGGGTGACCAAGCAGAAGATGCTTGACCAGTTCAAGGAAATGTGCCACGGCTACGACCGTTGCGAACTCGAAGCCGGTCCTGAATGGAACAAGGGTTGCCCGATCGACGACGATCCGGACCCGGATAAGGATGGCGTCTGCTCCGAATGGGTTGCTACCAAGAAGCTGCAGAAAGAATTCGAAAGCGTTTGTACCGGTATCGACCGCTGCCCGGATGAACCGGGTGACGACGGCCACGGTTGCCCGAAGAAGGCTGTCGAAAAGCTCGATGGCGTGACCTTCAAGAGCGGCAAGGCTACCTTGGAATCTAACGCTAAGAAGATTCTCCAGAACGTGGCTAAGAAGCTTGTGAACGAAGACAGCTACAAGGATCTGAAGATTGTGATCCAGGGTCACACCGACAACGTGGGTAAGGAAAAGACCAACCAGAAGCTTTCCGAAAACCGCGCTAAGGAAGTGATGAAGACCCTCACCAAGGCTGGCGTGAAGAAGGATCGTATCAAGGCTATCGGTATGGGCTCTAGCTGCCCGATCGACGACAACAGCACTGCCGAAGGCCGCGAAATGAACCGCCGTATCGAAATGCACTTCGTAACGCCGGATAACGACGGTACCCAGTGCGAAAGCAACCTGGTGCAGTAATCCAAAACACTGTCATCCCCGCGAAAGCGGGGATCTAGTTCGCTAAGACTCAATTAGAATCCCCGACCCTGTAAGGGCCGGGGATTTCTTGTAATAAAGAAAACTGAAATATTCCTTTGGAAATTCGGTATTGTTTATTTAAATTACTTATGATGCTAGGGGAATGTTTTGGTTTATGCATGGTAAACATCGTAAAATTTTGGCTTGCGCACTTGCTGTTGTGTTGATTTTGTTAATCAACCTTGTTGTGACGAATATTCTTAAGCAAGGCCAGTGCAAGTCCATTCTTAAGTTGGATGATGGCTGGACGCTGATATTCCACGGCGATACCACCGAAATTCCCTCTGTTGAAGATTTCACTTTTGAAAACTATAGCGTAAAGAGAGGCGATACCATTATCTTAAGACGCAGGCTCGGAACGGATTATCCGGAAAATCCGGTGCTTCGCTTTGAAACCTATCAAGCCTTTGTCGAAGCCTATCGTGAATCTGATTTGCTTTACTCGCATGGGAAAAAGGATTTTACCGAGGGTAATGTTGTCGGTAGCTGCGTCAATTTTGTCTATCTGGGCGTTCTGCAGTATAAGAACAAGATGTTTGAGCTGAGGTTCCACATGTCCGAAGACGATGCGTGGAGTGTCTTGCCTGAATTCGAGGTGCTTCCGGCGCGGTATGCCTATGCAGATTTTTTTGCGCGTCATTCGATGTCTTTGACGATGGGACTTTTCTTGCTCTTGTTCGGCATACTTTCGCTGTTCTTGAGCATGGGGGTGTTCTATTACGGTATGAACTTCTTCCGTGTTTCGATGACAGGAATATTATCTTCGTGCTTGGGCGTTTGGACGATATGCTATACCAAGCTGATTCAGCTGTTCTCGCTCAATTTTTCGTTCAACACCTGTCTGGAATATGCGAGCCTTTATGTGGCGCCAATCCCGTTGTGTCTGCTTTTGTTGCACTTGCACTACAGAAAAATTAGCCGAGCCCGCTGGTGGGGACTTGCCTGTATCGCGGCGGTAGGCGTGCTGTTCTTTGTGACGACGACGGTATTGAATTGTACCCATGTGATGCGATTCCCCAAAACTTTGTGGGTGTTCCATGTTTATGTGATTGTGGGACTTTGCTATATGCTTTGGGCTGGGATTTTGTATAGTCCTCGCTTTGATATTACCGGGAAAATTTTAACGGCGGGCGTATCTGTTTTTGGTAGCTTTGCCATGTTGGACTCGATTCGCTTTAACGTGGTCAAGTACTTGCATTTGGAACATACTTTCCTCGAAATGACTTGGCTCCCGATTGGGGCGTTTGCCTTTATTTTGTTGCTGGTGCTGAGTTATTTAGTTTATATGTATCGACTGCTTTCGGAAAAAGCCGAAAAGGATGCCTTGTCGGTCATTGCCTATAAGGATGCGCTTACGGGGCTTTACAACCGCACCAAGTGCTTGCAGATTTTTGAAGTGCTCGATAAAGGCGCTAATGATTTCGCCATTGTGAGTATCGACATGAACGGCTTGAAGCTGGTGAACGACAACTACGGTCACAATGCGGGTGACAAACTGATCAAGACTTTTGCCGAGGTGCTTAAAGATGCCTTTGCGGGAATTGGTCCTGTTATTCGTGTGGGTGGCGATGAGTTTTTGGTGATTGTCCGTAGCGAACATCTTTGCGATGTTGACCAGTCATTTACGATGATGGCTGAACTCCAAAAGACACGTAGCGTAAAGCTGCCGATTCCCTTGGAAGTCGCCTATGGCATTGCCTATAGGCATGAGCTTGTTAAAGATTCCGGAGAAGATGCCGTCATAGAGGCTGAAAGCGTGTATCACTTGGCTGATGAACGCATGTACGCCATGAAAACTGCGATGAAGTCGGAACTTGTTAGAAAGTAGAGTCGGGGATTTTTATATTAGGGGGCATGACTAAATTAGACGAAATCCTCCAGTCCCTAAATGCCTCGAACCACGACCTCGTGGAAATGCTTCCTGTAAATTTGAATCACAAGATGGTGCAGAAGGCTCGCCTCGGTAAAAAGCCTGTGCCCAAGCATACGCAGGACCTGATTTTGCAGGCGCTGAACAAGTACCTTTTACAGAATGCCGTCACCGAAGACAAAAAGGTGAAACAATATAAGCGAATAGAGATATTTGGTGAATAATGGGGGATGTATGATGTGTAATGTGGAATGTGTAATGAAATAATCTCGCATTTCACACTACACATTACACATTTTATTAAATTAAGTGTTATGCAGCAGTATTTAGACTTACTCAAGGATATTATGGAAAACGGGGTGGACCGTTCTGACCGTACGGGTACAGGAACGCGCTCCGTGTTTGGCCGCCAGTGCCGCTATGATCTTTCTAAAGGCTTCCCGTGCCTTACGACCAAGAAACTGCACTTGCGTTCGATTATTCACGAACTCTTGTGGTTCTTGAAGGGCGATACCAATATCAAGTACCTGCATGACAACAAGGTGACCATTTGGGACGAATGGGCTGACGAAAACGGCGACCTGGGTCCAGTTTACGGTCACCAGTGGCGCAGCTGGCCGACTCCCGATGGTGGACACATCGACCAGATACAGAATCTGATTAACAGTCTCAAGAACAATCCCGATTCCCGCCGCCACCTGGTGTGCGCCTGGAACGTTTCTGAAGTCGACAAGATGGCTTTGCCGCCTTGTCACTGTCTGTTCCAGTTCTATGTGGGCGGTGTAGGCGCTTCCGGTAAGCGCAAGCTCAGTTGCCAGCTGTACCAGCGCAGTGCCGATACGTTCCTCGGGGTGCCGTTCAACATTGCGTCTTATGCGCTGCTTACCTTGATGCTCTGCCAGGTTTGCGATTATGAACCGGGTGAATTCATTCATACGCTGGGCGATACGCATATTTATTCCAACCATTTTGACCAGGTCAAGGAACAGCTTTCGCGTACGCCGCGTAAGTTGCCGACCATGAAGTTGAATCCGGCGATCAAGGATCTTTTTGAATTCAAGTTCGAAGATTTTGAACTGGTCGATTACGACCCATGGCCGACGATTAAGGCTCCGATAGCTGTATAATGTGTAATGTGGAATGTGTAGTGTGGAATGACTAATCCCGTATTGTCATCCTGAGCGAGTGTAACGAGTCGAAGGATCTCTATGTTAATATCTGCTATAGTTGCAATATCCCAGAATAACGTTATCGGACGCGATGGGCACTTGCCGTGGCATTTGTCCGCTGACCTCAAGCGTTTCAAGGCGATTACCACTGGGCATTCGATTGTGCTTGGTCGTAAGAATTACGACGATATCGGACGCCCGCTTCCGAACCGAACCAATTACGTGCTGACGCGAAATCCGGCTTTTGAAGCTCCGGGTTGCGTTGTATGCAACAATCTGTCGCAGGCGATTGAATTTGCGCGCGCCGCCCACGAAACAGAATGCTTTATTATTGGCGGCGCGGCGGTTTACCGCGAGGCCATGCCCCTGGTGCAAAAGCTTTACGTGACCCGAGTACTAGCCGATGTAGACGGCGACGTGCTGTTCCCTGAATGGGGCGATGGCTGGCGCAAGGTGAGTGAAGAACGCTTTGAAGCCGACGAAAAGAACGATTATCCGACAACTTTTGAGGTCTGGGAGCGCTAGTTGGTAGAACCTGAAAAAATTCATAAGCAATATTTGTGGGTGACTTCAGTTTCGGCTGTTGTCTTGCTTTTGTTGTTTGTCGTTTTTTTGGGGGCGGTCCGTTCCAATGGCGTCGCTCCGCGAAATGTCCGCTTCGATAGGGGCTGGACTGTTACATATAAAGGCGAAAAAACCGAAGTAGAGTCTTTGGTGAATTATACGTTCCCCAAGAAGCTCAAGAGTGGCGATTCGCTGATTTTGGAAGGTGAAATCCCTCCAAAATTACTGTTGCATTCTGTTTTCAGATTCCGAACGGCTCATAGTTCCGTAGAAGTTTTTGAAAACGGCAAGAGTGTGTATGAGTATGGTAAAAATCGCATCTTTCCGGGGTGTGGTTACCATTATGTTCACTTGAATCACGGCGAACATCAAAAATTGAAAGTGGTTCTTGTCGAAAAAGTAGACAATCGGAAAATCAGTTTGTCGAAATTTGAACTGTTGCCCGAAGAGTATGCCTTGAGTGATTATTCTTCACGTCATATTTTTGCGCTTGTCATTGGAATATTCCTTGTACTTTTTGGTGTGCTGGCGGTTCTGATTGGTGCGGTATTGCGAATTTACGGTGTCGATTATTTCCGCTTGCTGATGATTGGACTTTTGTCTTTTACGTTTGGCACTTGGACGATGTGCTATACGAAATTGATTCAGGTTGTGTCATACAACTTGACTCTCAATACGACTCTTGAATACATTTGCCTCTATTTTGCTCCGATTCCGTTTACGCTGTTGCTTTGGAATATGCAACGGGTGCGCCTTGGCCGTTCCAAGACTTTAGTCATGAAGTTCTTGGTGTGCTATGAAGTTGTTTTTCTGCTGGTCACTTCGGTACTTCATTTTACGGGCGTATTTTTCTATCCTAAATCGCTGGCATTTTTCCATGTGGTTGTCTTTGCCGGGCTCGCGTACTTTGTCTTTTCTGGCATTTTATACAACAGAAAAATGGATGAGTCCGGAAAGATTCTTTCCCGTGGCGTTTTGTTCTTTGTGGTGATGGTCGTGGCGGACCTGCTTCGCTTTAACTTTGCCCGTTATATTCCGGCCGAAAACCCGTTGCTGGAATCGTCCTGGATTCCCCTGGGCACGCTGGGGTTTGTGCTGTTGCTTGTTCAAAGCTATATCGTCTATTTGATTTACATTTTGGAAGACCGTGCAGAAAAGGGTGCGTTGGCGACTATGGCTTATCTGGATGCCTTGACGGGCCTTTATAATCGTGCCAAGTGTCAGCAAATTTTTGAAATCCTTGACAAGAGCTTTGGCGACTATGCCTTTGTAAGCATCGACATGAATGGCCTTAAAGAGGTGAATGACAATCATGGCCATAATGAGGGCGACCGGCTCATTAAAACCTTTGCGGAAGTCTTTAGGGAAGCATTTAAAGGTGTTGGAACAACCATTCGCGTAGGCGGTGACGAATTTTTGGCGATTGTTCGCAGTGAACATGTGGCCGATGTGGGGACTGCAATTTCGAAAATGACAGAACTCCAGAAAACCAGCAGTGCAAAATTGCCGGTTCCTTTGGAGGTTGCTTATGGAATTGCCTTTAAACACGAATTCTTGAAGTATTCTTTCAGCGTTGCAGAAGAAAAGGGTGTTGACGCAGAAAAAGTCTATCGATTGGCGGATGAACGCATGTATGCCATGAAATCGTCCATGAAATCGAAACTTGCAAGGCCGTAGGGCTGTTTTTCCGTAGTTAATAGTTTATAGCTACTAGTAACTTTTCCCCCTTTTTTAGTATATATTAAAGACATGCTTGACTTTAATGTTTTTTATCGATTGGCGGCAGCCATTGGCATTGGCCTGATTATCGGGTTGCAGCGCGAGCATACGTATATGGACAAGTCGGATCGGCATCCGGCTGGTGTGCGTTCGTTTACGTTGGTGGGCCTTGCGGGGGCTTTAACGGCGATGCTTTCGGATTTGATGAACGGTGTTGCCCCCTTTGTGACTGGTTTTATTGTTGTCGGACTTTTGCTTGTGGCGTCTCACTTGTCTTATGCCATGGGGCGTCGCCCCCAAGAAGGGCAACCGGCGGTGAGTAATGACGGTATAACGACCAATATTGCAGTCCTTGTAGTGTATTTGCTGGGGGCCGTTTCTTGGTACGGGCGCCTGTTGGAATCCTGCATTGTTCTGGTGGTAATGCTCTGGGTGCTTTCGGCTAAGGAACAGCTGCATACTTTTGCCCAGCGCCTTTCTAAGGAAGACATTATAGCTATCGTGAAATTTGCGGTGATTACGGCGCTAGTATTGCCTTTCCTACCGAATAATTCTTATGGCCCGCCGGGACTTGAAGTCTTGAATCCTCGGTCAATCTGGATTTTTGTGGTGTTCATTTCGGGCATTGGCTTTGTGGGCTACGGCCTAATCAAGCTTGTTGGCCCGGGCAAGGGCATTTGGCTTACGGGCTTGCTTGGCGGTCTTGCCAGCAGTACGGCGCTGAC
The DNA here is from genome assembly GCA_017550445.1 of Fibrobacter sp. The sequence continues at coordinate 42,983 of JAFZOV010000165.1, forward strand.
CCTGAATTTGGCGGGGCGCAGCCGCGAAAATGAAGATTATGCCTCTGACTTTACCCTTGGTATTGTGCTGAGCTGGGCGGTGATGTATGCTCGACTTTACCTGATTTGCATTTTCTTGAGCAGCTCTTTGGCGGGCCCCCTTGCGTTGCCGCTGTTGTTGCCGGTGGTGCCTGCGCTGGGGTATGCGCTTTACCTCAAGGTGAAGGAATTTCGCAATCACCAGCAGAAGTCAGCTGACTTTACGAACCCCTTCAAGCTTTTGCCTGCGATTAAGTTTGGTGTCATCTTTACTTGCGTCATGTTTGTGGCTAATGCCGCTCGTGTTTACTTGGGGTCGGGTGCGTTGCTTGCTTGCAGCTTCTTGGGCGGTGCCGCCGAAATGGATGCAGTGGCTTTTTCCGTAATCGATATGAACTTGAAATCTGGCCTTGCGGTACGTGAATTGGTGCTGGCGCTCTTGTTTGCGAGCCTCGCCAATACAATCACGAAGGGTGGCTTGGTGTTTTTCTTGGGGGCAAAGTCGATGCGTCGTCCGATACTGCCTGCCGTGATTTTGATTTGTGCTGTGACGGGTGGCTTGATTGCGTATTACATGATTTAGGATTGGGTTTATGGGTGAAAAAATGATTCACGCTTTAACGGTGGCCGGCTTTGACGGCTCGGCCGGAGCTGGCTTTATCTCGGACATCAAGACGATGGCGCATTTTGGCGTGTACGGCCAGGCGGTCTGTACGGCGCTCACGCAGCAGAACGAAGAAGAATTCGTGTCGCCCGGTTGGGTTATCTGGGACCGCATTGAGGCTCAGCTCGAAACGCTTTTTAAAAAGCATACTTTCAAGTTCGTGAAAATCGGGCTTGTGGAAAAGTCGCGCACGTTAAAGCGCATTGTAGAATTCGTCCGCGAAAAATCGCCCGAAGCATTCATCGTATGGGATCCGATTGCTTCAGCAAGTGCGGGGTTCCACTTTATGCGTGATGCCGAAAAGTTCTTGCCGATTATGAAGTCCATCGATTTGGTAACGCCGAATCAAGATGAGTTTGCCTACTTGGGGCTTGGCCTTGCGGAATCTCGTGGTGAAATTCGTATGGGACATGATTTTGCGGTCCTGTTGAAGGGCGGACATGCGAGAGGCAAGGAATCAATTGATACCTTGTGGTACAAGGATGAACAGTACAAATTCAGGAGCCCGCGGTTGCCGGGCAAGGGCAAACACGGCACCGGCTGTGTGCTCAGTTCTGCTATCCTTGCGAACGTGGCGCTCGGCAAAGATGTGCCCACTGCCTGCGAAATCGCCAAGCAGTACATGAACGAATACCTGAAAAGCGGCGAAGGAAGATTGGGCTTTTTGCCGTAGGCGAGAGTGTTTTTTAGAAAGCAAAAGCGACTTCCATTTGGAGGTCGCTTTTTAAATAGGGTTGAATTTACTTTAGTTTATTTCTGACCAGAAGCGATTTTCTCTGCTGCGATTTGCTTCGCTTTTTCGATGATATCTTGAGAAACGCCGAGAGACTTGAAAATATCAATGCCCTCGTTCAAACCATCGGCCCTTCCCTCTTCCTTGCTTTCGTGAAGATCGTATTCGTAAGTCATATACTTGTTCCTTATGAAAGTGTCGGTCTTGTAGTAAGATACCTGGCTGTTGATGGTTTTAGTTTCGCTGGAGTCTGCGTTCCTGGTCGCAAAGTACTTCATGTATGCCCTTACGACAGGATCCTTGAACTTCTCGTACCTTGTAAATATAATAAATCCTGCAAGGCGAGAGAAGCGACAAACTTGTTTGTCATTTCCGAGCCGCAGCGGATTTGGAGCGAAGCTCAATAGTTTTTGAAGGTAAGGCTACCTAAGGTGATGTCTGGATTTTCTCAAGCGCTGTTTCAAAACGAGTCCGAACATAATCGGGTCCGTAATGTCGAGATTGTCAAAAGGCTTGATTGCCATTTATGTACTCCTGTGAAAGTTTTGCGGCTTGCAAACAGGAGGTATGCATGTATAGCGCAGAACACCGGTTCACAAACCTGTTGAATGACAGATTGTTTGTTCCACTTGCTATATGCATAGTGGAGGTGCTCTACGTTGATAGCCAAGGGGCCGGTTCCCCTCAGGGCAACTGTCGCGATTCCAAACGTGTCAAGGCTTGCGAAGGGCGACGACCTCAAGCAGATAGTTCAACTTCCCGCCCTGAATAGTACTGAGTCGAGAGTCTCAGTACGGACGCCAACGGCGTCAATTTCTCGGTGTCAGCGGGATTTACGCTACTACTGCATACAATATATAAATTCTCGTCGGAAAAAGATAGCGATTTTTTTATACTTTATATGAATGGATTTCCTATGGGGGGTTAGTATTTATGAGAATAATTTCGATAGCGTTGGCTGTGTTTGCTCTTGGATTTGTCGCTTGCGGAGATGATTCGAATTCGTCTGCCCCGAGTGTTCCTGTTGAGATGGGTGAGTTTATTGATGCTCGCGACAATCAGACGTATAAGACAGTTGTCATCGGTTCGCAGACTTGGATGGCAGAGAATCTGAATTATGAAACAGAGAATAGCTTCTGCTACAATGATGAATATAGCTACTGCACTCAGTATGGACGCTTTTACACGTGGACTGCCGCGATGTCGGCTTGCCCTGCTGGCTGGCACCTCCCAACAAAAGAAGAATTTGAAATGTTGATTAATGCTGTAGGCGATAGCATTACTGCGGGGAAAAAACTGAAAGCTTCTAGTGGATGGTTTGCAAACAATGGTACGGATGCATATGGTTTTGGGGCATTACCTGCCGGTGATTGGGTTGTCGGTAATTGGGGCGCTGGCTCTTATAGTCCCATCAACACTAGTGCTTGGTTTTGGACTTCCACAGAGGAAGATAGTCTACTCTATTACGCCTTGTACTTATACTACTACGATGATAACGTCACTTTTTCGAGCATCCCTGAGAGAGTTGCGATATCTGTCCGTTGTGTAAAGGACTAGTGAGGCGTAAGGCGAACGGTCATGTAAGAGCGAGACGAACTCACCTCTGGAGCCGTGGGCTGTTTTCTCGGATAGGAGAGGAGGTCCCGGGTCAAGCCCGGGAAGACAATTAAGAAAGGCTCCCCGCAGGGAGCCTTAAATTTTTTTTGGATTGCTTCGCCCCGTCGGGGCTCGCATTAATCTTCTTCAGCCGGGCGCTTGGAAAGCTGCTTACGCTTGATCGGGTCGAGCTCGGTCTTGCGGAGGCGCAGCACTTCCGGCGTGACTTCGATGCATTCGTCTTCGTTGATGAAGGTGACGCATTCTTCCAAAGTCAGGCGGCGGTACGGAGTCAGCTGGATCATGTCGTCAGCGGACTTGGAGCGCATGTTGGTGAGGTGTTTACCCTTGGTGACGTTCACGATGATATCGACGTCGCGGTTGTGTTCACCCACGATCATGCCCGGATAAACTTCTGCACCCGGTCCGATGATGAGGTAGCCACGGTCTTCCAGGTTGGAAAGTGCATAGCTAGCAGCTTCGCCCGGTTCCTTCGCAATGAGCACGCCATTCACGCGGGCCGGAATTTCGCCCTTGTACGGTTCGTAGTCCTTGAAGATAGACTGGCTCACGGCGTAACCCTTGGAAAGGGAGAGCAGCTTCGGGCGAATACCGATAAGGCCACGGGACGGAACGAGGTATTCGAGGGTCACGCGGTCGTTTTCGTCGGTGGTCATGTTGACCATTTCGCCCTTACGGGTGTTGATTTCCTGAATGCAGGCGCCGCTGAATTCGTTCGGCACTTCGACCTTGAATTCTTCGATCGGTTCGAGGAGCTTGCCATTTTCGTCGTTCTTGAAAATCACCTGCGGAGAGCCGATGGTGAATTCATAGAGTTCACGACGCATGTTTTCGACGAGGATGGTCAAGTGGAGAATGCCACGGCCAGATACCTTGAAGGTAGAAGCGCCGTCGACCTTTTCGACGAGGAGGGCGGGGTCAGCCATGTGGGCGCGTTCCAGACGTTCCTGGAGCTGGTTACCCGTCATGAACTTTCCACCGTACTTACCGGCCAGGGGCGAGGTGTTCACGGTGAAGAGCATGGAGATTGTCGGCGGGTCAATGTGGATGCGGGGGAGGTGCACCGGATTGTTCGTCGAAGAGAGGGTATCACCGATGTCGAAGTTGTCGAGACCGGCAATCAAGATGATGTCGCCCGGACCGGCTTCTTCGATCGGCTGCGGGGTCAGGCCTTCGTAACGCAGAATCTTCTGGATACGGATGTTCTTCACCTTGCCGTCGGTCATGGCCTGTGCCACGGTGAGGCCCGGCTTGAACGTACCCTGCTGCACACGACCCACGGCCAAGCGGCCAAGGAAGCCCGAGTATTCGAGGGAAGCGATCTGCAGAAGCGGTTCTGCATTCGGATCGCCCTTCGGGGCCGGGATGCGTTCGATAATCTTGTCCATCAAAATGTGGAAATCACCATCGGGGTCTTCCATTTCGGCCTTGCAGATGCCCTTACGGCCAGAGCCGAACACCTTGTCGAAGTCGAGTTGCTGTTCGTTGGCGTCAAGTTCGCAGAACAGGTCGAACACCTTGTCGAGTGCGCCGTGCGGGTTGCAGCCGTCGCGGTCGATCTTGTTCACCACGACGATAGGAATAAGTCCCATTTCAAGGGCCTTCTGGGTCACAAAACGGGTCTGAGCCATGGGGCCTTCGAAGGCGTCCACCACCAGAATCACGCCGTCCACCGTGCCGAGCACGCGTTCCACCTGGCCACCGAAGTCGGCGTGCCCCGGGGTATCGACGATGTTCACGCGATAGCCCTTGTACATGACGCTCGTGTTCTTGGAAAGGATGGTGATGCCGCGTTCACGTTCCAGGTTGTCGGAGTCCATCACGCGTTCGTTCACTTCTTCGTTTTCGTGGAAGGTTCCGCACTGCTTGAGGAGCTGGTCCACCAGGGTAGTTTTACCGTGGTCAACGTGGGCGATAATGGCGACGTTTCTGATTTTAGATGGATCCATAATGGCTCTTTTGATTGACGTTTATTTTTGCGCGCAAATTTAGAAATTCTAGCCGATTATGGCAATGTTTTGGGGTCAAGTTTACTATATTTGGGCTACTATGGCAAAAGAATTCGACAATTTTGATGACGAAGAAATGGACGAAGCCGCCCTCGAGAAGTTCGATTCCGAGGACTCCCTTGCCCAGACCCCCGTGGTTCGCGACTATAGCGACCGTCGTATCCTGATTTGGGAAGAAGACGATTCCCATCGCGAAGCCTGCCTGACCGTGCTGACCGACCTTTTGGTGGGTGCAACCATCAAGGCTGTAAAGACCGAGGCCGAAGCCCAGGAACAGCTCGAAAACGACGACTGGGATACCTTCGTTGTCGACTTCTATACCGAAGGCGTTTCTTCTAGCGACTTCATCAAGAGCGCGAACAACTATCCGGGTTCTATCCTGGTGGCCCTGAACATGGGGCCGCTGACTCTTGCCGAAGAACGTGACCCATCCCGCACCGAATTGCTTCGCAGGCTTTTCGACGTGGAACGGGCCAATACGCAGATTCACGCTTAGCGCCAAAGGCGCAGTTACTAGTTGGTAGTTACTAGAAATTTTCAATTTATAATTCTAGTAACTTAGAACTAGTAACTTAGAACTATTTATCTGCAGAACGATAATTCGCCCGGAGTGGGTGTCGTAAGGCACCAAGCCGAGGAATCCGAACGCACCTTCCAGTGGTCAATGTTCAGTTGGCCACTTTGATTGTATTTGCCGCTACCCAGGGCCGGCACCACGTTGGTGTGCAGCGAGTCGGGGGCGCTTGCGTAGTACAGGGAATCCAGGGTGATTCCGTCGCATTGCAAAATGACGCTCCCTTTGCTGTTGGTCATGTCGCTCCAGCCGTCGGTGTTCACGTATTCTGCCGGAGTTTTTTCTGACGTGGCGTCACCTAAGACCATAACCTCTCCTGGCAGAATTTCGCTGGTGGTGAGATTGTAGCGCTTGAGCGTGTTGGAGCTGGTAATCCCCAGAACGCAGTCGTCTAAAAGCAGCGTGTCGATAGTCCCGTTGTAGATCTCGACAAATTCATATTGAGCCGAGTCTTTGGCGGGGGCGGCGAAATATTCCGTAATCAGCAAGTTATCCGCCTGAGGCTTTCGGAATCCGGATCGGAGCGATAGCTTGATTTCGACATGGCGATCCTCTGCGGGCTTGATTCCCAAGGCCACTTTGCTCCGCAGGGAGTTCAGCGTGAGGTCGGGTACCGGGCTGTCTTCGGTGAGTAGGAACTTGTCGCTTAAACTGTAGATGGCGTTCCCTGTAGAATCGAACAGACTAATCTGCACATTGTATTCTACGCCAAGCTTAAGCATGCCGCTCTTGAAGTAAATTTTTCCGGTGGATTCTTCCATGGAAATTTCGTAGCGGTCGCTTTTGGATGTAAGCGTCATGGTTCCGCCCACAATTCCGCTTTCGTTCTTGAGTCCGGTAGGGACTTCTACTAGCACGAAGCCTACGATGGGGTGCATCTGGATCGAAAGATTCTCGGTGGAACCGGCCTGTAGCTTGGTGGTGAGTTCGCCCATCTGCATCAGTGCCCCGTTGGCGTAAATCTTGGCTTTGAATGACCAGTTTTCGCTGGGGAAAAGGTCCATGTTGAAAAGGGCGCTGTCGGCAGAGTGCACGTAGTGGATCGTGTCTGCGCCGTAGCAGTCCAGTACCAGGCTATCAAGCAGTGGGGGTGTGCTGTACTGCAGCCGGAGGGCGACGGACGCATGTTCCGAATAGCTGATGGTGGCGCTGGTTTCGTGGGGTTCGCTGCCACAGTTCCAGAGGGCGAAAGCGCAAAGGAACGAGGTGGCGATGTTTGCATGTTTTGTGTTAATAGGACTCATAATACCTCCATTTGGTTGAGTGGTCCTATTTTATTAACACGCTGAAATTGAAAAAAGAGTTCAAAAAACACCCCTGTTTTTAGGGGGTATGGTTGTAAAATTTTTGATACTTTTAAAAATTGGCTTTTTTAAGCTAAAAACGCCAATTAGAGCTTTAGCGCTTTTTGTCCGTTCTGCTTGCGGTTGCCTTGCAGCTTGGTGGCGCATGCCTTGTCTTGGCGGAGTATTTTCACCAGAGCGCTGGGGGTCAGGTTGAAGGCTGCCGCAGCCGCCTTGGTGTCGCCGTTCTTGGTAGCCATGATGTCGAAAACGTGCGCTACGAACAGCGGAAACAGGGCGTTGGTCGGTTGCAGGTGGCCGTTGCTCCCCGGAAAGGGCATTTCGGGGTTTGCGGGGGCTTCGCGGACTTGCAGGGCTAGGGCCATTTGCATTCGGTGTAGCGCATGGACCTTGTTTTCGTGAGCGGATCTCCCTTCGCACGATTTGATTTCTAAATTGAATTCCCGTAAACCGAGTAGAACTCCCGTGTTGGTCTTGTTGCGGTGCTGACCGCCGGGGCCCGACCCTTGAAAACCCTTGAGGGTGCAGGCACGAAGCAGTTCGTCCAGCGTCATTTTTAAATAGGTATCGCGATGCATACACTTAAAAATACAATTGTTGTGGCCCTTGCGATTGGGGCTTGCGTTTTCTTTTCGGCTTGCGCGGGTTCTTCTGCAAAAAATGATGCAGGCTCCAGTGAATCTGCCGAAGTCAAGAATGAAAAGGTGGTGCTTCAGGAATCCGATAAGCAGGCCATGCTCGAAACCATGTTCCGAAATTTCTTGAGTGCCATTCGTCAGGATACCCCTGCCGATGAACTCTACGCCATGCTGACCGATTCTTCGGAATACTGGCTCGATACGCTTGAAAATCACGCTAGGGTGTATAAGCCAGAAGACTTGGACACCTGCCAGTTTTACGAAGTCTATTCCATTTTGCTTTACCGCCTTTATGAACGTGAACACTTGTGGCAAGTGCCCGAAGACCGTATGCTTTGGCTTTACGCGTCTAAGAGCGGTATTATCCATAACTTTACCAAGCTGAAGTTGGGCCCCATGAAGGTCAAGAATGACCGCGGAAGCATTGGGCTTGCAAAGAGTCCCGAAGTGCCGATCATGATTTTTGAATGGGACGACAAGTCCTGGAAACTGGACCTGGTTGAAACGGTTCCCTTGATTACGAAGGGCATTGAAGCCACAGCGGTCAAGAAGAGCTGGAGCAACAAGAAACTGGCTCTTTACTGGCTGGACCGCGAATACCATATGACGTACTCCAGATTAGATGATTCTCTCTGCGAACCCATTGGATTCTAATAGAAACGTCATTGTGTAAGTGATTATGAAATTATTTAAATTCTTTTTTATTGCGTTAGTTTGTTTGTGCTCTGTACTTTGGGCAGCCCCCAAGGGTAAGCCTTATACGGCTGGTTCTGCCAAGGTCGTTGGCGCTGTCGATTCCAAGAAACCCTTTAGTGGCGACAGACTCTTTGCAACGCTGGATTCTGTAGGCGGTACGGGAACCTGGATGGAATGGGATATTAATGGCGTCAAGGATCCGTCGCTGATGGGAATTTTGGACCCTATGCTGAATGGTGCCAATAAGCCCGAAATGGTTTGGGTGATTACGGAACGCTCAAAGCCCCTTGCTGCAGTCCTTTTACCCAAGGGGAGTGGCGAAACGATTCTGTTTTACGAGTTGCCGTCTCTCGATGCCAAGCCAGCACCCTTGTCTATCAATCCGGTTCTTCGCCCCGAAGTTGTTTTCAGGGATTATAGGCAAGTTTCCGAGACGGAATATGTGCATCGGGACAAGGATAACTTGAAGGTGAAACTGCTCCCGTCGGGAATGGTGTTTTCTTACGACAAGAAAGGTGACGAGCCCCTTTACATGGTGAAGGATTATGCTTCGAAAAGCCTCGACGAAAAGGCCTCTATTTTGACGGATTACGAAGATTACTTTAAGTACGAATATTCGTTGATGCTTAGGGCCTTTGTGCAGTCGGTTCGTGGCGTTTTCAATTGGCAACCCTGGCATTGGTATATGCCGGCTTGGAATTCGAAGTGGATGCTTAAGCGTTCCGAGCTGGAAGCGATTCTTGTGCGTGGGGTGGCGCCTTCGTTTTTTAGGCTTTTCAAGGCCACTACGGCAGTCGGAGAAACTATTGAATTCCGCACCAACGGAAATGGCTATTCGGAACTGGAAATTCGCCGCTAAAGTCTAAATCTGGACTCCCGCGATTTGCTATTTTAGAAACGTGAAGCCCAAAGTACTTATAACTCTATTTGTGGCCCTGGGGGCAATCTGCTCGTTTGCCCGCGTGGTCGAAGATTCCAAGAGCCGATTTGTCTTGGATGATGCCGTCATTGAATCCAGTGTACACTCCTGTCTTGATGCAAAAGACCGTGGGGGCGTTTTCTTGCCTGAAAATGCTGCATACCTGGACGGCAACTCGGTCCCGTTCCGCTATTATCGTGTTGCACTCCCGAATAATCAAAAGCCCAATGTTTCGTTGACCGATTCTAAGGTGGTGCCTCTTGGAAAATCCTTATGTAAGGATGGCCCCGGCGGTGCAAAAGATTCCTTGCGCTTTTTGCCGGTAGACGTTTCTGCCCCGTATATGCGCGATGGTCTCTGGATGACCGATATTCGCGTTCCCCTTTATATCAAGAACGGTTCCTCGGTTTCCCTTCGCGAAAAATTTCGCCTGAAGGTTCAGTTCAATGGTTCTACGAATGGAGTCAACCCTGGCAAGCGTGTGCTTTCCAAGGTGGTAAACCCTGTGGCGGCCTCCCGCTTCGGAACGTCGCGGGCCAAGTCTATCAAGGCGCTGCGCAAAGAAGCCGGTGGAATGAACGATGTCTCGTTCCTGGCCAGGTTCCAAGTGGGCGACAAGGGTGACAAGAGCATGTCGACTTTTAGCGAAGACGGCTTGTATGCGGTTCCCTTTAGTGAAATTCGCAATTCGCTTTTGCTGTGGCAAACCCAGGATTCCCTGGATGGTATTCCTGTGGATAGAATTTGCCTCTATGGCGCATCCCCGGATACTTTGGCTGACATGGGTCCCGGAGCAAGCGAGCGCAACCCTAACCAGATTTTTGAAATTCCCGTTGAAATCCGTGACCATACTCCCGGAGGCAGCAGCCCCGACGGTATTTTTAACGAAGGCGATACCCTGATTTTTGTGGGATATGGCAATGCCTTCTGGAAGCGTTGTGACCGCGAGGATCCCTTATTTGTGAATGGAAAAATGGATTATTTCCATTCCTATTCCCCTTATTCTTTTTACCAGAAGTTCCTGTTCGGCTTTAAGAAATCGGGCAAGGGACTTCGTCTAAGTCAAAGTGTTTCCACGCCTTCGGCTAGCGGAAAAGATGTGACCTGGATGCGTTATGCCCGCGCCGAAAAGGACGCCCTCTTGCGCGATACCTATTTTGGAAAGGCTCTTGACTGGGAAAGGGCGACTGGTAAGGAATGGTTCTGGAAATGGCATGGTCGTCTGGAAACCACGCGAATATCCTTCTCTGCCGAAGAAGTCAAGGAAACTGTCAATATGCCAGGAATGGTTCCTGGCGGCAAGCAGTATGTGGCGGTGTCCTTCTTTCCCCATCGTTCCGTTTGGGCGAACGCGGCTGTGGAATTGAATGACCAGTCTGAAAATTTGACGCTTTCTCAGGAAAGCTATGCGATGCGCATGGATTCTATCATGTTCGCCATGGAAATCAACGGAAATCGAGTTGAACGTTCCGAAATGACGCTCATTCCTGGCGGTAATTTCCGCATAGACGATCCTGGATTCCTTGAGAAAAACAACCAGTATGTTCTTGAAATGCTCCCTAACGAGAGACAGTTTGACAGATTTGATGGCTTTACGGTTGCATACCAGTGGAACCCCGTAGTGGATTCTGCTGAATGGCTTTTGCCGGGCGGTTCTGTTTCGGGCGTTATCAATGTTCCTGTTCCCTCCCAGACGAAGGTCATGAAGTTTTTAAACATGAAACCGGTGGGATTTTTGAAAGCTTCGGGAACCGTTGCAAAGGATAGCGTTTCTGCCAATGATGATGTACGGTACCTGGCCGTTCGCGAGAAGGCATATCGCTCGGGCCTGACGGTGGAAGGCTTGCCTGCTTATGGCAACGGGGTACTGACAGATTTGTCTAGGCCTAACTCGAAGTTGGAATATTTGATTATCGCTCCTAACGAATTCATCGAGCCGGCCAAGGTCTTGGCTGAATTCCGTAATGACGGCTCGGCCGCAGGAACGTTCCCCACGTCGGTAGTTGCTCTCGAAGATATTTATAACCGCTATACGGGGGGCCGCGTGTCGCCGGTGGCTGTCCGTAACTACATTGCCTATGTCTATTCTGTGTGCCCGAATTTCCGTTATGTGTTGCTTGTTGGCTCGGGCCATTTTGATTACCGTGGTTTTGATAGTAAATTGACGACTTCCTATTTCCCGCCCTTCGAAAAAGAAGATGGCGTGTACGAGGACTTCTTCGGTATCCTGGATTCCGGCGAAGTGGTTCAGTATGGGGAATACGACTTGGATGTCGCGGTTGGTCGACTGCCTGTTGCTTCGGTGACGGAATTTGCGGACTATATCGAAAAGGCGAAGGATTACGAAAAGAAAGGCGTCATGGATTATTCCGACTGGCGCGCGACCATGCTGCATACGGCTGACGATGCCAAGAATAGCGGCTTGGAAGATAGGACAAAGCATACTTGGTATCAGGAAAACCTTGTGAATGCAATAGACAAGATGGCTGTAACCAAGGGCGAACGCTGGAACTTCAAGAAAATTTACCTTTTGGATTATGCCGAAGATGCTGCTGGTCAAAAGAAAGATGCCGCAGAAGACTTTATCAATGTCTTGAATCAGGGGGCTTTGTTTACGACCTATTTTGGCCATGGTTCCAAAACGGACTGGGCTAGTGAAGGTCTCTTGAAACCCAGTTATCTTGCCAAACTTTCGAACAGGGGCCGTTATACCATTCTAGGGTCTTTCTCTTGTACGGTGGGACGGTTTGACGAGGGCAATGCCCGCTCTCTTTCGGAAGAGTTCCTGTTGGCGCCTAAGGTAGGGTCCATTGTCTCTGTTGGCGCCACCCGTGAGACTTTTGCTGATTATAATTCAAACTTTGGAATGGACCTCTTGCTGAATTCGTTGATGGTAAACGGTGAAACCATTGGCATGGCGATGCTCAAGACCAAGAGAGCTGCTAGCATGACATATGGGAGACAGCGCTATAACAATGAACGCTATGTGCTTTTAGGTGAACCGGTGATTCGCATGCCCAGTAGCGAATGGAAAATTAAGCTAGATGAAACCTTGGATTCCATAAAGGCTCTTGACCGAATGAAGTTGTCCGGTACCGTAGAGGGCATGAACGACGGCTTCATTGATTTGGTGCTGCGCGAAGGCCGCACGAATAAGAGGATGAATCTCCAGGTGGGCGATGATTCCCTCGATGTCTTTTACGATGGCGGCTTGATTTATTCAGAGAAGATTCCTGTCAAGGGTGGCAAGTTCTCCACGGACTTTGTGACTCCGCGCAAGATTTCGATTGGGGATACTGCTGCGGAATTTAGCGGTTGGGCCTATTCTTCCAACGAAGCGGCGGTTGGTCGTTCCTGGCTGAGAAATTTGGTTATTAGCGGAATTTCTGATTACGCGGATTCGCTGAACGATACGTTGCCGCCGTCGATTCAGGTGCAGTCCTGTTATGGTGGCGGAGTTGCGACTAATTTTGCCGATGGCGAAACCGTCAAATTGCAGTCTCCCGCATGTTTGCAGGTGATTGTCGAAGATTCTACGGCCATTGATTATAGGGAACAGGCCGATGAAGGTATTTCTTTTGAAATTGTGGGTGTACAGGATCCGTTCCACCCCTGGCCTTATCTGGAACAGACTTCGAAGCGTGCGAAACTGCGCATGAACTTTAGCACAGAACAGTATCCCGCCGGCAAATACGTGTTTAAGGTGTTTGCCAAGGATGTCCTGGATAACATGTCTACCAAGACGTTGAATGTTGAAATTACGGATGACATGGATGCCGGTCTTGCCGATGTGTTCAATGCACCGAACCCCATGGGTAAAAAAGGTACTACCTTCTATTTCAAGAACTTGACTCCCGATGACAGAAGTTCCAAGGTGGATATCTTTATTTACAACCAGAACGGCAAACTTGTCCGTGTTCTGAAGGATGCTGTTTCGGGCGTAACCCATTGGAACGGTCATGATAATCATGGGCGTCTGCTTGCCAACGGCTTGTACCACTATGTGGTTCGCAGTACCGTGTCTGCTAACGAAAATTTTGGAAAGAAAACTTGGACTAAAAAACAGAAACTATTGATTTCGAGGTAATTATGGATTTAAGAGAAAAACCGGGAAAGGTGCAGAAATTTTTGGAATTGATGTTGCGTTTCCGGTTGATTACGCTGGTGGTGATGGTTGTTGCGTCTGTGACGATGCTTGCAAAGTCCTGGGACGAAATGGTGGCATTCCCGATAGCGGCTTCTGAAAGATTTGGCATGTGGTTTTTCGGTATCGAAAATTTGCAAGGTCTTTGGAGCTCTTCGCAGCATCTGATTGTTGCTGCTGTTGCCTGCATTGTAATGCTGTTTGTTTTTGGCGGCGTTCGTGCTGGAATCGCATCTGTTGTGGCGCCGCTCCTGTTCTTCGCTGCACTCTATGTGCTAGGCGGTAGCGAAGACATGGCTATCCCCATGTATGGTGTGTTGGCTGTGGTTTCGTTGGTGCTGTTCCTTTTTGTGAAGATGTCTCTTGCGTGCATGCTGTTCCCCTTTGCACTCTTGTGGGTTTTCTTGGGTGTGCTTTTGAACTTAGTCCCGGGCACTGCTGATGTGCCGAGGGATCTTGTCTGGGGCGTATCTTCTGCTTTCTGCTTCGCAGTTTCTATGGCTTATGCTTTGATTGCCGGAAAGCATCTCGATGCAGGGGTCCCCCAGGCGGGTGCTCTCGTGAAGTCTGCAAAGCAGCTGCTTGTGCCCGTACTTGTGGGGGCTTTGCTGCTGGACGTTGCAGTTTCTGTGGATATGCCCGGTGGCGTGTATTGGCCGTTGTCGGTGGCCTGGTTTGTTGCTGTTGCCGCTTGGTTCTACGTGTTCCTTTTCCCCATGTCCAGCTTCGGTCCGTGGGAACGTCTGCGCTCCGGTAGCCGCCGCGTAGAAATGAAGGACAAGAAGAAAAAAGCCGCCGGCAAAAAGAAGAAGTAATCCTACAGCGTTGAAATAAAAAAGAACCCCGCTTGCGCGGGGATGACAATTTTTAATGTCATGCCCGGTTTTGCCGGGCATCTCCTGTTTTAGAGACTAGACTTTAGCCAGTTTTTTCAATGCAGCGGCCTTGTCGGTCTTTTCCCAAGTGAAGCGAGCACCGGTGCGGCCGAAGTGGCCGAGAGCGGCGGTTGCCACGTAGCCCGGCTTTCTCAGGTCGAGCATCTTTTCGATGCCTGCCGGGGAGAGGTCGAAGGTCTTGGCAACGATCGCTTCGATTTCGCGGTCGCTGATCTTGCCGGTACCGAAAGTATTCACGAGCACGGAAACCGGCTTGGAATAACCGATAGCGTAAGCGACTTGCACTTCGCAACGGTAGGCGAGGCCTGCTGCCACGATGTTCTTGGCCACATAGCGTGCGGCGTAAGCAGCGCTGCGGTCCACCTTGGAAGGGTCCTTGCCGCTGAATGCGCCACCACCGTGACGGCCCATGCCGCCGTAGGTGTCGACGATGATCTTACGGCCAGTGAGGCCGCAGTCGCCGTGCGGGCCGCCGACAACGAACTTGCCGGTCGGGTTCACGAGGTAACGGGTCTTCTTGTCCAGAAGCTTGGCCGGGATGACCTTCTTGATGAGCTTTTCGATGATTTCCTTTTCGATCGTGGCGTGCTTGAGTTCCTTGCCGTTCACGAATTCATCGTGCTGGGTAGAAATCACGACGGTATCGACGCGCACGGGCTTGTCGTTCTCGTCGTATTCCACGGTCACCTGGGACTTGGCATCCGGGCGGAGCCACTTGATCTTGCCCTGTTCGCGGAGGTTCTGGATTTCTTCCATGAGCTTGTGGGCGAGGCTGATCGGCAGCGGCATCAGTTCCTTGGTTTCGTTCACGGCATAACCGAACATCATGCCCTGGTCGCCGGCACCCTGCTTGTCATCTTCCTTGCCTTCGGCAGCCTTGGCGTCAACGCCCTGGGCAATGTCGGGGGACTGCTTGTCCATGGCGACGAGCACGGCACAACCCTTGTAGTCGAACTGCAGGTCCGGATTCACGTAACCGATATTCTTAATGGTATTGCGGGCGACTTCCTGGAAGTCGACGACAGCCTTGGTGGTGATTTCGCCGGAAATCACGACGAGACCCGTGTTCACGAGCGTTTCGCAGGCGACGCGGCTCTTCGGGTCTTGTGCGAGGCAGGCGTCAAGGATGGAATCAGAAATCTGGTCGGCAACCTTGTCCGGATGTCCCTTGGACACGGATTCAGAAGTAAAAAGATAATGTGCCATTATGGCTCCTTGATGTTTTCAACACCGAAAAGAATGTCGCATTTTTGACCATTCCCAAGCGCTGAAAAAACGGGTTTATGTTTTCTATGCATAAATCTACAAAAACGCATATGTTCTGTCTACTCCATTTGGATGATTTTTGCTCAAAAAATGTGGTCTAATTGGTATAAAGGAATCTATATTTATAGCAGGCTATAAGAGGTGTTTATGCGAGTTTTCGTTACAGGTGGTACGGGGTTTATAGGGCATTATGTAGTTAAGGCCCTCCTCGAAAAGGGGCACGAGGTGGTTGTCGCGACGCGGCACCCGAATAAAGTGCCCTCCCTTTGCGTTAATCCCAACGTCAGCTTTGTTCAGGCGTCGCTTACAGATTTTGAAAAATTGGGCGAGGGGCTCAATGGCTGTGATGCCTGTATTCACATTGCGCTCGGATGGGGAGAAACGCCGAGTACCATGCTTATGAACGATACCCGCGCGACAGTCATGCTCCTTGAAATGGCTGCCCGTGCCGGATGCAAGAAGTTTATTATGACCAGCAGCACTGCGGCCATGGGCCGTATGCGCCCGTCCATGCGTGAAGTCACGAGCAACCTCCCGATGGACCTTTACGGTGCCACGAAGGCTGCCGGAGAGGCTTTTGTCCTCGGGTTCCGTCACGGTTACGGCAAGAATTTCCCCGAAGTGACAATGCAGAGGAATATTATCCGTCCGGGCTATACCTTCGGTAATCCGGCGTTCCCTGATGGCTGTTCGCAGCCTGACCGCAGGTTCTTCGAGATGGCGCATGCCGTGAAAGAAGACCGCGATATCCAGATTGTCAAGAACGATGGCACGCAGTTTATCCATGCTAGCCAGCAGGCAGAACTCTACATGAAGGTTCTCGAATCCGACAAGAACGAAGAAATCTTCCTCGGGCTCGGCTCCGTGTGGATTAGCTGGAAAGAAATTGCCCAGATGATGCTTGCACTGCGTCCTGAGTCCAAGTCGAAGATTGTGGAAACCGACCTCGGCTGGGGCGACGAACCGATGTTGTTCGACGTGCAGAAAATCAAGGACCAGTTCGGCCTTGTGTTTGATGCACATGACTTCATGGCCGATCACGTGAAGTGGACGTTCGACCAGGTCTAATTACATAATTTTAGTTTGTGCGGAAATGAGCAACGCGATGAGGCCGAGGAACATGGCGGCCTTTGTTAGCGATTGCGCGCGTCGGTAGTTGTTGCGGTGTGCGCTGAAAAGGATTACCGCGAATGTCGGCGTGAGCGTCAAACCCGTGATAATCAGGAACAGCGGCGGGTAGTTGTGCCCGAACACCTTGTCCAGGTAGAACACCGGGAGCGGGAGCGAAATCCAGGTGAAGAGGATGATGGCGCCTGCTAGCCTGCGGGCGGTTGCCGAGCCCGCGATGAGCGGGAACGTCATGATGCCCGCTTTGAGGTCTCCTGTTTCGTCTTCCAGGTCCTTGTAGATTTCACGCGCGGTCGTGAGCAGGAATGCGAACGGGATTGCCGGGATTATGGCCCATTGGGAAAAAACAATCGAATCAAAGAAAATGTAAAGCATGGCAAAAAGCAGGGGCGTCGTGCAGAGGAATGCGACCGTCATGTTTTTTAATAGCGGAATATGCTTGAGCCATTTGTTGTAGGCGATTAGAAGCAAACCGAGCAGAACAAAGAACCATAGCTGCAATGTGTTTAAATCGTAGTCAAAATCTAAAGACAGTAAAGAATGAATATAGTTTAAATCGCGGGCTGTGCAAAGAAGATGAAAGAATCCGTAATTCTGCAGAAAGGTTGCACCGAGCCCGCAGAGGAGCATCAGGACGAACATGGAAATCCAGGCCCTATGGGCTGCCTTCACGGAAACTTTCCCGGTCACGAGCGGGCGTTCCGGGCGGTTCATCTTGTCGCTTTCTAGGTCGAGGATGTCGTTCTGGATGTTTGCGAACCCGATGGCGAATGCGAATGCGAACATCTGTAGTGCAAGGATTATCCGTCCAGGGCTAAAATCGGCACCGTCATCGCCGGATCCGTCTTCGAACGGAATTGCCATGAATTGGGGGTCAGGAAATTGTCTAAGCAGCAAATACCCGACCACGAGCGTGATTATCGCAATCACGATGTTCTTGGGGCGGGTCATCTTGAGGAGTTCTAGAAACATTGCATGCAAATATAAAAAGAAAAATCCGGCTTTGAACCGGATTTTTTAGTAGCGGGGGCAGGACTTGAACGCTGCGACCTTCGGGTTATGAGCCCGACGAGCTACCAACTGCTCCACCCCGCGTCGAGGTTGGCTCCATATATAGAAATTTGAGCCTTTTTTGTCAAGGGTGAAAACGCAAATTATGCGAAATTACGCTGAAAACAGCGGTTTTGTGAAGGATGCTCGTCTTCGCGAGCATGACGAATGCGCGCGTTAAACGAACTTCTTGAGGATGTGCTTGCTTGCGACGAAGTAGTCCACGCCGCTAATGAGCGTGATGGCGGTGATGACTCCCATGACGATAGTCGGGAATATGTGCCAGATGTCGCCCAGACCGGGCACGAGGGCGCGCACGGGTTCAATCGCTCCGAGGAGGATGGCGACGATGCCGATTCCCTGGAGGGCTGTTTTCCACTTGCCGCTACGGCGTGCAGGCATGATGAGGCCTTCGCTAGCGGCGAGCGTACGGAGCGTTTCCACGCTGGATTCGCGGAAGTAGATGAGTGCCACCATCCACACAGGGGCATACCCCGTAGCGATGAAGCACATGAAAATAGTCATGTTCGAAATCTTGTCGCTGAACGGGTCGAGGTACTTGCCCAGCGTGCTCACTTCGCCCATCTTGCGGGCGAGTTTGCCGTCGAGGAAGTCGGTAAGCATGAACCCGAGCACCATGATAAGCGCGAGGCTCTTGAACACGATGCTGTTGTTGCTGTAGTCCAGGTCGTTGTCGTAGAAGAACACCCAGAGGAAGAACGGAGTGAGAACGATGCGGCTCATGGTGAGCTGCGATGCGAGAGAAAGCGGCTTGCGGTGAGCGGGGTCGCGGTAGTACCAGTAGGCGTATGCGGCGGTGGAGGCGAGGATAAGCAGGATGGAGGTGACCATCGAAATCTGCTGGTAGTCCTCGAGGTTTAGCAGGTACACGCCCATCGTGATGGTAATCGAGATGTTGGCAAGCTTGCTCCAACGCCTCTTGCGCGGTAGGGACTTGCCTTCGCGCAGCACCCCGAGCGAGAACAGCGTGTGTGCAATCAGTCGAGCAAGTAGGAATACGCAGCCTACGGCGAGCAATTTTTCTGCTTGTTCGTTCTGCAGAAGGTCGCGCACAAAGATGCTCGTCATGACCACGAAGGATAGTGCACCGTCGATTACGTTCAGCCATAGCCTGTAATAGGGCTTCTCGATTTCTTGGCTACGGAGCTGGTAGAGGTTCACCCAGCCCATTACGAGGGCAATTGCCACGAACGCACAGGCGGTTTTTGCCATGCCGTTCCATATGAAGATTATAACGCATACGAAAACGAGTGCCCTGAGGACGCTCCAAACGCGCGATCTGAATCGGACATCGGATGTGTTTTCGGTCATTGGTTCTTCTCCAAAAGTTGCTTGGCGTGCTCGCGCACGGTTTCAGAATTGTCCCCTAGCATGCGGACGAGTTCTTCGATACGCCCGTTGTTGTCGAGGTCCTTCACGGACGTGTAGGTGCGACCATCGACGACTTGCTTGCTTACGGAAAGCTGGTTCTTTGCTCGGCTTGCAACCTGGTGCAGGTGGGTGATGGTGAGCACTTGGTGGTGCTTGCCCAGGTTCTTGAGCGCTTCGCCGATGCTGTTGCCCACTTCGCCGCTGATGCCGGAATCGACTTCGTCGAAAATGAGGAGCGGTACCTTGTCGAGTTCCGCCATGACGCTCTTGATGGCAAGGAGTACACGGGAAAGCTCACCGCCAGAAACCGCCTTCTGCAGGCTCTTGGCGCCTTCACCAGGGTTCGGCGCCAGTGTAAATTCAATCTTGTCGGCGCCGTTGGCAGAATAGTTCGACTTTTCGACGCTCGTCTTGAAGATGGCCTTCGGCATCCCGAGGGTGCGGAGCATAGCCTGCACGGCAGTGTCGAACCGGAGGGCGGCTTCGGTGCGCTTTTCGGTAAGGCGCCTTGCCGAAAGTTCCATGGCGGCCCTGTGCTTTTCCATCTGGCGGGAAAGTTCCTCGATATCGGCGTCGAGGTTCTCGAGGCTTTCGAGTTCCTGCTTGCGCTGTTCCGTAAGGGCTATTAGGCCCGCGACATCGGTACGGTACTTGCGCTTGAGTTTCTGGATGAGCGCGATGCGTGCGTTGGCGCGGTCGATTTCGGCGGGCGAGAGCGACTTCGCTGGTGAAAGCCGCAGCAAATCCTTGCAGATGCTTTCGAACGGGTCCGATACTTCGGTAAGCGCATTCAGCGTGTCTTCGTAATGCGGAATGCGAGAGGCGAGCGTGCGCACCTTGGCCTGCAGCAACTGCATCTGGTCCAGAAGCCCGTTGTCTGCGCCGAGCAGGGCCTGAATTTCGTCTAGGCAGTGGCGTTCCGTTTCGCCCTTGCTGGCGATGCTCACCTTGTCTTCGAGTTCTTCTTCTTCGCCTTCGCGCAAGTTCGCCTTCGAAAGTTCGTCGAACTGGAACTTGAGAAAGTCCTTCTGGGCGGCAAGTTCTGTCGCCTTGTTCTTGGTTCCCTCTATCTTGTCGAGAATGCTGTTCCAGGCGTTCCACGATGCGGTATATTCAGCGAGGAGGCTCCCGTTACCCGCATAGTCGTCGAGCATCTGGGCGTGCGTACGCGTGTCGCGGAGCAGGATCTGCTCGCTTTGGCCGTGCATCTGTATCAGGTGCTCGCCCAGGTTCTGCAAGTCGGCGAGGTTCACGACGCTTCCGCCCACGCGGGTGCGTCCCTTGCCGTTTTCGAGGATTTCGCGACGGATTACGAGTTCATCGTCGCTGTCGATGCCCATGTCTTCGAGAATCTGCTTGACCTTCGGCTCGTTGCTGATGTCGAAAATACCCTCGATGACGGCTTTTTCTTCGCCGGTACGGACCATCGAAGCTTGCGCCTTGTCGCCGCATACCATGCGGAGCGCCTTCAGGAGAACGGACTTGCCGGCGCCGGTTTCACCGGTAATGGCGGTAAAGCCCTCGTGGAAAGGGACATCTGCGTGCGAAATGAGCGCGAACGAATCTATGGAAAGTTGCTTTAACATGGTAAAAAAATTAGCAAATCCCGAGTGTCAAAAATAGACACTTCATTTTTCGAATTCAATCACGCTCCTGTAAATCGGACGGCCTTCTTTCCGGTATTTGCGTTCAAAACCGGTGGTAATGCCCTCGGTGGGCTCGGCCGTATTGCGGACGATAACCTTACAGGTGGGGAATGCGTCGAAGGTCTCGAGCGCAATCTCGTTGTATTCCTTGTGGTCGGTACCCCAGTAGAATATGCGTTTGCCGGGCTTGAGGCAGCGGGCGACTTCGGTGAGAAAGTCGGGGCGCAGCAGGCGGTTCTTGTGGTGGCGTTCTTTGGGCCACGGGTCCGGGAAGTACATGTGGAAGGCGTCGACGGTATTGCTCTTTACGCAGTCGCGCAAGAAGTAGAAAACGTCGCCGCGCAGCATGGCGGCATTGCCCTGCTCGATTACGCCGCGCTTGGTCATGCGCTCGACGGCAAAGGCTGCCCAGGTGTAGTCCCATTCGCTGCCCATGATGAAGTAGTCGGGGTGCTTCTCGGCGTAATCCGTCATGAAGTTGCCTTTGCCGCTACCGATTTCCACTTCGATGTGGCCGTTTTCGCTCGGGAACATGTCTTTCCAGTTGAAGTCGAGCGTGTGCGGCTTGCCGTCTGCCGTCTTGATGGGCTTGCGGTCGCCGTTTGTGCGGAACACGTAGTGCCAGAGCCCCTTCTGCTCGGGGTCGGCCTTCAGGTCGCGGTAGAATTCCGGAATAACGACCTGCTTTTCGCCGGCATTTTCAGCAAATTCTTCTACGTTCTTGTTTGTTGTATCTTCACTCATAATAATCATCAATTATCAATCATCAATTATCAATTAAATAAACGCCACAACCTTCTCTTTGAATTTTTCGGGTATGGCCTTCTTGAGGGATTCCTGAATGTACTTTTCGGAGTACTTCATCGAGAAATGGCTCAGGATAATCTGTTCGCACTTGACTTCGTCCCCAAGTTCGTTCAGGGCGCGGACAATGTGGTCTAAATGCGTGTGCCCTTTTTTGCGGCTCATGGCTTCGTCTTCGGGAGCGATGAACGTGCATTCGGTGACAAGCACTTTAGACTTGAAAATGGAGGGGTTCTCGAGCAGGCTCTCGCCGAGGCAGTCCCCTGTAAAACTCAATAGCGGCTCGTACACTTCGCGCGTGATTTCTACGCCGTCCTGGCGCAACTTGATGATTTCTTCGGCACTCTTGCCGAGAAATTCGTCCTTCAGTTTTTTCTTGTGCAGAAGGAGGGTGGCGCCCAGAGCGGGTATGGAGTGCTTCACGCTGAAGGGCTCGAGTACGAGATCCTTGCGGTAACTGAGGGTAACCCGTTCGCCCGCCTTCACGGGGACGATTTCGGGGTACTGGAACTTGGCTTCGCTCACGCCTTCGAAAAGCGCTTCGGCCTTTATCCAGTTTTTGGCTCCGTCGCAGATGCATTCAGGAATGTAGTAGACGCTATCGCGCTCTACGCCCATCATCTTGCGCAAACTGTGGTGACGCATGAGGCAGCGGGCGTGATCCCCGTGAGCGTGCGTGAGGAACACGTGGTCAATCGGGGTCGCCGAGAGCGGGCATTCGCCCATGTCGACGCAGAAGTTTAGTTCGGGGAACTGCATGTAGGTTGCAAGCCCCGAGATAGAAAAACCCTGCACGCTGGAACAGGCCGCCTTGAGGTGGACCTGCTTGAGCGCATTGTGTATGTACTTGCTTTCTGTCGTCACGTTATTTACCGCGACTAAATATAAAAAAAGCCGCACTTAAGCGGCTTCACTTTTAATATGTGCTTGCGTTAAAGGCCTTTTGCTGCCTTCTCCGCTGCGATGATGGATTCGAAATCTTGGCAATCCATGCGTTCGATGTTGTTACCCATGGCCTTGCTACGCGTCCTGTCGCTACCCTTCTTTTCGGGGATGCGGAAGCAGAATTGGTACATACCGCCGAGGTCGGTCGGAATGCCCATCTTGAAGACGCGAATTCTTTCCCTGGAGGCCTTGTTGTAGATTTCGTGGTAGTCGTAATTGTTCTTGATTTTTTCGAGTCGCTTTTCCTGGTTGAACAGGATTTCGTTCACGATCGGGCCATCCAGGTATAGCGGAAGGGAATTCTGGAAGCGGAGCTCAAGCCTGTTGCCAGTCTTGACGATGGAAGTTTCTGCGGGCTTGATGAGGTAGCGCTGCTGCGGGATGTTCTTGTACGCCTTGTTATGGGCCTTACGGACACCGCACATTTCGCGCATATCCGGGTTCGCGACAAAATCGATATCGCGGCAAATGGGTGGCAGGTTCGTGGGAACCTCGAGATCGTCACCATTGGAAGAACCAGCGCAGCCGGCAAACAGGGTCAATGAGGCGAGAAGGGTGGTCAACTTGATGGCGAAAGTTTTTGATTTCATAATTCAAATATAAATTATCTGCCCCGAAAAACTTATTTTTTCTGTTTTTTCTAAAAAAAATTTGTTGGTGGAGCCATAATAGCTTGCTGGTCAACAATTTATGAAAACAAAAAGTTACACGGAGGGCCGGCGCCGTAGGGCGGTGCTTTCTTTTTTTTGTTCCGGAGTCTTTACCTTACAAAATAAATACCTATCTTTGCGTTGGAAAGATTGGGTAAAAAACGGTATAAAATGAATATATACAGTTGGAACGTGAACGGAATCCGTTCTGCTCTCAAGAAGGGTTTCGGGGAATGGTTTGAATCGACCGCTCCCGATATCCTCTGCCTGCAGGAGGTCCGCGCCGAACAGGATCAGGCCGATGGCCTGCTTGTGCCGGACGGCTACTACACGTACTGGAATTCATGCAAGCGCAAAAAGGGTTACAGCGGTGTAGCCGTATTTTCGCGGATTGAACCGGACTCGGTGAACTACGGTTTTGATATCGAGGAGTTCGACGAAGAGGGCCGCGTGCTGCAGCTCGTGTTCCCCGACTGGGTGTTGAATTCCATCTATTTCCCCAACGGGGGCTCCGGCGACGACCGCCTGGACTACAAGCTGCGCTTTTACGATGCGTTCCTTGAAAATTCCCTGCAGTGGATTGCCGCCGGCAAGCACGTGCTTACCGTGGGCGATTACAATACCTGCCACAAGGCGATAGACATTGCTCGCCCCGAAGAGAACGAGAATGTAAGCGGGTTCTTGCCGATTGAACGCGCCTGGATGGACAAGTATGTGGAAAGTGGATTTGTGGATACCTTCCGCACCCTGCACCCCGATACCCGAGAGGCTTATTCCTGGTGGAGCAACCGCGGCGGAGCCCGTGCCCGCAACGTGGGTTGGCGCCTGGATTATGCGTTCGTGGACGAAGCCCTGATGCAGAACGTGGTGAAGTCCGAAATTCTCCCGGATGTCATGGGTTCGGACCATTGCCCCATCAGCATTGAACTCGAACCTCCGTTTGCACCACTGCCGATTAAGCCCGCCGACGCGGACTAGATCTGTTTAGATATATGAAAAAGCGGTGCCTCAAGGCGCCGCTTTTTGCATTCGATTTGCTAGAACTGGAAGTAGATGAACGGGCAGCTGTCCGCGCTCATGAACTGGTAGATGACGAAGATGATGAACGCCGTAGAAAGCACCATCAGCGGGATGGGCTGCGAGGCGAACATAATGCGGTAGCGGCTCTTCCATTTCTTGGGAACCCAGTGGATGAGCATGCCCGCGATGAACACGAGGATGATGTTGATGTGTTCCCAGGCGATGGTGCCGAGGGTATCCCACTTCCAGGCGGACCCCATCTGGTTCACCATGTTCTTGGCCGTGTTCCAGGCGACTTCGTTTGCTTCGGCGGGGTCGAGGTTCGAGCCCGCGCGGAAGAAGAGTCGTGTAAACGTGATGAATACGAAGGTGAGCGTCACGTTCAAGGCCACATAGAGCCAGTGGTAGGTCTTGTCGCTGAACAGGCGGAAAATCATCACGGAGAAAATGCCCGTGAAGAGCACGCCGAACCATACGGCGGTAATCGCGCAGATGGGGAGGTGGTAGTTCTTGTAGACGATGGCGCTCACCGCGAACAGCAGGAGGGCTGCCGATGCGCGGAAGGTGATGCTGCGCTTGACCCAGATTTTGTTGAACACCTGGCCAAAGCCGTTGAGGCCGCCCCAGATGATGAAGTTCCAGCTGGCACCATGCCACCAACCGCCCACAATCTGGGTTGCCATGGCGTTCATGTTCGTGGTGATGAACTTGCGGGAATCCGGTTTGAAGTAGGCGTAGATGGAAATGTAGAGGAAAAGGGCGCCGAGCGCGATGGCGACCCAGACGCTGCCCGAAAGCATGATGGCCACAAGGCTCAGGAATCCCATCCAGAAGAACGTGCCGATAGAGGCCCCGCGGTTACCGCCCAACGGGATATACAGGTAATCGCGCCACCAGCTCGAAAGGGAAATGTGCCAACGGCGCCAGAATTCGGTGGGGGAGAGCGCCTTGTAGGGGCTGTTGAAGTTTTGCGGCAGGCGGAAACCCATCAGGAGCGCGACGCCGATGGCGATGTCGGTATAGCCCGAGAAGTCGGCGTACACCTGCAGGGAGTAAGCGAAGAGCGCGATGAGGTTCTCGAGGCCGGTGTAGAGGAGCGGCTGGTCAAAAACGCGGTCCACAAAGTTGGTCGCGAGGTAGTCGCTCAAAATGATTTTCTTGCCAAGCCCGTTCAGAATCCAGAATACGGCCATGCCGAAAGCGCGGCGGGGCAAAAAGTAGGGCTTGTAGAGCTGCGGGACGAACTTGTCGGCACGCACGATGGGGCCGGCCACGAGCTGCGGGAAGAACGAAAGGTAGAAACCGAAGTCGAGGATGTTCGTGACGGGCTTGATTTTACCGCGGTAGATGTCGATGCAGTAACTCATCGCCTGGAATGTGAAGAACGAAATGCCCACCGGCAAGATGATGGTGTCGACCAGCGAATGCGTGTTGAAAAGCTTGTTGCTTGCCGCCGCAAAGAAGTTGTAGACATGCAGCTCTATGCCGGTAAAGTCGTAGAGTGCATCCAAGAAGAAGTAAGAATACTTGTAGTAGCAGAGGACGAGCAGATCGATGATGACGACGATAATCATCAGGAACTTTTTTTTCCACTTTACCTGGGCCTTTTCAATCGCCTTGCCTATGAAAAAGTTTGCGAGAACGCAGAAGATAAGGATGCACACATAGCTGCCGCTAGTCTTGTAGTAGAAGAAAAGGCTTGTCGCAAACAGGAACGCGTTACGGAGCAAAAGTTTCCTATGGACGAGCGAGAATATCGCGAATACTACGGCGAAGAATCCCCAGAAGTAGAACTGCGTAAATAGGAGTGGGCTGTTCGGGTCGAAAGCAAACGTGCGGGTGAGGTAAGGTATTATGTAGTCAAGCATTTGTTTTAGAGGGGGTGCAAAACTTGATGATTGTTGTCATTCCCGGCCTGCCCGGGAATCTCCTATTTCTTCGGTTTGTCCTCAGGCTTTTTTGCTGTTGGTTCGAGTGCTGGTAAGTTTGCGATGTGTTCCTGGTACGAATCAATCAGGGCTTTGTAGAACATGTCGCCGAGCAGGTGGTAACCCGCCTGGTTGAAATGAACCTTGTCTTTTTTCGCGAGGCTAGCCTTTTCCCACTTGGCCATGGAACCAAGGCCTCCCATCAGGGAGAACTTGTCCCAAATGCCGGCCTTGTGCTTTTCGGCGAGCATGAAGAATGCCTTGCGGGCCTGTTCGCCTACAGGGTGCTGCACGTAGCGGCGCTTGCGCACCTTGCGGAACATGTCGTTGTTGGTCTCGAATATGAACGCCGCGTTCGGATTGACGCGCTTGATGCGTTCAATGAGTGTGTCGTAGTTGGCGCGGAACGCCTTGTCGTCGAATTTTTCCACGTTGGCGTCGTTCACGCCGATGGCAAA
Organism: Fibrobacter sp.; assembly: GCA_017550445.1. Next base: position 69,482 of record JAFZOV010000165.1, read on the forward strand.
TATCACGAGGTCGGGCTTGACGAAGGCGAGTTCCTTTTCGAAGAGAGGGCATACGTCTTCAAAATAGTGCGCGACGCGTGCTCCGTTGATGCCGACGTTCGTGTAAATGATTCCCGGGTAGTTCGATTCCGAAAGGACGCCTGTAAGCGTAAACCTCGGGCGTACTGCCGACATTGTTTCCGAGAGGGCGATAAGTGAGTCGCACATTGCCTTCTGGGCAGAATCTACAGGGGCCTTCTTTGTGGAATCGAGCAGGTCGATGCAGGCGGCCATCAGGCCGTTCTGTGCCTCGGTGCGTTCGAGGCATGCGGTATCCATGATGTCGCAGTCTCCCTGGAACATGGAATCGGCAGATGCTTCGACATTCTCCTTGATGGCAGCGTTTTTCTTGGCCGTAGAATCTTTGGCTGCGGCAGAATCAATGGCTGTCGTATCGAGGTTTGCGCGATAGATGGAATCTTGTACAAGTGAATCGATGAGGTACTGCGTTACCTTTGCCTGGAGGGTGGTATCGGCCCAGCGGAAAGCGAAGGTAAGCGTGTCAATCGGGCGGGGGCTCTTGAAAACGTAGCTTTGCGTGAGGGAATCGTATACGCCCTTGATATCCATTGAATCGACTCTGAGAACGGGGACGACGTTATTGCTGTCGCTGTACCCGAAGAGGCGGAATTTAGTTTCTTCGTAAATGGGCGATGAATTGTACTTGTCGAGCAAGAGGCTGAATTCTGCGCGCGGATCGCTCGTGCTCACGGCAATGCCTAGGAGCCCGAGCGGCTTCTTGACTTCGCGGAGCACGTTCTTGCTCATGTCCCAGATGCCCTTGTACTGTGAACCATAGCTAGACGGCGTGTTCGTGCGGGCGGCGGAGTACGGGAACACGAAACCGCGACCGGCGGATGAACCCGGATATTCCTTCACGAGGCGTTCACGGATGCGGCCCGAAATGACGTCGGCCTGGATGTGCGAACCGCCGATATGCATAATCCGCACCTGACCCTTGTTCTCGAAAACGAGCGAGTCCATCTTCTGGTAGAAAGGCTCGAAGGATTGCTTGCCGCCGGGGAACTGGATAATATTGAGCGTCGAATCGATGAAGTCGTACTTGGAAAAATCAATGATGTAGGTTGCCGGGGTTGCAATCGGGCCGCCTGCAAAGAGGCAAGAAACTAGTGCGGCGAGGATTAGCGCAATTTTTTTCACTGTTCTGCCTCCACCGGTTTTTGCGCAGCGCTGTCGACGGGCTTCTTGCCTTCGGCGTAGTTGCGCAGGTCCTTCAGCTTCGCGTCGTCAATCTTGTGCTTGTCGCGGAACTTGAAGTAGTCGTAGTGCATGCGTAGCGCATTGCAGAAGAGTTCACCCATGTAGGCGGCACCCCTGCGACTGAAGTGGATGTAGTCGGCACCGGCGAGCGGCGGAGACTGCTTGACCCACTTGCGCATCGAGCCTTCGCCGCCCATCACGCGGAACATGTCCCAGTAGGCAAGCCCGTTTTCGAGTGCGATTTCGCGGAGCATCTGCCTGGTGAGTTCGAGCCCGGGGTAGCTCTTGATTTTGCCGTCCATCTGCTTTGCCATGTCAGCGGGGCCGATGAACAGGATGTCTGCGTCGGGATTTGCGTTCTGGACGGTCTGTATCTGCTTTGTGATGAGCTTGCGGTTGTAGTCGAGGTTGTTCTTGTTGAGGCCCGGAACTAGGTTTCCGCCATATTCCATGATGATGAGGCGTGCGTTCATCGCCTTGAACGATTCGGCGAGGAGTTCTTTGTCCATGCGGCTGAATACCGTGCCTGAACTGCCGCGCATGGCTACGTTGTCCACGGCGACGCCGTAGGGGCCGTCCACGGAGATGGCGTAGATTTCGGCATTGCCGGAGAGGTATACTTTTGCGTTCGACGTGGTGTCAGGGAGCTTCCACGTGAACACGCGGAGCTTGTTGAACTTTTCATCGGTCGGGGCTGCCGCGTCCACGAACTTCTTTTTGCGCTTTTCCTTTTCCGTACCTTCGTTTTCAACGATGGTCTTTTCGTAGGCGAGGCGCACCTTGAGGCTGCCGCGCTTGCTGGCAAGCACCTTGATGATGCCGTATCCGCCTACATGGGCAAACTTGCCGTCCTTGTCTTCGCGCTTCTTGATGCCGATGACGGCGCTGCCTTCGAGTTTGCTCACTTGCGCGAGAGGCCCGTAGCGGTTGTGGTCGGCACGGTCTTCTTCTGTACCGAACATGATGAATCGTGTAAGGTCGCCGTTGTTCCACACGCTTGTCGTCTGCGACGGAATGTTCAGCACTGCGGGGAGCATGCCCGGTCCGCCACCGCCGAATTCTGCCTGCAGGTCTTCTCGGATGGTTGCCGAAATGCGGTCTTCTTCAAGCTGGGAGTCGCCGTAGTGCACGATGTGCACGGTATTCGAATCGATTTTTGCAAGTTCCAGGTGCAGGAACAGGCGGTCGAACCATGTGGGGTCGTCGTTCGGCAGGTCGAACCTGTTGCGCCCGTTCTTGAAGAAGTTCTCGTAGAAGTTCAGCGAGTCAGAGAACTCGGCGAATTCCTTCGCCTGCGTGGCGGCCATCATTTCTTCAATTGCTTTCTGCGGGTCGGTCTCGGCGTTGTCGTCTTCGGCTACGGCGTTGGGGTCGTTCTTTTCGAAGATGTCGGTGAGTGCAGGGAACCTGAAGGTCACATCGGCAATGGAGATACCGCTTGCCGGGTAGAGCCATGCCATGAGGCCGAGTACGACGAACAGACTTAAGATACTGAGAAATGATTTGAATGGGGTCATGTGCTTTTATTCGGCTTTTTGCGGAGTTGTGCGGAGGCGTTCAACGATGGCTTCGGGGCTGCCCACGAGCATTTCGCCCACGCGCATGTCCTTGTATTCGAATTCGCCTGCGCTGGCCTTGGAACCGTCCACGTAGACGACAATCTTTGCGCCCTGGTAGTTCGCCTGGTCGAGCTGCTTGCCCATCTTCATGGGGGCGAGCGGATGGCTTACGGAGCAGTTGCCGAACTTTGCGTCGCGGAACATCTGGGCGGTCTCGAAGACCTTCTTCATGTCGTTGCCGAAGCTTGCAATGTAGAAGTCCACGCTCTGCTTGGGGCTGGGCAACAAGTTGTGTTCGGCGAGCAGGTCTGCCAAGACCACGTCGCCCATGCCAAAGCCCACGCCCGGGATGCGTTCGCCGCCGAGCTTTTCGGTGAGGCTGTCGTAACGGCCACCGCCAGCGATGGCGCGCATGGACTTGCCCTTGTCAAAGACTTCGAACACGATGCCCGTGTAGTAGGCAAGGCCGCGCACGATAGAGAGGTCGAGGTTCACGCATTCACCGTAACCGGCTGCAGTCAGCGTGGCGAACAGGTCCTCGATTTCGGCGAGGGCGGCGGTCGCATTTTCGCTCTTCACGGCGGCGCGGACTTCTTCGATGCTCTTGCAGCTCATGAAGTCGTCGAGCTGTTTGATCTGCGTTTCGCTGAGGCCTGCTTCGGTGAGGGCCTTTGCGAATGCTTCGGGCCCGATTTTCAGGCGGCGGTCAAGCACCGGGTAAACGAGCGCGGGGTTCGGGGCGCCAATCTCCTCGAGGTAGGTGGCCAAAAGCTTGCGGCTGGAGACGCCAATCGCAAATTCGCCGTCCTTGAGGCCGAACTTGCGCAGCATCGTCGCGATGGAGGCGAGCAGGTCGGCTTCGGCGTAGATGCTCTCGGTGCCAATGATGTCCATGTTCAGCTGGAAGAACTCGCGCAGGCGGCCCTTCTGAGCCTTCTCGTAACGGAAAAGGCGCGGCATGCTGAACCACTTGAAGGGCTTCTTGAGTTCGCGGGCCTTCTGGATCACAAGGCGGGCGAGCGTCGGGGTCATTTCGGGGCGGAGCGCGATTTCGCGGTCGCCCTTGTCCTTGAAGTTGTAGAGCTGGCTTACGATTTCTTCGCCGGATTTGCCCGTATAGAGCTCAAGATGCTCAAACATGGGGCCTTCATATTCTTCGTAGGCAAAGGATTCGGCGACATTGCGCCAGGTATCGAAAATGTAGTTCTGGATGCGTTGCGCTTCCGGGTAAAAATCGCGCGTGCCCTTGGGCAGCTGAGGGATAGAAATGCTCATAGTGGCCTCAAATTTAGAAAATCAGGGCCGCGGCTAGGAAAGATACGCCCCCGCTATAAGGCAATTATGAATGAAATTATTGAGATGTCTATAGCGAAAAGGATTAGGCCTTTGTAATTTCGTTCTTTTATACAATGATAAGCGTATTTAAACGGCGCTGCATAAAAGAAATCTAACATTGTCTGGCTCATAGAAAAGATGTCGTTTTTAGAATCCTTCCGAGGGCTCCTTTTTTGTTCTTTATCGAACATGTATCCATGAACCCCTAAAAGAGGAATTCCTAATAAGTACAGCGGGGCAATAATGTACATGGTATCGAAATCGGGTATGTTGAGGAGTTCGTTGATAAAAGCAATGCTTGCCAGTGTAGAAAGGCTTGCAATGCACACAACGAATAGGACCAATGCAGCAACGCAACGTTTAGAGATGGGTGTTGAAGGCTTCGGTTCGGGCTCTTCCTTGACCGGATTTTTCTTAACGGCAACAACTGGCTTTGGAGCTCCGCACCAGGGGCAGCGCGGCTCTTGAAAGTTGTAATGTTCACCACAATTCTGACAGAACATTTTAAATCTTTTGCTCAACCTAAATATAAAAAAAGCCCGTCGCGATATTACCTGCGACCTCTTCAACGTGAATATCGTATTCGAAAACTACAGGCGGAGTTACAAGTAGTAGGGAAAAATCTATCTTTGGCGTGATGGAAAACGATTCCCTGAATGTCTTGATTCTGGCGGCTGGGCTCGGGACGCGATTGCGCCCGCTCACGAACGATGTCCCCAAGCCGCTCGTGCCCGTAGTAGATGCTTCAATTTTGGATTTGCAGGCCCGCAAGGCGCGTGCGATTGGCAACGTGCGGTTGCATGCGAACGCGCATTACTTGGCAGAACAGGTGGTGGAGGCGGGTAAGGCTCTCGGATTCGAGAAAGTTTGGGTGGAACTGCCCGAAATCTTGGGAACCGCGGGGCCGTTGCGCCGCATTTATGCCGCAGGCTACCGCGGTGGCCTGCTGGTGATGAACGGCGACGCCTACTGCAGTTTTGACCTAGTGGCTTTTGTCCGCAACGCGCAGGAACTGGCCGCTCAGGCGAATGGCCCGCAGGTAGCGCTCCTTGCCGTAGACTTCCCGAAGGTGAACACGTTCCGGGTAGGTGCAGATGGCCGCCTAGCAGGAATTGCCGGGCGCTTCGGCGAGACTTCCGGGACCCCCGCGACGTTTTCTGGCGTTTCCTGGTACAGCGATGCAGCCCTCTCGCGAATCCGTGAAGGTGAATTTGATATACGCGAATTCTGGAAGCAGGAAATTGCCCGTGGCTGCGCTCCGTTTGTAGACATGAGCCAGCTGAATGCCACCTGGATAGACATGGGGTCGCCCGAGGGCTTGATGTCTGCGGTGGAGGCCCGTCTGAAGGAATTGGGCCGTGACCCGAACGAAGCCGTCGTCGTACCCGGCGTGGAACTGCCCGCTGGCGTGCACATCCGGCATTCCGTCATCTATGATGGTGCAGAAATCGCCGAAGGCGAAACCATCGAGAACGAAATCCGCGGAAAAGATTTTAAGTGGAAAGTTTAGATATGCGCAAATTTAGAGTAGTCCTAGTAGAACCGGAACACCCGCACAATGTGGGCTTTGTGGCCCGCGCCATGCACTGTTACGCCCTCGACGAGCTGTATATCGTCTACCCGAAGCGCGACAAGGTGATTGAAAATTCCTACCACACGGCACCGAACAGCCACGAGGTCCTGGATAAGGCGACCATTGTGCACAAGTTCGAGGATGCCATTGGTGATTGCGCCTGCGCGGTCGCTTTCAGCCGCCGCATTTACGGTTCTGCCATCAAGCACACGATGATGCCCGGGCTTTCGGAACTCTTGCCCGAGAACGGCACGATTGCGCTCGTGTTCGGTCGCGAATCCTGCGGGCTCGAGACCGAAGAGGTGAACGCCTGCACGTACCAGTGTGAAATTCCTGTGCCGGGGCTCATGAGCCTGAATCTGGCGCAGGCGGTGACGGTCGGCCTGTATGAACTTTGCCGGAGTGGTGCGCTCGCGAACGGCGAGGGGCGTGCAAAGCGTGGCACGAAGGGCGCCTGCGAGACGGCCCCGGCGACCATCGACCAGATCGATAGCTTCAAGAAGTTCCTGGACCGATACCTGACGGGCCAATACCATGACCAGGCCTGGCGCGACAACTTCCTGAACACGCTCCTGCAGCGCATCCACCCGACCCGCAACGAACTTTCGGCACTTTTTGGCCTCATCCGTAACCTTGCGGGGAAGCCTGCACGACTCGAACGTGCCGCCGACAAGGCCGCCGCAGAGAAGGCTGCAAATACTGAAAACTCTGTAAAGGACTGATTTTGACTTGCAGATAGGTGTTGACTCGTGAAAAAGTATTTTATAGAAAAAATTGTGACTTGTGTATTTGCGGGTACGCTTGGTTTTGCGTTCTTCGCATGCGATGATTCTACTTCGGCGGATTTTCTTCCTCGCGAAAATTCTGCGGAAATATCGAGTTCTGAGATTTACTCAAGCAGTTCAAAAAAAATTATTTCATCGAGTTCTGAGGTCCGCTCAAGCAGTTCAAAAAAAGTTGTTTCATCGAGTTCTGAGGATCGCTTGAGTAGTTCAAAAGAATCCGTTTCATCGAGTTCTGTGATTCAGTCAAGTAGTTCAAAGAAATCTATTTCATCAAGTTCGGCTGTGATGCCGTATTCCAGCGACTATGAATTGAGCAGTTCAAGTGAAAATTCTTCATCGTCTTTTGTTTCTTCGAGTTCGACTAAGAAAGTTATTGAAATTGAAGGAGTTGAAATTCCCTATACTACAGAATGCCCTGAAGGGGTCATCTGCACCTATGCTCCTACAGCTCAATTAAACCCAAATGTTGACTATGGTGAATTTTTAGATGAACGAGATTATCATGTTTATAAGACAATTTCTTTTGTTACCAAATTGGGGAAAAAACAAACTTGGTTTGCTCAAAATTTAAATCTCGCTTATTTGGCGCCGACGACGTTGCTTGATTCATCAAGTTTCTGTTACGATGACGATATAGAAAATTGTGCCAAATTTGGTAGATTGTACATTTATAGTGCGATGATGGATTCTTCTGCTGTATATACCCACGAGTCTGAAGGTTGTGGTATGGACACCTTTGGTACGCGCATTTGCGCTGATTCAGCTCGAGGTATTTGTCCTGCTGGTTGGCGTGTTCCTAATTCGGTCGATCGTGATAATCTGGTTGAGTTTTTGCGCGAACCATACAGTGATTATGAAGAATATGATATGATTAAATCGAGTACGGGGTGGGATGGAGATGGCAATCGCGATAATGTTAGGGGGTTCTCGCTTTTGCCTGCGGGTTATTACGTTCATGGTAAAAAATATGCAGACCTTGGCAAAATTGGGGGATTTTGGTGGAATATTGATGCCGGCTCCCTCTATGCATGGGCAGTCTTTGTAACCGATTCCTGGACGCGTTCTTTGTCAGTTCAGAAGTATAGAGATACGGGACTGCCTGTTCGTTGTGTGAAGGGATGATTCTTTCGGAATCAATTTTATGGAAATCGAATTCAACATCGCTGGGAGAATCTTGGCCAAAGGCGGCTCGCGCATCATAACGCTGGCCGAAATCTTCGCGTCGCCTGTTGCAGCGGGTGCAGGAACTGCGGCCGACCTCACGGAAGACATGCTCTCCGCCTATTGCATGGCGGTTTCTGCACAGAACGCCTGCAAAGTCTATCTGTGGAAAGACCGCGAGGAATACGGCAATGCCAACGTGTTTAACGGCGGTTCTGATTACGAGGTCGTGAACGAAATCTGCTTCCTTTGCATCTACGACTGCGGAAACGAAGTGGCCCGTGAAACCACGGACCACTGGAATGAAAAGATTGACGCTGTTATCTGATACGGCTATCTAGCCCAGTGCTTTAATTGCGAAAGGTGCGAGTCGAAGAACTTGCGCCTTTCTGCATCCGGCGTGTTTTCGGGGTTAGGCATGTGCGAAAGCAGAAAGTCCAGTAGGGTGTCCTTGCTTGTGTAGGTGAACTTGCCGTCTACGTAGCACCACTTGCAGTAATCCTCGTTGAAGTGTCCGTCGGTCTCGCGGCTGATCATCGCGTCGTCGCCGAGGGGCATGCCGCAGCACTGGCAAAAGAGCTGGCGTGGGGCCCCGAGCAGGGTGTTTATGGAAACATTGAATTCCTTTGACAAAATCTTGAGCATTTCGGTGTTCGGCTGCGTCTCGCCGGTTTCCCAGCGGCTTACGGCCTGGCGCGTCACGCCGATGCGTTCTGCCATCTGGTCTTGCGTGAGGTTGTTCTTTTCGCGGATGTTCTTGAGAATTTCGTAGGTCTGCATTTAAACTCCTTTTTTAGTACGGGCTAAATATACTTTTGAACCCCTTGTAAATCAAGAAACAGGCTGTTGCTATTTGTAAATTATATATTTGCACCATGGCGACAAAGACAATTAAAATCCAATATCTCGATGATTCCATCCCGAAACTCACCTACATTGGCGGCAAGTCCGACTGGATAGACCTTGCCGCAGCGGAGACCGTGACGCTCAAGGCGGGCGAGTTCAAACTCATCCACTTGGGTGTGGCGATGAAGTTGCCCGAGGGCTACGAGGCGCATATCGCCCCGCGCAGTTCCACGTTCAAGAACTTCGGCATCCTGCAGGCGAACTCGGTGGGCGTGGTGGACTCGAGCTACTGCGGTGCGAATGACTGGTGGAGAATGCCCGTGTACGCCACCCGCGACGTGACCATCGAGAAGGGATGCCGCATCGCGCAGTTCCGCATTATGGAAATCCAGCCCACGCTCACGTTCGAGGAAGGCCCGCTCGAAGGTGCTGACCGCGGCGGTTTCGGAAGCACCGGTGTGGTCTAGGGCTTGTTTCCGGCGTATCTTTTTTGTCATAAAATCGGGAACGCGTTGAGAACATAATCTTTTGTAAATTCTCAATTTACGTGTGTTTTTTGAGAAAAAACTGCTATATTTATTTTTGTAAGCGTGAGGACTTAGGGTCGATCGCCTACAAAATTAGCCCCTGTCACCCCGGCAGGGGCTTTTTGTTGCCTTGGTTTTTGAACAAACTAACATATTTTTCGCTAAAGAGGGGGTGGTTTGGCCTTCGGTGCTGCATTTTTTGGTGCCAAATAAGGTGAATTAAGGCTTTTGCGGCCCGCCAGTAAAAGGAAAATGCTTGAAAATGACGTACAAATTAACAAAATGGACGCTGGCTCCTTGCAAAATCAGTGCTTTGGTCCCCATTTTGGTGGTTCTTTCCCTATTTGAAGGGCTTGCTCGACGCTTTTTCGGCTACTTGCGGCCCTTTTTACGCCTGTAAACGTTTTCCTCGGCAAAAAATGTCCGGACGGCCCCTCAAAAGTCTATTTTATTACCTAGAACACCGACTCCCCGCGTGCTACACGCAAAGTTCAGGGGTGCCGCAGTCGCGCAAACGCGCAAAGGGATTGAAATGATTGACGTGAAGGGCAAATGGACCTTGATTACCGGCGGCTGCCGTGGTGTAGGCCGTCTTACCGCTATCGAGATGGCTAAACTCGGTGCAGATATCATCTTGCAGGGCCGCGACAAGGCGCATGCCGAACCCGTGATTGCCGAACTCAAGCAGTACGGCGTGGAAGTGCGTGCCGTGGGCTGCAACCTCGAGAGCGAAACCGAAATCGATGCCGCTCTCGCCGAAATCGATAGCTGGGGCGTGCAGGTGGACCTCGTGTTCAACAATGCGGGCCTCATGAGCCACTACTTCACCGACTACCTCACCAACACGATGGACGATTTTCACCACGCGATGGCCGTGAACTTCTTTGCCCCCGTCAAGATTGCCTACCACTTTTTGCCGGGCATGATCAAGCGCGGTTTTGGCCGCATGCAGCTTACTACGAGCGGCATTGCGAACGAGCCGGAACTGATGGGCTACGCCTGCGCTAAGGCTGCCCTCACCAAGTTCGTGAAGGATTTTGCCTGCAAGCTGAACGGCACCGACGTGATGATGAATGTGATGGACCCGGGCTGGCTCCGTACGGACCTTGGCGGCCCGAACGCCCCCAACGCCCCCGAAACCGTTATTCCGGGTTCTATGGTCTCAGTGCTGCTCGACGACAAGAAGAGCGGTCGCTGGTTCAGCGCCCAGGAATTCACCGGCATGACCCTTGCCGACGCCGTCGAAAAAGGCAAGAAGGTCGAAGCGTAATACGGAATAATCGCGCTGTAGTACCGAAATTCTCGTATTTTTGGGAAAAAGTCTATCGGATATGCCGATAGACTTTTATTTTGCGTAAAATAAACTAATTTTTTTGAATAAACTACCATGATCTTCACAACGAAAAAAGGAGAATCTAATATGCGTTCATTCGTTGCCGCATTAATGTTGCTCATGGCTGGAGCCTGGGCTGCCGGAAATGGTACCAGGGGGAACCCGCTTACCGTGGAATCTGCGGAGGATCTTGACGATCTGCGCCTGGCCGTGATTAGCGGGACTGCATACAAGGGAGTGCCCGTTCCGGATATGGGTAAAGGCATGTTCTTCAAGCAGACCGCGGATATCGATCTCTCGACCAAGTACGGTCGCGAAAAAGGCAATTGGAAGGCTATTGGCCCGTTTGCCGGGAGCTATGATGGCGGTGGCTTCAAGATTTCGAACCTGTTTGTCGACGAAGATGTGAATGTGGCCATGGGTCCGGCTCTTTTTGGTCCCATCATGGCTGACTCCGATGATACGCTCTATTTCGAGAACATCGTTGTCGATAAGGCTTATCTTCATGTTTCAGGGACTACTGGTGCGATTATAACGCAGGTAGTGTCAGGCGTCGTTGTTGTGCGGAATAATATAGTCGATCTGGAGTACAAGTCCGGTTCTGATGTGTCGGCGAATGGTTCTCAGGTCGGCGGCATCGTGGGTAATGTGGTTTCCGGTTGGGCCGGTTTTTACAACAATACGATAAAGGGTTCCTTCCAGGTGACTTCTACCGACGGTATGTATGTGGGTGGCCTTGTCGGAATTTTGATTGCGAATGGAAACTTTACCGGCAATACGAATGAAGCAAAGTTTACTGTCGAAGGAAGTTCCGATGTAACCGTAGGCGGCTTGACCGGGCAGAATATTTCTTCGACCGTGATTAAGGATAATACGAACAAGGGCGACATCGAGGTGAAGGGGGCCAGTGGACTCTCCTTTGTAGGTGGCCTTATAGGTGTCAGTACCGTGCATGGTTCCCGGAATACGTATGTCGGTAATGTCAATTACGGCAAAATCGAATTTACGGGCAAGGATGCCTCCTTGGGCGGGCTCTTCGGGTTGATCCAGGGAGATTCTACTCTGACCCTAGACAGTTGCATTAACCAGGCCGACATCGCTTATCATGGAACTGGGTCGCAGGAAATTGTTTATGTTGGTGGCATTGCTGGCTTGTGGGAAACCACGTCGGGTAGCCGCCTGCAGAACTTCGGGAATATCCTTGTCGAGAATGCCGACAATCCCTATGTGGGCGGACTTGTCGGCTATGTTCGTGACGGTACGAAATCCATTACCCTCAAGCAGTCGGTCAACAATGGCGAAATCACAATTAGGAAGGATTCTGCCGTAGACGGCAAGATTGCGGGTTTGGTTGGTGCTACGGACTCCCTGGAATTCGCGGAACTGGACAGCTGTACCAACAAGGGCGATATTAAAATCGATGGGAAGGCAGATCAGACGCTTGTCACGAGTGAATATGCCATTGTGTTCTCGGGAGTCCGCCTGTTGACCAACTCGTGCGTGAACGAAGGCTCGGTTGTGTTTGGGAATGACGAAGCCAAAATTCCGATGCCTGTTGTCGCAAAATCTATGGAAATCCGCGTGGCGCAGGTGGGCGAGGGGCGTATCACCCTCGAAATCCCCGGAATGGAGTCCTTTGCGGCAGGTCGCGTGCGTGCGGGAGTGTTCACCTACGATGGAAGGCGCCTGCCGGTGAGCCTGAATGCGTCGGGCAACCTGCTGCACCTGGAAGGCCTGCCGTCGGCTGGGCGCTTCCTGGTCCGTGTCTCGACTCCCAGCGGAAATCGCTCGGTTCCTGTCACATTGCGTTAATTCCTTGCTATATTTCTAGGCATGAACAATTCTCAATCCCGCAGCAAGCTTCGTGACGAAGTATATACCCAGATGATGTGCGCCCAGGCGCGCCTCAGTAAAGACCAGAATACCCAGATGGGGGCGGTGCTCGTGAGTGCCGAAGGCCGCGTCATCAGTACCGGCTACAACGGTGCCCCCGCGGGTTTCGACGACGAAACCGTCCCGTACACCCGCGAAAAGCAGCTGCTGGCCTACGACCTGCTCGATGCCGACACGGGTGAACTCCTGAGCCATCACGAGTTCGAGGCGAACAAGTACCCCTTTATGGTGCATGCCGAAATCAACGCTCTGCATTATGCCCGCGGCAAGGTGCCTCCTGGTTCCAAGCTGTACGTGATTGGGTTCCCGTGCGAACGCTGCGCACTTGACGTGAGCCTTTCCGGTGTTGCCGAGGTGTTCGTGACCAAGGATGATTACGACCCGAAGTCCACACTCAACAACAGCCGCGATACCGCCTACTACATGTTCGCGCAGGCCCACATCGTGGTGACCCTCTGCGGCAAGCGCATCCGCCCCGTGGTCTCGAAGCCCGCGGCGAAGTAGTTGAATTTTACGTCAATTAAAAACCGGTTTCCATCAAGAGGATGGAAACCGGTTTTTTGTCGTTATTTAAAATGAATGGGCTTGGTGTTGCGAATCCTTAATATTCGTGGATAATAACTTTTGGGTGGTTTCTGTTCCTGTCTGTGTACAGGATTTTGGCTGAACTCATGTCGTCAGGGACTTCAAAATCGACAACTGCCGTGCAACTGCAAGCGGGGCGATCATTTGTGTCGTATTCGGTGTCAACAAAAAGCGTGTCGGCGACTTTCTTTGTTTGTAGGGAAAAGTCTAAGCCGCAGTATGTTGCTATTTTCAGTTCGGTATACACGGCGCCATTCTCTTTCTTCCGGAAATAGACGGTGTCCACTGTAATGGCATTGTCAAAAATGGAATTTTCCTCATTCTGTGGGGCGGGATGTCGCAGTGCTTCGGGCAAGAGGCTGGCGGCTTGCTCGTCCTCGAAATCGTCAAGGTCTTCTACTAGGCAAGCTGTCTTCAGTTCGTAGGGTATGCCGTTATCGTTGTCTGAACATGAACACAGGGCTGCCCATGCAACCATCAATAAAGTAAACGCGATGCTTTTTTTCATTTTTGCTACTCCTTCAAGCTTTTGCGCCCGCACGGGGCGCTAATAAAGATATTATACGGGCTGAAGAGTGCAAAGTATGAAAAAACTTATAAATAGACGCTTTTGGGGGTTGACGGGAAAAATTGAGAAATAATGAAACGGATTGTTTCATATGACATATTTTGTCGCCCAATTTTATTGTATTAGTGCGCATTGTGGCACTAAGTAAATCAAAGAAAGAAATTTCTAGATTGCTGTATTTGCTTAGAAAATAAGCGAGAAGGAAATGAACTGGATGTGAGTCACTCTGCCGACATTCGAGTCGCGGTCCGTTAGGTCGAAGGTAACTCTTGCTCCGATTTCAAAGATGTCTGTGATGACGCCGAAACCTACGGGCGTACCGAAGATAAAGTTTGAGATGGGTGTAATATTGTATCCCCACTTGATTCCCCCTTCCACGAAAAACCACGAGAGAGGGTTGAATCTTGCAAGAACGTTGTTGCTTAGATCGAAAAAACTATCGTCGTATTTACTGCTGATTTTAGTGATGATTGGGGTGCCCGACCTTACGGCTTCGTGTTCGTATTTGCTGAAAATCCTGAAGAAACTTGCCTCGATTTCGATGGGGATTGTTAGGTTTCTGATGCCAGTCTGGATGAACCGCTTTGCTATAATGTTTAAGCCGCTGTTTTCGTTCGGGTTGAAATTTAAGTTTTGGGGGATGGGCGTAATAAATCCGAATTTGACCCCCCATTTCTTAACGGTACTGCTCTCTGTGGTAGAGTGTTTGTCAGTTTCGGGGGCGAGCAGAGTCGATGCTGAATCCTTTTGGGAGGAACTTGCGTTGCTGGAGTATTCTGTGCTTTCCTTGCCGGTTGCGTGGGCGATGCCTGCTGCGAAAACGAGGAAAATTGCGAGAATCATTAGCTTTTTTTTCATATAGGCCCCTCCCAGGATTTTGTTAAAATATACAAAATAATGGGTGCGAGATAGCCCAACGGAATTGCAGAATTTTTGCTGAAAAAGGCAATCTGACCATCGCAGCGTTTTGGCATTTTTTGTAAAAAAGTACGAATTAGCCTGACAGAGCCTGTCAAAAAAAACTGCTTTTTTGTGCATTATCTATTCGGATGACACATTTTGTCGCTTGCATTTATTATATTAGTGCACATGGTGGCACTAAACAAATCGAAGAAAGAAATTGAATACCTTTGCACGGAATGTGGCAATACTACACCCAAGTGGGTGGGTAAGTGCCCGTTCTGCGGGGCGTGGAACACCCTCAAGGAGCATGCGGTAGAGCCTGTCAATACGGGCGCGGCGCGAGGCGGGCGCGGGCTTGGAGGTCCGGTCCACCAGGTGGTGCCTTTGCGCGATGTGGCCACGGAAGACACGCGGCGGCTGAGCACCGCCAATGCGGAATTCGACCGCGTGCTCGGTGGCGGGCTTGCGCCAGGTTCCCTGGTGCTCATCGGTGGCGATCCGGGTATTGGCAAGTCCACCCTGGTGCTCACGACGCTCGCCACGATGACAGCCGCCGGCGTGAAGACGTTGTACGTGAGCGGGGAAGAGAGCGCCTGCCAGGTGAAGCTTAGGAGCGAACGTCTGAACGTCTCGGGTTCCGACATGCTCCTCCTGTGCGAAACGAGCCTCGAGAAGATTGTGGAGCATGCGAAAGAAGTCAAGCCGCAGGTCATGGTCATCGACTCCATACAGACGGTCTACAAGGGCGACCTCTCGGGGACTCCGGGTTGCGCGACGCAGCTCCGCGAATGTACGCTCGACCTGATGGTCTTTGCGAAGAACACGGGGTGCATTACCATCCTCATCGGGCATGTTACGAAGGACGGGCAAATTGCTGGCCCGAGAATCCTCGAGCACATGGTCGATACGGTCGTCTACTTTGAAGGCGACCGCAATCACCAGTACCGCCTGCTGCGTACCATCAAGAACCGCTTTGGTGCTACCGACGAAATCGGCGTGTTCGAGATGACTAGCCACGGGCTTGAGTCGGTGGCGAACCCGAGCCGAGTTTTTTTGCAGGAGAACACGCCGCCTACTCCGGGGAGCGTTGTATGCTGTACGCTCGAGGGTTCGCGGGCGCTCCTTTTCGAAACGCAGGCGCTTGTGAACCAGACGGGTTTTGCCGTGCCGCAGCGGGTGGCTGCAGGTATCGACCCGAAGAGGCTCACCATCATCCTCGCCCTGCTCGAAAAGTTCGGCGGTGTATCAATTGGTGCGTCCGACGTGTTCGCGAGTATCGCTGGCGGGATGAAGGTGACCGACGCCTCTTCGGACTTGGCGCTCGCTCTAGCGATTGCAAGCAACCACCTGGGGATTCCGCTTTCGCGGCAGACCATCGCGGTGGGCGAACTTGGCCTTTCGGGCGAGGTGCGCAGTGTCGCGCTTTTGGACCAGCGGCTCAAGGAGGCGCGCCGCCTCGGCATGGTGGAGGCTGTAGTGCCTGCAAACGGCAAACTGCCCGAGACCCTCGAGGGCATGAAGGTCGTGCGCGTCCACAGCCTCTCCGAAGCAATCTCCTGGCTTATGGACAAAAAGTAAGGCGAGAATCGGCGCCGTAGTTGTGCGAGAATTGCCGAACAGACATTGGCGCCGCAGAGCGTTGCGCGAGTCAAGCTGTACTTGCACGGACATGCCCTAGCCCGACATTTGGAACATGAAAAAAAATAACCCCGCAGTGCGGGGCTATTTAAAACTTGTCTAGGTGTAGCGATTATTCATCGTCTTCATCGACGTGTTTTTTCTTTTTCTTTTTCTTCTTCTTCGGCATAGCGTCGTCAGCAACAGAGGACTTCTTGCCGCTGTTCTGGACAACCACTTCGGCAGCCTTTTCACCCGGCTTGGTGAAGCCGTACTGACGCGGGTCGAAGCCGGCGGGGAACTTGGTGCGGCTGTCGTAGACAACCTTCTTGACGGTGCACTTTTCAATCTTAGCGTCGCTCAGGTCAGCGCCGGAGAAGTCAACGTTGAACAGCTTGGTGTCGGCGTCGATCTTGACGTTCCTCATCTTTGCGTTGGTGAAGCGGACGTTTTCGAGCTTAGCACCGGCGAAGCTTGCGCCGTTCAGCTGAGTGCCGATAAAGTCGGTCTGGGAGATGGTGGAGTTGGCGAGGTTGGCCTTGTCCATGTCTGCGCCGTCGAAGATGTTCTTCTTGACGTAGGCGCCATCAAACACTGCCTTGGTAAGGTCGGTGCCGCGGAATTCGCACTTGCTCACTTCGGTATCGAAGAAGGAAGTCTTGGTGAGCTTGGCCTTGTCGAAGTTGGACTTCTTGACCACGCCCTTGTCGAACACAACGCCGGTGAGGTCCTGGCCCTGGAACTTCATGCTGCTCAGGGTGGACTGGGCGAACTTGGCCTTCTGGAGCTGGGTCTTGGAGAGGTCGACGTCGTCGAACTCGGTCAGGGAAAGGTCAGCTTCCTGGAGGTTCACGTTCTGGAATTCAACACCGCTGAAGTTGGCCTGGGAAAGACCGGCCTTCGCAAAGTTCACGTTGATGAGGTCGACGCCCTTGAAGTTGGCGGCGATGAGGTTACATGCGGTGAAGTCCGTCTTGACGAGGGTAGCCTTCTTGAGGTTGGCTTCACCCATCAGGGAACGGGAGAAGTTTGCGTTCGTGAGGTTTGCCTTGGAGAGGTCGGCGCGGGTAAGGTCGACGTCCATGACGGATGCCTGCGTAAAGTCACTCTTGCTGAAGTCGGTGTTGTCGGCGACCTTCATGGCGTCGAGGCGGGCGTTCTTGAAGTTCACGTTCGGGAACTGGCTGCCGAGGAGCGTTGCACGGTAGAGGTTGCCTTCTTCCATGTCTGCGCCCTTGAAGTTCGAATTACGGATGTCAGCACCGCTGATGATGACCTTCCTCAAGTTTGCGCCCTTGAAGTTGGCTTCGCTAATCACTGCGTTCTGGAAAGAGACTTCGGGGAGCTGTGCTTCCTGGAACTTGGGGCCTTCGCCAGCGCTGCGCTGGAAGTCGGTCACGCCCTTCTTGGCCTTAGCGTTAGAAAAGTTGAAACCGTCGATGCGCTTGTCGCGGAAGGATGTGTTCAGATCCTGACCCGAATAATCCTGGGCAAAACCGCCAATCGCCAGTGCGCCGATAAGGCATACACCGAGTTTCGAAATCATCTTCATATTCATATAAACTGTTCCTTTTATGGAAAACCAATAACGTATAGCCTTAAAATAACTAAAAAAATGGAAAAACAATCACTTATTTAAAAAAACTCCATTATTTTTTGCGTAAAAAACTAATTTTGCGCTTACAATGTCCTTTTTTAAGTTTGAAACGTACGATTTGGTCGTCTGCGGGGCTGGCCCTGCTGGCCTTATGGCCGCTTGTACGTATGCTAGGCAGACGAAAGGTGCTGGCCGCGTTCTTTTGCTAGATAAGAAGGCGCCTTGGAAGGAACCTATTTTCTGTGCCGAGGCGGTCTCGGCAAATAGGCTTGCCAAGTTGTGGCCCGTCGACCGGTCCTGGGTGCGTGGTCGTATCTCTGGAATTTATTTTACGTCTCCCGACCGCCACAGGGCGGAATTCTACAGCAAGGATTGCGGACTTATTCTGGACCGTTCCGGATTCCACCATGCGCTTGCGGACGGCTGTGCCGAAGCAGGTGTGGAATGCCATTTCGACGCGCTCGTGAAGTCGCTTGCACGCAATGATGACGGCATGTGGAACGTTTGCGTGAAGGGCCCTGAATCCGTTACGGAAACTGTAATGGCAAAGGCGGTTGTCGATGCGACTGGCCCGGGTGCGCGCATTACACGCGGTATTGAATGCCTGGAAGGTATAGAGTCTGGCGATGCTGATCTCGAGCCTGCAATCTTTGCGGTTGCTGAAGGTATCGAGCACAGTTCTGAACATATTGAACTCTTTTTCGGTAGCGAGTTCCCCGACGGTTACGGTTGGATTTTCCCGCGTGACGGCGTGGAAGTGAATATCGGTTTTGTGCTCGGCAAGGATGTAAAGCTGGGCGTGTCGCTGCGCGAAAAGCTGAAATCGTTTATTGCGGAATGTTACCCAAATGCCAAAGTCAAGGCCATCTACGGCGGCATGATTGCCTGTGGGCAATCGAAGCGGCCCATGGCCCGCTGCGGCCTTTTCAAGGCCGGTGATGCCGCCAGCTGCGTGAACCCCATCAGCCGTTCGGGCATTGTGGAATCGATGCAGTGCGGAAAGCTTGTCGCGGAATCTGCCATAGAATGGCTTGCTGCGCCTACCCCCGAAGCGCGTGAAAAAATCGAGGCGTCGGTTCTTGACCGCTGGATGGAAGCGCTTGGCAGGACTCACTTGCAGATTGCCCGCGCAAAACCTGGGTTCAACGCCATCAAGGATTCTCAGTTCAACCGTGCGGCAAAGAGCCTCTCGAAGCTGCCGCGCGAAAAGCAGACCTTGTTCCGCATATTCTTTACGGTACTCTGCGCAAGCCCGTCGCTCATCTGGAAAATGCGTTCGTTCTTAAAGTAGGGAATTATGGCAAGTTTGATTACAGAAAGGACAGAAGAAGTTCGCGCGAAGTTTGCGTCATTTGCCGACCCCGATGACAAGTGGAAATTCTTGCTTGACCTTGCCCGTGCGCATAAGGGCATGGACGCTGCTCTCAAGGATGCAAAGTTCATCATCCAGGGGTGCGCCTCGACGATGTACCTTGTGCCGAAATTTGACAATGGCGTTTTGCATTTCGAGATGGACGTGGAAGGCGGTACGACGAACCCGCTTATCAGCCGCGGTCTCGGAGCGCTTGCCCTGAAGGTCTACAACGACTTGCCGCCTAGCGAAATCCTTTCGCTCGACCCGGTGTTTTTCCAGGATATCGGCTTGAATGTCGGGCTTTCGCCGACACGTTCGAACGGGTTTGCAAGTCTCGTGAAACAGATTTATTTATATGCCCGCGTCTATGACGCGATTTCAAAAAAGTAGGGAAAATATGGTTAGCTTCTTGAACGGAAAGAGCCCCTTTGATGAGGCTGAAGAAAAACTCGAAGCGGGCGAGACCATCAACGGTCGCCCGAAAATGCCCACCGGTCCTATCATGGGCTGGCAGGATGGCGTGTTCCTCCTGGTGATTATCGGCCTTATCGTGGGCGGTTACCAGTACTACCAGTACGCAAAGAAGAACAGTGCCGAAACATTTGCAAGGTGCGACGCTCTCTATGCGGCTGCGGCAGAAGACCCGACGAAGTACCCCGAGGTCGAAGCCTGCTACGACAGCACCTGGGATCTTGGATTCGTGAGCGATTCCATGGAAGTGCTCCGCCAGAACCGTCAGGGCCAAATTGCCGATATGCGCAACGCCCAGAAGGATGTTCTTGAAGATGCCAAGATTTCCCTGGAAGACGGCGATACGGTTAAGGCTGTCAAGGCTTTGAAGGATTATGCCGGTGCGATGTTGCTCCGCCCGTCCGATGCTGCGGAATGGAATAAAATCGTAGCGTTGCCCGTGGCCGAAAGCAAGCCTGAACCCCAGTCAGAAACCCCGGCTGAATAAAAATTATTCCTTTCTTGCAAAAAATAATTGTAAATTAAGTGCATGTCTAAATTGATTGCACTCGATGGAATGACGCCCCGCCTGGGAAGCCGCGCCTTTGTGGCTGATGGGGCGGTACTTGTGGGCGACGTGGAAGTGGGGGATGATTCCTCCGTGTTCTATAATGCCGTTTTGCGCGGCGACCTTGCTCCGATTCGCATCGGGAAACGCACCAACATCCAGGACAATGTCACTGTCCACGTGTCTACCGGAATGGGAGTCGTCGTGGGCGACGAGGTGACTGTCGGGCACAATGCGGTATTGCATGCCTGCACTATCGAAGATAACGTGATGGTGGGCATGGGCGCAATTGTGATGGATGGTGCGCACATAAAGAAAAATTGTATCGTAGGGGCTGGCGCCGTTGTTACGCAGGGGAAGGAATTCCCGGAGAATTCGCTTGTGCTCGGAGCCCCGGCCCATGTAGTGCGCGAACTCACGACCGAAGAAATCGAGGGTGTGCGCGGTGGTGTTGAACGCTATGTCGAAATAAAGGATAAACTCCTGGGGGCATAGCGTGGCACTAAAGTTTTACTTCTTGATCAATCCGATTAGCGGTGGCGGGCAAGGGAAAGTCATCAAGGAATTCCTGCCCGAAATCATGGAGTCGATGGACTTTGTTGCCGACGAGTGGAAGGTTGAATTTACCCGCTATGAGGGGATGAAGGAACAGATCCTGACGGCGCTGTCGTCTACGGAAACGCTTATTGCGGTCGGCGGTGACGGGACTGTTTCTGCAGTGCTTTCGACGATGCTCGCCTACGATTTTTCAAACAAGGTGAAAATCGGGCTTATCCCGCTTGGCACCGGGAACGACCTTGCCCGCGTGCTGAACCTCTACAAGCCGTTTGTGGACCAGGGCCTGCTATTCCTGGTGCGTCGCCTGTTGCGAGCATCTGCCGTGCCTTTTGATATCTGGAAGGTGAACGGCACTTATGCGCTTGCGAACTATTTTTCGGGCGGTATCGATGCCCGTATCGCGCATGATTTTAACCGAGACCGCGCAACTGGCGCAATATCTTCGAATTCGGTGATTGCCAACAAGCTGCATTACGTGCGCCGCTTTTTTGCCGACAGGAATTATTGCCTGAAGGGCGGAACGTTGCGTTACGTCGATGAAAATGGCAAGAAGGTTACGGTTGACCTCAAGGGGCACCGGACGGTGATTGTCGGGAATATCCCGAGTTTTGCCAGCGGTGCAAATCCCTTTTTCCGTTCGAACATGGCGGATGGCTATTTGGAAGTGGTGGACGTGCCTGATTTGCCGGCGTTCCTGTGTGCCATTGCAATTGGTACCGTCCCTGTTATCGGGCACTTGTACAAAAAGTATTTCCTCAAGTCGACGAAGGTGCGTTCCCTCGAGTTTTCTTTTGAAGACGGCGAGTTCCTGCAACTCGATGGCGAGGATGTGAGCGGCAAGCTGGGCAATACGGTTGCAATCGAATTTGCTAGCCAGGTCCAGATGCTTCGGTTGGGGGACTAGGTGAAACCTGTTTCTCTGTTGAATGTGTTGGGATGGCTCAAGTCCGAAGGACTTTTGGACGGGGCCGATTTTTCAGAAATTGTAAAGAACGTTCCAGATGGATTTGAAATAGCGGGATTTGCATCTGTAGACTTGGCATGCGATAGCGATGCGAGTTTCTGGGTGGGCGATACCGTGAAGAGCGAAACGAATGCGAATGGCTACGCGTCTTCGCTTTTGGCGCAGGTGCGAGCCGGCTTGCTGTTCGTGCCGCGCGGGTTGATCGAAGGTGGCGTAACTGCGGCCTCGAAGGTTTTGCCCTCTGTGCGCTGTGTTGTTCCTGTTGCAAATCCGTACCATGCGATGGTCCGCTTCCTCGAATGCTTTGCAGGTGAGCCTGCAGGCGAAAGCTTTGTTGCGCCGACGGCCTCCGTTCACGGGAGCGCCGTGGTGGAGGGCGTCGTGGGCGAAAATGTGCATATCGGGCCCGGCTGCGTGGTGATGCGCGGGGCAACGCTCGGCGCAGGCTGCGTACTCGAGGCCAACGTGACGGTTTACCCGAATGTCGTGATAGGCGAGAATTGCGTGTTCCAGGCGGGCGCCGTCGTCGGGTCGCGCGGGTTTGGTTTTTATGAATACGAGGGCGTGCGTCGGCCTGTCCCGCACCTTGCTGGCGTGCGCATCGGGCGCAATTGCAGTTTCGGGGCGAACACGGTGGTTGCCGCCGGTTTCTTGAGCCCCACCACGATAGGCGATTGCTGCCATTTCGATTCCTTCGTGCAGGTGGCGCATAACTGCCGTCTGGGCAACAACATTTATATGGCATCGCAGTCGGGACTTGCGGGTTCCGTGATAGTCGAAGACGACGTGGAACTTGCGGGCGGCGCGCAGGTGGCTGGCCACCTCACTCTCGGTAAGGGCGCGCGTATTGCCGCGAAGGCGGGTGTCACCAAGAGCATCCCTGCCGGCAAGACTGTTTCTGGGTTCCCTGCAGAAGACATTACGGTTTGGCGCCGCTCGATGGTGCGCCTCCGCCAGATGGGGAAGAAGTAGCATGCCGGCTTTCAAGACTATTGCTTTCTCTTCGCCGTCGCTTTCGTTCAAGAACGCGACTGTGCAGGTCGATTTGCTGGAACGTGACCCGAACCGTGCTCCGCGCGTGTGTTGGAGCGTTTCGGGCGAACAATTTTACTCGACAGATGCCTTGCATTGTTACGCCGAACTGGAGTACAATGTGGCTCGGACGGCAATTTATTCGAAACCGGGCCTCGACCGCCGGCTTTCCCTCCATTCTCCGGAGCATCTCGCTCCCGTGTTCCTCGCGTGGCCCGAATTGCGGTTCGATGTACGCGTCCTTGAGCAGAACGGCGATGCCGAAATCCCCATGATGGACGGGAGCGCGTTACCGTTTTTCCATGCATTGCGGCGCGTTGCCGGCGTTCCGCAGGCAATCCGTTTTTACGATGCCCCTGTCGATGCCTCCTGGGAACTGCCCCGCGGCTACGTGAAAGTTTCGCCCTCGGAAACCTTCGAGGTGGAATACGAAATTACGCGGCCCGATGGGTTCTCTTCGGCGGCAAGCCTTGCGGTCTATTCCGCAGAGGACCTCTATAGCGCGTTCTCGGCGCGGACTTTCATTTTCGAGGACGATTATGAGGCCGCCCGCGCCTCCGGACTCCTGGGCGGGGTCGACGAAAGTTGCGGAATGCTCCTGGGCATAAATTCGCATGCCCGTTACCGCATGGACGAAGAACCTGCTCGCCATAAAATTCTAGACTTGCTGGGCGATATTGCCTTTGCATGCCCTGCTTTACCAAAGGTACGCATTCAGGTGCTGAACGGCGGCCATACCATTCACCATAAAATCATGGAGAAACTTCTGCCTTATGTCTCTACTGGAAACCCTTAAGAAATCTGAAAAAGCCGGCTTTGTCTACGATGCCGATGTGGTCCACGAACTGCTCCCGCAGAAGGCTCCCTTCGCGTTTGTCGATGAGGTCCTGAGCCTCGAACTTGGCGACGGCAAGGACGTGCTCCCGTCTTTGGTGGGCCTCTACCACGTGACCGGCGAAGAAAAGTTCTTCCAGGGCCATTTCCCGGGCAATCCCGTGATGCCGGGCGTGCTTCAGGTGGAATCCATGGCCCAGGCGGCTACGCTCCTTACGATGATCGCCCGCGAAGCCGACGTGGCGGGCAAGCGCCCCGCGTTCATGGGTATTGAAAACTGCCGTTTCAGGAATCCGGTGCTCCCCGGAATGGACCTCCGCCTCGAGGTAAAACTCCTTTCTGTGCGCCACGGCATATTCAAGTATTCAGGCAAGGCTTTCTCGGGTGAAAAACTGATGTGCGAAGCCGATTTTGTGGCTGCGATGGTCTAGCAATTGTAACCAAAAATTGCTATATTGTAGCCCGTAAAATTCAATACCTTAAAAGGAAGGTCTAATCATGGCTAGAAAGAAGATTGCACTCGTTGGTGCTGGTCAAATCGGTGGTACAATGGCTCTCGTGCTCGCCCAGAAGAACCTCGGCGACGTCGTTCTCATCGACATTCCGATGACTCAGGGCATGCCCAAGGGCAAGGCTCTTGACATTATGGAAGGCCGCTCTGTCATCAACTCCTCCGTGGATCTTCAGGGTTCTACCGACTACTC